>JAKBLB010000024.1 GCA_021832305.1 Pseudomonadota bacterium | reverse complement strand
AGAACAGGATCAAGGAATTGAAAGCCGACTTTGGTCTGGATGCCTTCAATCTCAGGGACTTTTGGGCGACAGAATCGGCTCTTGGATTTGCCATGCTGGCCTACAACCTGATGAGTTTATTCCGTCATCCGTGATGCGGCACGGGTGCAACATACCTTATCCACCCTGCATGGCCTCGTACTGTCTGTTGGAGGTGCGTGGAAAACAAATTCAAGGACCGATGAGCCAAAACGACTGATGCTGTCGATCCCAAGAAAGCAAAGGGCCTGGTTCACTTCCATGTGGGCTAACGCATCGGGGCCGCCTGACATTATGCCGAAGAAAAATCTCTAATGAACAATTTGGGTTCAAGATGAAAATCAAGAAATCAAGCGGGGTACCCAATGGATATGCTGCCTCCCATTAAGTACCCCGGAATCACAAGAATGCCTACTTTATCAGACACACCAGCACGAAATCTCGAGCGCAGTTCCTGTTTCTCATGAAATCGTCGTCAATCATCTATTGAATAGTCCAGTCTTTTGGCTGACCTCGGCTTCTTTCAAGGAATACCGTTGGACAACATTCTGTTTGTCGAAGAGAACCACTAAAGATTTCTTCGTCCCGCTAGAACTGGCACCGAACCAGTTTACTACAGGCACATAACTGATGGCATCCGCCGACATTTTTGTGAAATCATAGGTCCAGACTTCCAGACCACTATCTGTAAACGACGTCACGGTAGGGGCCCCAAACATCGACTGAACTTGAGTTTGTGTCGTTTTCCCTTCCACGATTTTGTCCTTGATCGTTGATGAGGATTCCGCCCGAATACTCTCGTTTCCCGTGCTTGCGCACCCTGCCAGAGCCACACAGAGGACCACCATACTGCCGACAATCCCTTGAGAAAATCTTTTATTCATTATTTATCCCTTGTAATAATTATTGTTACTTTTTCCATCAACTCTGGAGTTGTTTGGTCAACCGCTAAAGAATGCCACTCGCACTCAACTGCGTGATGCCCTCAAAAAAGCCGGGGTGCAACAAAAACGAGAAAATGACCTTTATTGGGTAGACGAATATAACCCCGGTGATGTACTGGAGGGAGCCAGTGGCTTGTCTGTGGGTTATGTCAGCGCCACCAACCGCTTTGCCTTCGCGGAATACACCTTCAGTACCTTCATGGACACGGGTTTAGTGGGCAAAGTCATAAAAATGGTCAGCAACAAATATGGCCCCCCCTCTTCCGAACAAGGAGATATGGGCTTGGGACCCGTGAACGCACACTGGAACCTTCCTCAAGGCATGCGCATCGAAGTGAAGCGAGGGTGGCCCGATACCACCACCTACCTGGATTACAAAGATATATCCGCATACCAGCAAATGTCTGCAGAAATCGACAAACAGAAGAATGCGGCAGAAAAACAACAACAGCAAAGCCAGAATCAGGCGTTCTAGCCAAAGCATTTCCATTAGGCTAACGGTAGCGGAGATAGAATGCAAAGAATTCTGGACTTAAACCTTTCAGTTTTGCACGATCCGCCATCAAAGTACTATCTATTCCTCGGGATTCACGCAGCAATAGACCCAATAGAACTTGGTAAGCACGGGCCGCCACGGTTCCCGGGTAAGACTCAAACCGCCACTCCAAAGGACGAAATTCATGCAAATACCAGGCAGGAAACCAGTCATTCTCAAGGTCTCCAATATCCCGCTGGAATCCTTGCCAAAATTGCGCCCAAGAAGCGCAACTCGATTCCTGAATCAGGTTTTCCATACCCTCAGGAGATAACCAAGCGTAACGCAACAATGACTGAATTGCTTCATTCCGGTGCCCCAACGCCAAATATCCCAGACAGAGCCAACGCTGCACAGAAGAGCGCATTTCCTTACCCAAAAACGAATTATTGACTACACGCAGAACATCAGACCATCGGTGCGCTTTGAGGTAGGCTTCAACGCTGTCTTCCTTTCCACGCTCTCCAATTCGCTCGAACTTTTCTGCCAATTCACTCCAGAAAGAACAAATCCACTCGTTCCCTGCACTGCCCATCAGCAAGTTTGCCTGGGAAGCAAGGGTAGACTGGAACATTTCCCCCAAATGAGAACACTCTTCATAGCGGATTTCCTTGGATGCCAGGACAGTCAGAGCGTGTGTGATAAGGGTGCAGAGTTGCTTGAACTTGGGATAATACTGTCCTTCATCGTCAACCTTGACCAATTCCGACAAAGCGCTGGGCATTGCATCCCAGTCACGCATCAAAAGCACTGCCGACAGGCAATTGGCTTTTTGAATGGACAACGTATCATTAAAAAGATCTAACTGCCTCATGCGGTTGTTTTATCAACTTAATAAAAAAGTTACAAGCCATTCCCCAGGCTTTGCAATGCTGATCCCGGATTTTGCATAAGTTGTGAAGCGGCTCCCCCACTGGGGTTGGGCATAGGAGAAGAGGCGGACAAAGGATTCAGTTGGGACAACAAGCACTGCTTCAATTGTTCCTCATTCGTGGCTGGGGAAATACAGGACTTGAGCGAAGTCATGATCTGGTCCTTCTTACTCTGAAATGCCGAATCCGCCAATCCGGAGAGTGGATTGGCCAGAGCAGGAACCGCAGCAATCGCCAGTGATACCAAGAGCATTCTAAGTGATTTCATATCGACTCCATACTGGTCAAGTATTAAAAATGACTCCCAAAAAAATCTCCGTTTGTCGGAAACTGATTGAGCCATCGGCGAAAAATTCCCGGATCATTGAAATCTTCCAGATCCTTTTGAATCTGCGCAGCCACCTCCCGCAGATACTTTATTTCGGCATTGAACTCTCGCTCAACCAGTTCCTGGGTAATGGAACCATAGTGCGGCCCTGTGTCCATAAAAGCAAGAAGTTCGCTCTCGATTTCCTGTTCCAGTTCCTTGAGTTGGCTACGCAGCACACGGATGTAATTTTTAAGGCGTTCCTCGGGGAGCATCAGGATGTGATCCGGATCGATCTGCTCGATCTCCAATTGCAGATTGAGCAAGGTCAACAGATCATTGTCCGCGTACGCCTGATTCACCTTTTGCATGATCTCTGTCTTGCGCACCCGCTCCACCGGGTCTTTTTCCCGATCGGGATGCAGGGAACTCGCCAATTTCCGGTACACTTCCTTCACGGACAAACTGGCCTCCCGGGCTTCCTGTTCTTTCTTGCTCAGAGGCGAATCTTCTCCCGATTTCTTTTTCGCGGATTCTGCACCCTTCCTCTGCCTCTGGCGTGCCGCCCGCTTCTCTTCATCCGCTTGTTGCTTCTGGTGTGCTTTCTGGTGGGCAAACTGCATGATATCGCCCTCTCCATCGTAATCACTCAAATCCACGCCAAACAATTCCTCGAGAACGAGACGATCCTGATCCTGTTCCAGGGCTTGAACTTCTTCCCGGCTCATGGACGAGTATTCATCGTGAATACTTTCCAGTTCCTGATCTTCAGGCGCCTCATCCAATAGTCCATTCACCAGATTCAACAACACATTGACCAATTTGCGCTGTTGCACCTTTCCCAGGCGTAATCCTGGCGGCTTTCTTCCTTCAGGGCGCAAAATATCATGGATGAACAGGATCATCTCACGCCGCGCTGAATGAATTTCTTGTTGCAGCGGAATAATTTCATCGATCACCCGCTGGCGATGTCGCACTTTATACTCTTGCCACTGGCGCAAGACCTGTTTCTTTCCATCGATCTGGTGAACCAGTTTCTTGAATACCCCTTGAGACTTTCCCACAAAGGATTTCTGAACCACCACTTCCACTACCCGGGTGGGTTGGTTTGCCGCATTCGCTTCCGGAGGATATTCTTCGAAAGGGATCGATTGCTGGACCGGTTTTTTCATGCTTCTGACGAAGACAGAATCGAGAGATTTTCCCGCACAGATCCCGAACCTGCATCCAGTATGTTTTTCTTCATCATTTCCGTCATCGTCCCACAGATCATTTTGGCTGGGTCAAATTATAACTCACCCAAGCCCAATCAATCGGGGCCCCGTGCTATAATTTTCCCCTGCAAATGTGATCTGTTTCACATTTGGGGTGTCCTTCCCGCGCGTCCACGGGAGGGGTGAAACGGGAAACAGGTGCAAACCCTGTGCTGCCCCCGCAACGGTAAGTTTCGAAGGCTTCGCCCCCCATGTCACTGATCCTGTTGGTTGACGCCGCAGGACCGGGAAGACGGTGAAGTCAGGAAACGAGCCCGGAGACCGGCCCCTCGCATCAAGTCGCCAGATGGTCTGGCGCATCGGAAATACTGCGGGGAGGCGGTGTTCATGCTGATGTTGCCATTTCACTCAAAGACCGATTGCGCTTTTCATTCCCTGAGGCATTTCCCTGCAATCTTTAAGGGAGAAAGTTCACTTTGGACAGTGACCTTTTATCGTCGAGGTTTTCAATGAGTGAAGAAAGCGAGCGTTCCCAACGCCATACAGCGCGCATGGCCCGCAAGAAGGCGGTGGTGGATGCAGCCATTGCCCGCGCCAGCGAACAGCGCGGGGTGTTGCTGGTCCTGACCGGAAACGGCAAGGGCAAATCCAGTTCAGCCTTCGGCATGGTCGCCCGAACCTTGGGCCATGGGATGACTGCGGCGGTCTTCCAGTTCATCAAAGGAAAGGGCGACACAGGAGAGCAATCCTTCTTCCAGCGCCAGGCAAACCTTCGATGGGAACAATGCGGGGAAGGTTTTACCTGGGAAACCCAGAGTCGGGAACGGGATATTGCCGCAGCCCGGACGGGCTGGGACAAGGCACGCGTTGCCCTGAGCGACCCGTCCGTCCACCTGGTGATCCTGGACGAAATGACCTACCTGTTCAAGTATGGATACCTGCCGCTGGAAGAGGTCCTGTCCGTCATTGCCGCCCGACCGCCCCATCAACATGTGGTGGTGACGGGACGCGCCGCACCCGAAGCCTTGTGTGCGGCCGCAGACACGGTCAGCGAGATTGCCGATATCAAGCATGCCTTTCGTGCGGGCATCATGGCCCAACCGGGGATCGACCTCTAGCCCGCCCATGACCCGCGCACTATTCATTTCCGCTCCTGCTTCTGGTCAGGGCAAAACCCTGGTCACGGCCGCCCTGGCCTGGCACCACCGCCAACAGGGACGGCGGGTCCGCATCTTCAAGACCGGTCCGGATTTTTTGGACCCGATGATCCTGAGCAGTGCCAGCGCGCATCCCGTGGGCAACCTCGACCTGTTCATGGGCGGAGAGGAAGAGTGCCGCCAGCAGGTGACCACGGCAGCCCTGGACGCCGACCTGATCCTGGTGGAAGGAGTCATGGGTCTGTTCGACGGCACGCCCTCCTCGGCCGACCTTGCCGCCCTCCTGGGTCTCCCTGTCCTGGTGGTCATGGATGCCTCGGCCATGGCCCAGACCTTTGGTGCCCTGGCCCTGGGTTTGAAGAACTATGATGCGCGTCTCGACTTTGCCGGGGTACTGGCCAACCGCGTGGGCAGTCCCCGCCACGCCCGATTGCTGGCTTCCAGTTTGCCGGCATCCCTGACCTGGTGGGGATCCATTACGCGCGACCCTGCCCTGACCTTGCCGGAACGTCATCTTGGACTGGTGCAGGCCGCTGAATTGCCCGACCTGGAGGAACGCCTCACCCACGCAGCCCTGGCCCTGCCGGAAGCCCTGCGCTGCTTCGACCAGTTACCTTCCCTGACCTTCCCGAACCCCGCGCCTTCGGCACCTCCCGAACGTTTTCTGGACGGCCTGCGCATTGCCATCGCCCGGGACCACGCCTTTTCGTTCCTGTATCCAGCCAACCTCTCCCTGCTTCGCACCCTGGGGGCGCAGTTGACATTTTTTTCTCCCCTGCGCGGAGAACTCCTGCCCTCCTGCGATGCGCTGTGGTTGCCAGGCGGATATCCGGAATTGCATCTGAAGTCCCTCGCCGCCCATTCCCACTGCATGGCTACCATCCGTCAACACCATGAAGCCGGCAGACCCATACTGGCGGAGTGCGGGGGAATGACCTATCTGGCCCAACGGCTGATCTCGAAAGAGGGGGACCGTGCCGATCTGGTGGGGCTCATTCCCGGCGAAGCCACCGTTCAACCCCGTCTGGCTGCCCTGGGCCTGCAGTCCTTGCATACCCCCCAGGGAGAATTGCGCGGCCACACTTTTCATTATTCCCGCCTCGAGACGACGCTCCCTCCCACCACGCATGCTCAGAACGCCCAAAATGAGGAAGGAGAAGCGGTGTACTGCATCGATGGTCTGACGGCCACCTATTTGCACAGTTACTTTCCTTCCAACCCGCGCGCAGTCGCGCAGTTTTTTCTGGGGAATACCCGATGACTCCCTCCTTCTCCCCCTGTGAAGATACCGTTCTTCCGCATGCCTACACAGCCGCAGAACGAGAAGCGCTCTGGCGCACCCTGCGTGAACGTCGTGACATGCGTCATTTTTTGCCCGACCCTTTGCCTGCCGGATTGCTCGAACGACTGGTGGAGGCCGCCCACCTGGCCCCTTCCGTGGGCTATATGCAACCCTGGCGTTTCATTCGCATCACCGATCCGGCTCAACGTCAGGACATCCGGACATTGGTGGAAGCAGAACGACTGGCCACGGCCCGGGCCTTGCCCACCCGCACCGATGATTTTATGAAAGTAAAGATAGAGGGTCTGGGGGAATGTGCCGAGGTTCTGGCGGTCGTATTGATGCCCGAACGAGAACGGCATCTGTTTGGACGCCGCACCCTGCCCGACATGGATCTTGCCTCCGTGGGCTGCGCCATCCAGAATATGTGGTTGGCCGCCCGCGCAGAAGGCATTGGCCTGGGTTGGGTCTCTTTCTTCGATCCGGAGAGCCTTGCCCAGCTCCTGGCACTGCCCTCTGGTGCTCGTCCCGTCGCCCTGTTGTGCATTGGACAAGTCAGCGAATTTTATACGCGTCCCCTGCTGGAAAGCACGGGATGGGGACAACGCCTGCGCCTCGATGAAGTTCTCTTTGAAAATCACTGGCCCGCCGGCGTGGGGGGAACCCCTCCCGCGTATTGAGCCATGATGCCCGATCTTCTGAGTCACCCCTCCTCCCTGATGGCAGGCGCCCTCATCCTGGACGGTCTGCTGGGTGAGCCGCAGCGCTGGCATCCTTTGGTGGGATTTGGCCATTGGGCTGCGTGGGTGGAACGCCGCAGTTATGCCCCCAGCCGTCTGCGCGGTGTCCTCGCCCTGGTCATGACCCTGGCACCACCCGTGGGAATCAGCTTGGTCCTGAGTCGTCTCGCCCATGGATGGGGCACGGCCTTCTCCCTTTGGACCCTCTACTTTGCCCTTGGATTGCGCAGTCTGCACGATCATGTCCGCCCCATTTGCCAGGCCCTCGACCGTCAGGACGACAAGGCGGCGCGACGCGCGACAGCGGCCATCGTCAGCCGGGATGAAGACACTCTGGCGATTCTTCCCGCCACTTGCGAGTCGGTTCTGGAAAACGGGAATGATGGGGTCTTCGGAGCCCTGTTCTGGTTCTGGGTGGGCGGGGCACCCGGTGTGATTCTCTACCGCCTGGCCAACACCCTGGATGCCACCTGGGGCTACAAGTCGACACGTTACCTTCACTTTGGCTGGGCAGCTGCCCGTTTCGATGACGTCCTCAACTGGATACCTGCCCGTCTCACCGCCTTCACTTATGCCTTTTTGGGCAAGTTCCGCCATGCTCTCGTCTGTTGGTCGCAACAAGCCCCCCGCTGGGACAGCCCCAATGCTGGACCGGTCATGGCTGCCGGTGCAGGTTCCCTGAACATTCGACTGGGCGGATGGGCTTGCTACGGAGGTGAATGGCATGAACGACCACGCTTGGGTTGCGGGCGCTCGCCACAGCGCAACGACATCGACCGCGCCTTGACCCTTGTACGCCGCGGCGCTTTCCTCTGGGTCCTCTCGGCCGTGGTCATGACCTGGATGCCCGCATTGTGGCGACTGTCCGCCCATGCTTGAACATGGCGGAAATCTGACCCAGGCCGTTCACCGCTTTGGACGTCCCGCCGGTCGCTGGCTCGATCTGTCCACCGGGATCAATCCCCATGCCTGGCCCACCCCGTCCATTCCCGTCGAATTATGGCACGGTCTGCCGGGCACGGACGACGGCCTGGAAAAAACCGCCTGTCACCATTTCGGATTCCCCCAGGTATTACCCGTGGCCGGCACCCAAGCCGCCTTGCAAATACTGCCCACCCTGCGTCCCCACAGTCGCGTTGCCCTGCAACCCCTCACCTATGCCGAACATGCGGCCTGCTGGGCCAGACAGGGTCACGATGTCGTCCCCTGGAGTTCGGGGCAGGACTTATCGTCCATCGATGTTCTGGTGGTGGTCAATCCCAACAATCCCACCGGGGAAGTGACTCCGCTGCACAGGTTATGGGCTTGGCATGCCGAACTTGCTGCGCGCGGAGGTTGGCTGATCGTGGATGAAGCCTTCATGGATGCCACTCCGACAGACAGTATGCTCTCCACTCTTCCCGAATTTGCTCGAAAGGCACTGCCGCCCGGTTTGATCGTGCTGCGCGGATTGGGCAAATTTTTCGGTCTGGCGGGTGCCCGGGTTGGCTTTGTCGGCGCCCCTCCCCCCCTTCTCGAGGTTCTGGAAGACGCTCTGGGTCCCTGGACAATTTCCGGCCCTTCCCGATGGTTGGCCATCCAGGCTTTGCGGGATGTTTCATGGCAAGAAACAATGAGGCACAAACTGATCAGAGAAAGTGCGCGCTTACGCGACTTACTGACTCGCAGTCAGTTTCCCCCCCAGGGAGGCACCGCACTGTTCCAATGGGTCCTGGCTTCCCAGACGCAACGCCTGCAGGATCATCTGGCCCAGCAAGGCATCTGGGTACGAAACTTCCCGAAAAATCACGGGATACGTTTCGGACTGCCCGGGAACGAGTTGGCGTGGCAACACCTGACCAAGGGGCTTTCAAGTTTCAAACACGGAACCGGAACAGCATGACACGCGCCCGCTCCCTGATGATTCAGGGTACCACCTCCGATGCAGGAAAAAGTACGGTCGTCGCCGCATTGGGACGCTGGCTCAAACGCCGGGGCATCTCCGTAGCACCCTTCAAACCCCAGAACATGGCGCTCAACAGCGCCGTCACGGCGGCAGGGGGTGAGATCGGCAGGGCTCAGGAACTTCAGGCCATCGCCTGCGGCATCCCTTCCCATGTCGACATGAACCCCGTCCTGCTCAAACCTGTCACCGACCAGGGGGCACAAGTCATCGTATTGGGGAAAGTGACTGCTCACTTAAAAGCCGGCGACTATCAGAACTACAAGGCAGAACTTCTCCCCATCGTAGTGGCAGCTCACGAACGTCTCGCACGGCAACATCAAGTGGTACTGGTGGAAGGTGCAGGATCCCCTGCGGAAATCAACCTCAGGGAAAATGACATCGCGAACATGGGGTTTGCCGAAGTTGCGGATTGCCCTGTCCTGCTGGTAGCCGACATCGATCGGGGCGGAGTCTTTGCCCACCTGATCGGAACCCTGGCGCTCCTCGCGCCAGCGGAGCGGGCACGAGTCAAAGGGTTCATCATCAATCGCTTCCGCGGCGACCTGACTCTTCTGAAACCCGGTCTGGTCTGGCTGGAACAGAAAACGGGATTACCCGTCCTGGGGGTTCTCCCTTACCTACCCGATCTCTCCCTGGATGCAGAGGATGCCCTGCCGAAACCAGATCGTCCCCCAGGCTCCGGAGGACAGATCGTCGTCCCCGCCTTTCCGCGTATTTCCAACGCCACAGATTTTGACGCATTACGTCTGCTTCCAGATTTGAACCTGCATTTCGTCGGTGCGGGGCAATCCTTTCCTGCGTCAGACCTGATCTGCCTGCCCGGTTCCAAAGCCGTGGCCTCGGACCTGGCCTGGTTCCGCGCCCAGGGTTGGGAATCGAAATTGCACCACCACCTGCGCTATGGCGGCAAAGTCATCGGGATCTGCGGCGGCCTTCAGATGCTGGGGAAAATCCTTCATGATCCACTGGGATTGGAGGGAGGCGCAGGGTCCAGCCCCGGGTTAAGTCTGCTGGAACTGGAAACCACCCTAGGCTCCCACAAAATCCTCCGTCACCGGGAAGGATACTGCTCCTGGGCCCCCACGATTCCTGTAGAAGGGTATGAAATTCACGCGGGCATCAGCCACGGCCCGGCGCTGGAACGACCGGCTTTTCTCCTGAATAAAGATGCTGTCCTCGCGCCAAACCTCTCGCAATTTGAAGGAGAGGGAACCCTCAGCGCAGACAACCAATTACTCGGAACCTACCTGCACGGACTGTTCGACCACTCCGACACACGACGGGCCCTTCTGAACTGGGCAGGACTGGTACCCCCGGAAACCGCTCCCAGTCGCCAGGAAAAGCGCCACAGCGACCTGGAACGCCTCGCTGACCTGATCACCGCTCACTGCAATACCGACCGCCTCAACGCTCTGCTCGGAATGTGAGGGACGCTCGATTCAAGGTTTGGTACGACAGGTCTTAATCCTGAAGAGGGAATACGCAGGGCACCAACCAATGGCACCGGTCAGGAGCGGAACCACCCCGATCCATCCCCACAAACCCACCGTATGGGTGGCCGCCAAGCCGATCAACACCAGCCCAGCCACAATCCGCAACAGCCGATCCATTCCGCCTACATTACACATGACCTTTCCCCTTTTTTTGCCGCATGACTTTCGGTAATAAAGACTCCCTACTGCGGAATAAAGTTCCCCGAGTTCGATCACTCGACGGGGTCTTGGAACGAATTCAAAAAGACAGGTTTAAGTTCGAGTTAACCTTATTGAAATATAATGGGCCGAGAATGTGGAACCCGTGTCGTGCGGATCCCTCGACAACTCGAACCCAGGAGGCCCTCATGATCCCTGTGGACTTTAAACGTGCCACCCGACCCAAAGCCTCCCCTGCGCCCAATCCCTTGAGAGGCGCGTTCCCGTCAGCTCATTCCCGGAAGACCAGCATGATGAGCCGATTTTCTTTCCTGTACCTCTTTGCTCTGGGTGCCCTGTTTTATTTGATTCACGCCCTGAACCACCTGTCCTGATTCCTGCTCCAGGGGCCAGAATCCACTTTCCGCTGCCCATCCGTCCAGTTGGCCGCCCGATTCCAAAAATCTCCTCGAATATTCGGTGAATGATCGGATCGGATCATTGACATTCTTCAAAACACTATCCTGCGCGCAGGGGTATACTGGGCCTGTGGGTACGGGTTCTTTAAATCATCATGAGTAATCATTCATTCAATGCTTCGGAAAGCGAGGGGCATGGGCACTTCCCTGACACCGGAAAGAGTTTTACCGAAACCATTCTGGACTTGGCTGTCCCATTGATTTTGGTCATCGACCGGGAAGGGTCGATCGTGCGCTTCAACCATTCGGCCGAACGATTCACAGGTTACTCGTTTGAAGAGGTCCGCCAGGAGCCCTTTTTCTGGGCCCGTTTTACCGAAACAAAAGATCGAGCCACTGTCCGCACCCAGTTTCTTGAATCCTTGACCATACCCGACACGCAACAGTTTGTTTTTCCCTGGGTCAATCGTCATGGCCTGATCTGCTGGTTCGAATGGAACAATACCGTCATTCGCGATGAGTTGGGAAACCCTTTCCTGGTCATCATCGGCAATGACATCACTGCCCAACGCGAAGTACAGTTGCGGATGCAGGAGAATGAACGCCGCCTTCTCGACATCCTCAACGTCAGTCCCATTGCTGTGCGCATTGCTACTGACCGAGGACGACAAGTCGTTTTTCATAATCCGCGTTATGCCCTGTTGATTCATAACCCCGCCGCCATAGGCGATGATCCCCAACGCTACTACGAACACCCCGAAGAATATGAGCACATCCTGAAAGAGTTGGCGCAGGGACATGACGTTCTGAATCGGGAAATCCATTTGCTGGTTCCCGGCAAGGATCAGATCACCGTACTTGCCTCCTACATGCCCATCCAGTTTCATGGTCAGGATGCCGTGCTTGGCTGGTTCTATGATATTTCCGAACTCAGGAATTTCACCACTCAGTTGGAACATCGGGAGGAAGAGTTCCGTCGCCTCATCGAGTATCTCCCTTACGGGATCCTGATCCATCAGGAGGGCAAGGTGTGCCTTGCCAACCAGAAAGCAGTACAACAGTTCAATGCTGCGTCAACGCAAGAACTGCTGGACCTCCCTGTACTCGACCTGGTCCATCCCGACTTTCGTGACATCGTCAAGGAACGGGCGGCTGCGACCATCGAAAAGGGGGCCGACAATCCCTTCATCGAAGAAAAGTTGCTCTGCCGCGATGGAACCCCCTTTGATGCAGAAGTCGCCAACCTTGCAGTCACCTTTAACGGCCGCCCAGGCTCTCTCGTCGTATTCAGCGACATCACCGAGCGCAAACGCGTCGAGGCTCAACTGAGGATCAATGCCAATGTCTTCAACACCAGTCTGGATGGTATTCTCATCACCGACCACCAGAACAACATTCTGGACGTCAATCCTTCCTTCACTACCATCACCGGGTATTCTCGGGACGAAGTACTGGGGCAGACGCCCAGTTTCCTGAAGTCGGGAAAACATGACGAGCAGTTTTATCAGAACCTTTGGACAATGCTTCATGAAAAAGGAAATTGGCGTGGGGAACTGTGGAATCGCAAGAAATCGGGGGAAATCTATGCGGAACTTCTGTCCATCTCACTGATCCGGGATGCACAGGGACAGGTACTTCACCATGTGGGGGTATTCACCGACATCACCAATTTCAAGAACCATGAAAAGGAATTGGAACGCATCGCTCATTATGACCCCCTGACGGGTTTGCCCAATCGGGTATTGCTGGCCGACCGTATGCAGCAGACTCTGGCTTTATCGTCCCGTTCCCAACGTCTGCTGGTGATCGGTTATCTGGATCTGGATGGTTTCAAACAAATCAACGATTCCCTCGGTCATGAAATCGGCGATCAGGTTCTCATCGAGATGGCCCTGCGCATGAAGAACGTCCTGCGAGAAGGAGATACGGTCGCCCGTTTGGGCGGAGACGAGTTTGTTCTGTTGCTGACCGGTTATCGCGACGCGCAGGAATCCCTTGCCACCCTGCAGCGCTTGTTGACCCAGTTGGCGCTTCCGGTCATCCTGAATGACGCTCCTCCCGTCAGCCTCAGCGCCAGTCTGGGCCTTACGGTCTACCCTCTCGACCATAGTGACCCCGAGACCTTGTTGCGCCATGCCGACCAAGCCATGTACAGCGCCAAACAGTCGGGTAAAAATCAGATCCAGATCTATGACCCTGAAATGGATTCCTTGCTGCGCCTACAACAGGAGTTTCGCAAACGATTCCAGAATGCACTGGAGAGTGAGGAATTATTTCTTCTCTATCAACCCAAAGTGGATCTGTCCAACGGGCAACTGCTGGGAGTGGAGGCCCTGATTCGCTGGCATCACCCCGAACGCGGAGTTCTGTCGCCCCAGGAATTTTTGCCGCAGATCAGCCAAACCCATCTCGATAGCCAAGTGGGCGAATGGGTCATTGCCCAGGCCTTCATCCAACTGGGTCGATGGCAGGCACAGGGACGCGAAATTCCCATCAGCATCAACATCTCACCCCATCATCTAGAACGTCCTGATTTTATCCCTTATTTGACGAGTCGAGTGTTGGCTCATCCCACCGTCCCTCCTCGCCTTCTGAATCTGGAAATTCTGGAAACGCTCTCTCTGGATAATATTCAGGAGGGGGGCGAAATCATCCACTCCTGTCGTAGTCTGGGCATTGGTGTCGCACTGGATGACTTTGGTACGGGGTACTCCTCTCTGGCCTATTTGAGGCAACTGCCCGTAGATGAACTGAAAATCGACCGGAGTTTTGTACGCGACATGGTTTCCAGCGCCACGGATCGTGCCATCATCCAGAGCATTCTTTCCCTGGCCAGCGCCTTTGACTGCCGGACCGTGGCGGAAGGCATAGAAGATATCTCACAATATCGATTACTTCTCGAATTGGGCTGTCAAGCCGGACAGGGATATCATATCGCTTACCCCATGAGGGCCGGTGAACTGATTCATTGGAAACCGGCATTCTCCCGACCAGACCGGAAAAAGGGTTCCCCTCCCGCGCCCTAAAAAATCCCCAATTTCTTTTCGCCATAACTGACCAGCAGATTCTTGACCTGCTGATAATGATTCAACGCCATCTTGTGGGTTTCCCGCCCAATCCCCGACTCCTTGTAACCGCCAAAGGCGGCATGGGCCGGATACGCATGGTAGCAATTGGTCCACACCCGTCCTGCCTTGATGGCTCGTCCCATCCGGTAGGCCCTGTTCCCATTGCGCGTCCATACTCCCGCCCCCAGTCCGTAGAGCGTGTCGTTGGCCAGTCGTAGCGCATCTGCTTCATCCTTGAAGGTGGTCACGGCCAGCACCGGACCAAAGATTTCCTCCTGAAAGATCCGCATCCCGTTATGTCCCCGAAACAGCGTGGGGGCAATGTAATACCCTCCCTCCAGTTCGCCGGGAAATGTCATGGCATGCCCCCCGATCAGGCATTCCGCCCCCTCCTGTCGTCCCAGATCCAGGTAGGACAGGATCCTGGTCATCTGCCCTTTGGACGTCTGGGCTCCCACCATGGTCGAAGTATCGAGGGGATTGCCCTGGCGAATGGCCTTGACCCGGGTCAGCACACGCTCCATGAAAGGCTCATACATCGCCTCATGAATCAGGGCACGCGAGGGGCAGGTACAGACTTCCCCTTGATTGAAAGCAAATAGGACCATCCCCTCGACGGCCTTATCCAGATAATCATCGTCCGCATCCAGGACATCGGAAAAAAAGATATTGGGCGATTTCCCCCCCAGTTCCAATGTCGCTGGAATCAAATGATTGGCCGCTGCCTGAGCAATGATCCGACCCGTCGAAGTGGACCCTGTAAAGGCGATCTTGGCGATGCGCTTGCTGGTCGCCAGAGACAAACCCGCCTCATGTCCATATCCATTGACGATATTGAGCACGCCCGGCGGAAGCAGATCGGCAATCAATTCCACCAGCACCAAAAGACTGATGGGCGTGGCTTCCGCCGGTTTCAGCACCACACAATTTCCTGCGCCCAGCGCCGGAGCCAGTTTCCAGGCAGCCATCAGGATAGGGAAATTCCAGGGAATGATTTGCCCCACGACCCCCAGAGGTTCATGGAAATGATAGGCCACGGTCTCCTGATCGATTTGGCTGATGCCCCCTTCCTGGGCTCTCACACAGCCTGCAAAATAGCGGAAGTGATCGATGGCCAGAGGAATGTCGGCGTTGAGCGTTTCGCGCATGGGTTTACCGTTATCCACGGTTTCTGCATAAGCCAGAAGTTCGAGATTGGTTTCCAGGCATTCAGCAATCTTGAACAAGAGTCCAGCCCTCTCGGCGGCAGACGTCCCCCCCCAATCCACTGCACGGGCATGGGCGGCATCCAGCGCCAATTCGATGTCTTCCGCCGTGGAACGGGCAGCGCGCGTATAGACTTTGCCGTTGATGGGAGTCAACACCTCAAAATATTGCCCCCGTACCGGAGGAACCCACTGCCCCCCAATGAAATTGTCGTAATGGGACCGATAGTGAATTTTGGCTCCAGGCTGCCCAGGTGGCGAATAAATCATGGCGACTGTTCTCCTCATTGACCGGAATCTCCGAAAAACATTTTACCCAACGAAGTCATACAGGCCAATCCTCTTGTGTTATAACGAATAACGGCAGACCGTGAAGGGGTTGGGTTCTGCGGAACGAAAGAATGTAGTATAGTGGCATTATGTGTTATGTATAAAAGAGAGTGCCATGCACAAGAAAATGACCATATCGCTGGATGAATCCGTATACGATGGGCTTTACCGGACCGTCGGCAGGCGGCACATGAGCCAGTTCATCGAGGACTTGCTCAGGCCACATGTCCTCGGTTCCGCGCTGGATGACGGCTACAAGGCGATGGCCGCCGATCAGGAACGCGAGGCCGATGCGATGGTATGGTGCAATACCCTTGGTGTGGACATGGCTGATGAAGCGCGGTGAAGTCTGGTGGGTGGAGTTTGATCCATCGGTAGGGAGTGAGATACGCAAGACGCGTCCTGCTGTCATCGTCAGTAATGACGCAGCCAACCGAAATCTGGCGCGGGTTGTCGTGGTGCCACTCACCAGCAATACAGACCGCCAATATCCCGGTGAGGCATTGGTCACGCTTTCCGACAAGCCTGGCAAAGCGATGGCCGATCAGGTCATGGCTGCAGATAAGCGTCGCCTGAAAAATCCCATGGGGAACTTGAGCAAGGCCGACATGGCGGCCGTGGAAACGGCCATTCTTATCCATCTGGGGATGCCGAGGTAAAACAGCGCGATGGTGCAAACTTGTCACTGTTGAGCGTAATCCATATATTCGAGGGTCGTTGAGGCGGTTTTTTGCAAAATAGACAGCGTTGGATCAAATGAGAAACGGAGGCATTCAGGCTTCATGAACATAAGTCACATTTTGCTCTCCGTGACCATCCTTCCAAAAATTTTTCAATTCCGACTCCGATCCTTCTCCTACGCTCCATGATTCTCAACCGGCTTTGTGGTACAATGAAAAATCACTGTTTAAAATCAGTGTGTTCTAGATTTGTCACAGTACGCGCTCGTAGCTCAGTTGGATAGAGTACCAGTTTCCGAAGCTGGGGGTCACAGGTTCGATTCCTGTCGAGCGCGCCAAAACCGACTTTAGGTCAGGTTCATGTCCCAACACAAAATTCTTCAGTGACCAAACGGTGACTGTGCCATGACTTGCTCCTTGTCGTTGGGGGCCTGCGAAAGATGGTTAACGCGACAGAAACCCTGAAAGACGCCGCTTGTCGTATTCAATGATCCTGCCGGATCAAAAGTCGATATGCAAACGCAGTCCGTACACATCGATCGGACCGCGCAGTTGATTGTACGCGGGATTGCCAATGTGTTGCCAGTCCGCCGTCAGATGAACACCGTCCACGATGCCCCATTTATAGTAAGTTTCCAGCACATATTCAGGCGCATACATCAGATAACCATCGCCGATGAACAAATCATAATTGCCCGCCGTCAAAAAAGCCTGGCGTGCGCCGCTGATCTGGTTCAGCGCCCAGCCCAGCCCGATACCATCCTTGCTGCGCCCCCAGTTCTGTCCATCCAGGGAAAGACCCGCGCTGAAACTGCGGTCCACTTCCGTGAACGCCATCGACTCGTTACTTCCCCCCGTCCAGAAGGCGCGGGCAAACAAACCCACCCCAGGAGACAAGGCCTGTTGCAGATTGAGCCCGCCCCCTCCCCGTATGGCATTGTATCTGGGCTGATTTGCAATGAAGATCCCGGTTTGATTGAGGTAGGAACCAAAGTTGGCCAGTTGCATGCGCCCCTGGTACATCAGCAGTTTGAGAGCCCCCGTATCCCAACGCCGTTCGATTTCTCCATTGACCCCAAAGTGTTCGCCCATGGCCGGGTCGAGGGCCAGTTGATTGGGCAGGACGGGCATGGCAAACCAACCAAAACGCGTGGACCAGCGATCCCAGGTCAGTTCGCTCGATGCGCCCCAGGTATACCCTCGGGAATCCGCCGCATAATCGTAGGCACAGGAGGTCATGAAACACCAGTTGAGAAACTGGTCATCGCTCTTGTGAGCGTAAGCGTTGCCGTCAAAATAGGACAGCACATCCACCTTTCCGATGGTCCAGGTCAAACGGTGAGAATCCACCGCTCGGTTGAATTGATGGCTGGCCATGGGCAAGGATTCACTTTCTCCCCCAAAGTTGACCACCCGCGTGTAAAACCCCAGGGCAAGGTAGGTCACAAAGGTATTGGTCATGTAGCGCTGCATGTCGTTATTGGTCAACGCTCCCAACCCCCCGGCATTGCTGAGAGGAATCCCGCGAATGGTTTCCGAACGGAACCAGAATTCTCCCTGGTTCCCCAGATCGAACCCCAGTTGCAGACCAAAAATGTTCGAGAAAGAGTTCTCAGGAGTCGAGAGGAAACTGTTTGCCCCGTTGGGGCGGGCCGAAGGAAAGGAGCCGTGGTATTGATCGATAAAAGTTTCATCCCCCTGGACCACCCAGGGCGGCGAGTGTTCTTCCTTGCCATTGTCTCCCCCAAAACCCCAGAGTTCCGCCTGGGCCTGAAAGGCAAAAAGACAAAGCACGGCGCATAGGAATCGACCAAATGCGCGCTCACAACCCAGGAAAAACCAGGATTTCTTTATTGACTGCCTGACCATGACTAATTTAACCCTTTATTTCTTTGTTCTTTGCCGCCCGCAGACATCCCCCTACACCCGACGATGAAACCACCGCCAAACTTGAGCGCGGGAAGGAAAGAGGCCTCCACAGTGGAAAGAACTGTTTGATAAATAATGAAACCATTGTATTTCAGGAAGTTGACAGGCATCATAGGGAGTTATCGCCAGACAACAATTCAACCTGATAAGGCCAGTTGAACGATCTTGTAGAACAGCAACCCGCCTGCCAGAACAAGATAAATACGCAACACAGAGATCCATGCCCAATTGAGAAAACTGACCTTTGCGGGGGGCAGTTGATGAATTGGTGGCATGTGCCATGTTTCGCGTGAGAACTCATCTTCGGGACAAGAAAGTCATGAGCCACCTGACCCAGCGGCGGATGGATACTCAGCAAGAACAGTGTCCACAGCAGCGTGGTACCGTAGTTCTGCCCGGCTTGGGAATAGGTGCCAAAGGCACCAGCATCGTTATCGCCAACCATTACAATCAGTCCTGGTCCGAGAATTGCCAACAGAGTCTTCAATTGCTGACCGAAGGTGCGACGAGGATGCACATCGTGGTGAACGATAGTGCCAAAAGCGCCACGGATGTCGTCTGCGTGGGTGCTGTCACCGACAGCAGTCGCCGCTGACTTACATTGCTTTGTAGTCATGGGGAAATTCCTTGGGATTTTGTGTTCAGGGAGGCGACAACTTGTTGCCCCCCTGAACAATTTTCTAGAACTGACGGTTACTGTCTATGTGCGTCGAGACCAACACGCCAAATAGAGCGCTGCCTCCGCCAATGCCAGGGTTGGTCTGTCCAGCGCGAAGTTCGGGAAAGGTCGTGTGCGTTTCGGAAAATCGGACCAGGTTCGAACGGATACGGCTGGTGAAAAAATGTATTACCTTATTCAGATTGAAAGTCATGATGACACCTCGCACAAATGCGTCCGCCATGCAGGACGGACAAGCAATGCGTTGATCGAGAACGCCGTGCAAAGGACCGAGCGGACTCAGACCGCAGTCCGGGCAACGGAGCGCAACTAAACCGCCCCGGCGGCATCGGAATGACACGACATACTATTTACGACCGTGAGGAGGAGTTCAGAGCAACCCATGTTAGACAAATGAAGGGGGTATGCCACTGGCGCACCGTCCCGCTAACTCGGCGAGACGGCGGCGGGAGTCTTAAGACAATGCCTACGCTTTCGCTGAGTTAGCTGACGCGGTCAAGATACTAGAGCAACTGTCCAAGATTTCTCCCTTGAGAATGAGACGGCCGGATTGTAATCCTTTGCATCATCAAAGTCAATAACCATATCCAGTCCCAACAACCCTGGCAATAAATCACGGCCCGCGTTACTATCATATCCAGCCATCGCTTCTTCTCCTTATGGGTTGTGAAACGTCTTAAACAACGTCAAGTTACCAAACCAGAGCGGTGGCGGCCCACCAACTATTTACAGCAGATTACGGACTCAATCTGATCGAGTTTGATTGATATCAAAAGCGGCATCACTTTTGAGAGGAAATGCAGTGAACCTATCTGATAAACCCCTTGCTGTCGACATCGCCCAAGTCGGATGAAGTGCCATGAATGAGATGACGCCATTGTCGCCCCGCTTTGCCGCGATTCTCGAGCGAGCACGTAATCATCCCCCCTTGCCGGTGGCGGTGGTGGATGCGCATGAGGCGCATGTACTGGCCGGAGTGGTGGAAGCCAGCGATTATGGCTTGAAGGCGGAAATCCTGCAAAATGCCATCGACCTGGCGCGCATCTTGGGGGTGGATAGACCGAAAGCAGCCGCGCTGTCGGCGATCGAGTTGGTCAAACAGAGCATTCCCTCCACCCTGGACGCCGCCTGTCTCAGCAAGATGGCCCAGCGCGGCCAGATCACCCATGCCGAGGTGGATGGTCCGTTGGCCTTCGACAACGCCATTTCGAGCGATGCAGCCCGGATCAAAGAGATCAATAGCACAGTGGCGGGCGATGCGGACATTTTACTGGCACCAAATCTGGATGCCGGCAACATTTTGGCCAAGAATCTGGAATACCTCGCCGGTGCGACATTGGCAGGCATCGTGATCGGTGTCAGTGTGCCGCTGATGCTCACCTCCCGTTCCGATCCACCCGCCGCCCGTCTGATGTCCGCCGCTATTGCCGTATTGTTGCACCAGCACTGGGGTGCCGACGGTGTATCGCTCGTTGCTGCACCCATGACAGGAGATGAGCCATGACCATTGCGGACGAACCCGAACCGCCATCGAACTGATGCTGCAACGGGGCAAAGCCCACGGACACTCATGGTCTGCCTGGTATGGTCTTCCCATTGCGTCAAGGAGTAAAACATGAACAAAGCCTTATACATCCGCTGGTTCGACGAGATTGGCATTGGCGATGTGCCACTGGTCGGCGGCAAGAACGCCTCGTTGGGGGAAATGTACCAAAACCTGACTGCTGAAGGCGTGCGTGTCCCCAATGGATTTGCCGTCACGGCAGAAGCATATCGTTATGTGCTTGAATACAATGATGCTTGGCAGCCATTACATGCGGCGCTCGACGGACTCGACCCTGACAACATCAAGGATTTGCAGGCGCGCGGCGAAAAGGCCAGAGCCATTGTCTACGGCTGTCATTTACCCGATGATTTGAAGGCAGCCATTTTGCAAGGGTATGCCCAACTCAAGCGCGAGTATGGCGAAACAATTTCATTGGCGGTCCGTTCCTCCGCAACGGCCGAGGATTCCCCGGAGGCCTCTTTTGCCGGGCAGAATGACACCTACCTCAATATAGCGAGCAATGATGCCCTGCTGGATGGCTACAAACGCTGTCTGGCTTCCAACTTTACCGACCGTTCCATCCACTACAAATACGACAACCACTTTGATTACTACAAGGTTTATCTATCCGTCGTGGTCATGAAAATGGTGCGAAGCGATATAGGTGCCAGCGGCGTGATGTTTTCTCTGGACACGGAAACGGGTTTCAGGGATGTGGTCTTCATCAACGCCACGCTGGGGCTCGGCGAAAATATTGTTCAGGGCACCATCGACCCGGACAGTTTCCATGTCCATAAACCCAGTTTCATCGGTGGGTATCGCGCTGTCCTGAAACGCCGTCTGGGCAGTAAGGAAAAAAAGATGATTTTTACCGACACGCTCAATACCGGCAATATCGCGTTGGAATATACCGGGAATGTCGACACCAGCACCGAAGAAAGGAACCACTATTGCATTACCGATGCGGATGTCATGGTGCTGACCGACTACGCCATCAAGATTGAAAACCATTATTCCGACAAAGCCGGTTTTTACAAACCCATGGACATGGAGTGGGCAAAAGACGGGATCGATGGATACCTGTACATGGTACAGGCGCGACCGGAAACGGTGGCATCGCAAAAGAAGGGCACCGTCCTGGAGATTTACCATCTCAAGGAAAGATCGGCTGTCCTTCTTCGGGGCAGGGCTGTCGGCACCAGGATTGGTGCCGGGAAGGCACGCATCATCAATGACGTTAAACATCTGGGTGATTTTCAGCCAGGAGAAGTGCTGGTTGCCGATACCACGACGCCGGACTGGGAGCCTGTCATGAAAACTGCCGCCGCGATCGTGACGAGCCGGGGGGGTCGTACGTGCCATGCTGCGATCGTGTCACGCGAACTCGGCGTTCCCGCCATCGTGGGAACCGAAAGCGCCACCGAGACAATCAAAACCGGTCAGACGATCACCATCAGTTGCGCCGAAGGCGAAACGGGAAATGTCTATGAAGGCCTTCTGGATTTTGATGTTCAGCAGACCGATCTCAGTCAGTTGGGCCACCCAAAAACCAGGATCATGATGAATCTGGGTAATCCGGATCAGGCGTTCAGTCTCGCCTCGCTGCCCGTGGACGGCATCGGACTGGCCCGCATGGAATTCATTATCAGTGAGTACATCAAGGTGCACCCGATGGCGATCAAACATCCGGAAAGGGTGGACGCCGCAACGCGCGAAAAAATTGCCGCCTTTAGTCTCGCCTACGAAAGCCCGGAGGATTTTTTCGTCAAGACTCTTGCCGAAGGTGTTGCCACGATTGCGGCGGCGGTTTATCCAAAACCCTGTGTGGTGCGCATGAGCGACTTCAAAAGCAACGAATACGCCACCCTGCTGGGGGGTACATTTTTTGAGCCGGAAGAAGGGAATCCGATGATTGGTTTCCGCGGTGCTTCCCGATATGCACACCCCGCTTACGCGGAAGGGTTTGCACTGGAGTGTGCGGCGATGAAACAGGTGCGCGACGAGATGGGACTGACCAACGTCAAGTTGATGATTCCTTTCTGTCGCCGGGTGCAAGAGGGCGAAAAGGTGCTGGAAGCCATGGCCGCGCAGGGCCTCAAGCGTGGCGATAACGGACTGGAGGTCTACGTCATGTGCGAGATTCCCAACAACGTCATCCTGATCGACGACTTCGCAAAACTGTTCGACGGTTTTTCCATCGGCTCCAACGACCTGACCCAGTTGACCCTGGGCGTGGACCGCGACTCCGAAATCGTCGCCTTCGACTTTGATGAGCGCGATCCCGGCGTGAAGGAGATGATACGCCTGGCAGTGGAAGGTGCGCAGCGCAACGGCCGGTATTCCGGACTGTGCGGACAGGCGCCATCGGACTACCCGGAGATGGCCGAGTATCTGGTGGAACTCGGCATCGACTCCATGAGCCTCAATCCGGATACGGTACTCACCACCACCCGGCTCGTGCTGGAGGTGGAACGGCGTCTGTCGCGCAATCCCGGATCATGAACCCGGTTTTCCGGGAGAGACACGTCACAGGAAATGGAAATACCCCGTCAATGGAGCATATCCGCGTGGCAGCGACAGTTTCATCGTCGGCGGGAACATCCCAACTGAACAGGCCATGAACTCGATCGACAAAATGGAGCACGCGGAACGACTGAATGCGATCGTTGCGGATGCCTGTAGGCAATCCAGGCACTTGCTGGATGTTCTGCATGCGCTGCAACAAAAACTTCTGCATATCGGCGACGAGACTGCGCGCGCAGTCTCCAGGCATCTTGCCCTGCCGGTCAGTCAGGTCGAATCCGTGGTCGGGTTCCATTCATTCCTGCTGCGCATACGCGGTTACGATTTTGAGTTGGGCGACCCGTTGACTGACAAAGCCTCCGTCAATCTGGAAGCAGCAGACAAGCGGGTTCTCGAATCATGTACGGCAGCAGACCTGTCGATCTGGCGGAAGACCTTGGTAAACGCACGACAGGAGAGTAATGTTCGGGGTAGCAGAATACCGTGAGGGATCAGATATGTTTGAGTTGCGCATACATGGCCGCGGAGGTCAGGGGGTCGTGACAGCCGCGGAGATGTTTTCTGTTGCGGCCTTTGCCGAAGGGCACAAGGCCCAGGCCTTTCCCAGTTTCGGTTCAGAGCGCATGGGCGCGCCGGTGGTGTCGTTCTGCCGCATTTCCGACCGGGAGATTCGCCTGCGCGAACCGGTCATGGAACCGGATGCCCTCATCATCCAGGACACCACCCTGCTGCATCAGGTCGATGTGTTTGCCGGACTGAGGAAGGACGGCTATATCCTGCTCAACACCAGTCGAAGTTTCGGGGAGTTGGGGTTGAGCGAACTGGCCGTCGGCAGGCCGCCCGAACGGCTATGCACCTTACCTGCCACCGAAATCGCTCTTGAACATATCGGCCGTCCGATCCCCAATGTACCTTTGATCGCCGGTCTTGCCGCACTCTCCGGGCTGATACGCCTGGAGTCGGTAATCGAGGCAATCATCGAAAAATTTTCCGGCAAGGTTGCAGAGGGCAACATAGCCGCAGCCACCGAAACCTACCGCCTGATCAAAACCCGGACCGTGGAGGTTTCCACACATGCATAAGCAAATCGAAGGTTCCCGCGCCGTGGCCGAGGCCATTGCGATGTGCCGCCCCGAGGTGGTGTGCGCCTATCCGATCACCCCGCAGACACACATCGTCGAAGCGCTCGGGGAGATGGTGAAGGGCGGCAAGCTGACCCGATGCGAGTTCATCAACGTGGAAAGTGAATTCGCTGCGATGTCGGTCTCGATCGGCGCATCTGCCACGGGTGCGCGCGCCTATACGGCAACCGCCAGCCAAGGATTGCTGTTCATGTCCGAGGCGGTCTACAACGCATCCGGACTCGGGCTGCCCATCGTGATGACCGTGGCAAACCGCGCCATAGGAGCGCCCATCAATATCTGGAACGACTATTCCGATGCCATGTCGCAGCGCGATTCCGGCTGGATGCAACTGTTCGCCGAAACCAACCAGGAAGCTCTGGATCTGCATATACAGGCGTTCAGATTGGCCGAGGAGTTATCCCTTCCGGTGATGGTATGCATGGACGGATTCATTCTGACCCATGCCTACGAGCAGGTGGATATGCCGACGCAACACCAGGTCGATGCCTATCTGCCGCCTTATGAACCACGCCAGGTACTGGACCCACGCGAGCCGGTTTCCATCGGTGCCATGGTCGGGCCGGAAGCCTTCATGGAAGTACGCTATCTGGCCCACGCCAGGCATATGCGGGCGCTGGAACTCATTCCGCAACTGGCAGCCGAATTCAAGCGGGGGTTTGGCCGGGATACCGGCGGCCTGGCGCACACCTATCGCACCGAGGATGCAGAGACCGTCGTGGTGTCGATGGGGTCGGTGCTGGGCACCATCAAGGACACCGTCGACGAGATGCGCGATGACGGTCGCAGAATAGGCGTATTGGGCATCACCAGTTTCCGACCCTTTCCGCTGGATTTGGTCCGTGCGGCGTTGCACAAGGCTCGGCGTGTGGTGGTGGTGGAGAAGAGTCTGGCGGTGGGCATCGGTGGGATACTCTCAACCGACGTACGCATGGCCTTGTCCGGGCTGCACCCGCACATCTACACGGTGGTGGCCGGACTGGGCGGTCGTGCCATCGCGCGCAATTCCCTGCACATCCTGTTCCGCAAGGCGGAGCAGGATGTGCTGGAAGCACTGACCTTTCTGGACCTGGATTGGAACGTGGTCGACAAGCAGCTGGCGCGGGAACGCAGTGTGCGCCGCTCCGGGCCCGCAGCGGAAAATATGCTGCGCGATGTCGGCACGATCGCTTCGAAGATCGCTTGAGTGAGGAGGATATATGCCATTTCAACCCATCAAGTTCTACCAGACCGGCACGTTCACAGTCGGCAACCGTTTGCTGAAACCTGAAGACCGCAGCGTCCAGTCGCATCGGGATCGCAGCAATGCCATCAATTCAGGACACCGCGCCTGCCAGGGATGCGGCGAGGCGCTGGGCGCGCGCTACGCGCTGGATGCGGCAATGGAGGCGACCAACTCGCAATTGATCGCGGCAAATGCCACAGGCTGTCTGGAAGTATTTACCACGCCCTATCCCGAAACCTCATGGCAATTGCCGTGGATGCACTCCCTGTTTGGCAACGCTGCGGCGGTGGCGACCGGCATTGCGGCGGCGCTGAAGGTCAAGGGACGCAACGAAGTTCGGGTGGTGGCGCAGGGCGGCGACGGTGGCACCACCGACATCGGATTCGGTTGCCTGTCCGGCATGTTCGAGCGCAACGACGATGTATTGTATATCTGCTACGACAACGAGGCGTACATGAATACCGGCGTGCAACGCTCGTCGGCCACGCCTCCCGCAGCCCGCACTGCAACCACACTGCCGGTGGGGCAAAATCCCGGCAATGTGTTTGGCCAGGGCAAATTCGTTCCCGCAATTGCGATGGCGCACGAAATTCCTTATGTCGCGACAGCCACGGTCGCCGATTTGCACGACCTCGAAGCCAAGGTGAAGCGCGCGATGGAATTTCGCGGCGCGCGCTACATTCACCTCTTCGTGCCCTGCCCTTTGGGCTGGGGAACGGCCTCGCACGACACCATCCGCATCGCGCGGCTGGCGCATGAAACCGGCTTGTTCCCGATATTCGAAGCCGAGCACGGCCTGCAGGTCAGCGCGTTACCGATACGCAGGCAGTTGCCCGTCGAGGAGTACCTGAAACCGCAAAAACGCTTTGCCCATTTGTTCGGCGCCAAACCGAAGTGGGATGTCATCGCACGCATACAGGAGCGTGCTGACCGCAACATCCGCAAATACGGATTGGTACAGCAGGAGACAGCATGATGGATAAACCGTTTGCCATCACCCTGGACCCCGGCTCTTCCCTGGCCAATCACACCGGATCATGGCGTACCATGAAGCCGGTTTATCTGGATCGGTTGCCGCCATGCAATGCGGGCTGTCCGGCAGGAGAAAATATTCAGGGCTGGCTGTTTCATGCCGAATCGGGTGACTATGAGAAAGCCTGGCGTGTGCTGACCCTGGACAATCCGCTGCCCGCCATCATGGGTCGCGTCTGCTATCACCCCTGCGAAGGCGCATGCAATCGCGGCTTCCTGGACAGTGCAGTCGGCATCAATTCGGTCGAACGCTTTCTCGGCGATGAGGCGATCAGGCGCGGCTGGAAATTCGAGGCACCTGCTGCACCTTCCGGCAAGAAAGTCCTGATCGTCGGCGCAGGGCCATCCGGACTATCCGCCGCCTACCATCTCGCGCGTCTCGGACACAAGGTGGAGATACACGAAGCCGGTCCGCTGTCCGGCGGCATGATGCGTTTCGGCATCCCAAAATATCGTTTGCCGCGCGAGGTACTGGATGCCGAAGTGGCGCGCATACTCGATCTGGGCGTAAAACTCAAACTCGACACCAAGGTGGCGAATATCGGGGAGAGCATGCGCGCGGGTGATTTTGATGCGACCTTTCTGGCGGTGGGCGCGCACATCGGCAAGCGTGCTTTTATTCCGGCAGGCGATGCGGCGCATATCGTGGATGCGGTTTCCGTGCTGCGCAGCATGGAAGACGAGGACAAGCCGCTGCTGGGCCGCCACGTGGTGGTGTATGGCGGCGGCAACACAGCGATCGATGTGGCGCGCACCGCCAAACGCCTGGGAGCGACCGACTCCATCATCGTCTACCGCCGTACCCGCAAAAAGATGCCCGCGCATGATTTCGAGGTGGAAGAAGCCTTGCAGGAAGGGATCATGATCAAATGGCTGTCCACCATCAAATACGCCGACGTGCATAACCTCACGCTGGAAAAGATGCAGTTGGACGACAATGGATTTCCGCAACCCACCGGCGAGTTCGAATCCATAGAGGCGGATTCGCTGGTGCTGGCACTCGGTCAGGATGTCGATCTGTCCTTGCTGGACGGCGTGTCGGACCTGGAGATCAAGGACGGGGTGGTGCAAGTCGACGGCAACATGATGACCGGTCATCCGGGAATTTTCGCGGGAGGCGATATGGTACCGTCGGAGCGCACCGTGACAACGGGTGTCGGGCATGGCAAAAAAGCTGCGCGTCATATCGATGCCTGGCTACGTGGTAAGCCTTACGAATCCACAGCAACACATGAGGCGGCCACTTTCGACATGCTCAACCCGTGGTACTATTCCGACGCGCCCAAGACCATGCGCCCAATGCTGGACGCCATACGCCGCCAAACCA
>JAKBLB010000023.1 GCA_021832305.1 Pseudomonadota bacterium | reverse complement strand
GCATCACCCGGCCGGTTGGCCGGGTGCGGATTGAAACTTATTTATAGGGCAGCGACGATCAACAATATAGGGCATCACCCGGCCGGTTGGCCGGGTGCGGATTGAAACATGACGACGTGCAATGTTTTGCTATCCTCAAAGGCCGCATCACCCGGCCGGTTGGCCGGGTGCGGATTGAAACAAATTACACAGGAACGGGATTTAACTTTTTTGGTTGCATCACCCGGCCGGTTGGCCGGGTGCGGATTGAAACCAATTGGACCTGGACACCATCCAAACAACCCATCAGCATCACCCGGCCGGTTGGCCGGGTGCGGATTAAAACTTGCTTCTCGCCGGGTGCGGATTGAAACCCGATTGTTTTCGCGCATTGGAAGGCTGTCGAACATCATTCCACAAACCGAGTTTTGTAATTGACGCGCAGACATGTACATAGTACAATGGACACGAGTTATGTGATTGATGGAGGTTGCCATGAATCCCCCAGTTTCCAATGTCAGCAGTTATGTTCACAGCATTGCCAAACGGCATGGTGTGTCTTACCTGCGTACGCCAAGCGACGAGTTGGCCGATGTTATTACTCGATTGTCCGGTGACGAAGTAACCACTGATGCAACGGAAGACCTGATCGTTGCATTGAGGCGAGCTAATGTTATCGATGGGCCAACCATGGTTTCACTCCTTGGTAGTTATCTTGATGAGCAGTTTCATGTTTGATCCATTCAATGATTTTGAAATTGCGGGGTATTTACGCAACGTCCGAAAAGACAAGGACAAAACGAAGATCAAACACTTTGAACATGACCTGTTCCGTGCCAATCTTGACAGCGCTCTCACATATCTTGCGACAAGAAAGGTTTTGGCGTACCCGGACTTCCTTGAAGTTCATCGTATCCTCTTTTCTGATTACTATCCTTGGGCTGGGAAAGATCGTTCTGTCACCATGCCGGATCGCGCAGTAGTGAAAGGTGATGTACTGTTCTGCCATCCTCAAGACTCTCGCCGAACCGTCGAAAGCGGCCTTGGTCTCGGGCAGGATAGAATGGTAATGGCACAGAATCCGGGCGAGGTCATGGGATTGTTTGCCTACGGACACCCTTTCCTTGATGGGAATGGTCGCACGATGCTACTGGTACATCTTGAACTATCGTATCGCGCCGGATTTTCAATTTCTTGGGCGGATACCCGCAAGGCAGAATATCTGGGCGCACTGAGTCTGGAAATCGACAAACCTGGGCGCGGCATTCTGGATGCCTACCTCCTTCAATTTAAATGTCCGCGTTTGGAGCGAGATGAATGGGGCAAGAATATCCTTTCCATGAGGGGGCTGGATGGACTTGATGAAGGCAACCAGATTGGTGGTAATCTCACCGACGAAGACGTTCAAGAACGGTATCGTCAATTTGAGAAACAGCGCGATTATGCCTACCAGGCAGTAGGGGTAAAATCTGGTTGTACAACCTGTGACGCGAACCCTTGTATTTGCGACAAAGGTGGCTCCAAGCACTCCGGCATGGGTGTGTAATGCCTCCAGACCTCTTGAACCTCCCATCATATCGGGTGCTGGGAGTCGACGAAAACGAACACGATTATCGCATCAGCGCCGAGTCTCTGGATCCTCCAAAGGAATGCCCTCACTGCCACTCTGTTCATCTGGTCAGATTCGGACGTCGGGATCAGATGGTTCGGGATTTGCCCATGCACGGCAAGCGTGTGGGACTCTATATCGACACTCGGCGCTATCGCTGCCAGGCTTGCGCCAAGACATTCTACGAAGCTTTACCCGATATAGACGACAAACGCCTCATGACAATCCGCCTGACGGCTTGGATGGGCAAGCAGGCAATCAAGCGCACGTTCTCCAGCATTGCCGATGAGGTTGGATGTACTGAGTTCACGTCCAGGGCTGTTTTTAGCGACTACGTGAACGAACTTGAGAGAACTACCCGCTTCGAAACGCCGACGTGGATGGGGATTGATGAAATCCACCTCATCAAGCCTCGGGGCGTCATTACCAACATCCAAAACAACACCATTGTCGAGTTGCTGAAAAACCGCAACAAAGACACCCTGATCAACTACCTGAGCAATTTGGGGAATAAAGAAAACATCCAGTATGTAGCCATGGACATGTGGGCACCGTACCGCGATGCGTGCCTCACCGTCCTACCACAAGCCCGAATCGTGATCGACAAGTTCCATGTGGTAAAAATGGCGAATGAGGCAATGGAGAAGGTCAGAAAGGGATTACGTGACCGACTAACGCTCAAGGAGAAGCGCGGGCTGATGCACGACCGTTGCGTACTGCTGAAGCGTGAACACGACCTGACTGATGGAGACAGTTTGCTGTTATCGGGCTGGCTCAAGAACTATGAAGAACTGGGGCTGGCGTACCGCCTCAAGGAAGACTTCTTCAAGATTTACGACTGCGTATCGCCGGATGAGGCACAGGGCAGTTACTTGATGTGGAAGCAGCGAGTCACTCCCGCCATCGCGGAGGCGTTCCACGACCTGATCTGCGCCTGGGACAACTGGACGCCGTGGGTTCTGGAATACTTCAACCACCCAGTTACCAGTGCGTACACCGAGAGCCTGAACAATCTGATCCGGGTCATGAACCGGCTGGGCCGGGGCTACAGTTTTGAGGCGCTACGCGCAAAGATACTTTTTGCTGAAGGCGCACGGAAGCGATTGAACACCAAACCCATCCGAAAGAATCGGGAAATGAACGGATCACCGGAGCTCGGGTTTGCGTTGTTCTGCGCGCCGGATGCCGGCACAAAAGCGCGTAAGCCGAGACCAACCAAACTTGAGAAATCAATACAGATGGAAAATTTGGAGTTGAACTGCGGGTCGGACATATCAACTCTGGTCGACTTGATCAAGAATGGGCTGCTTTAACGGAGTTTCAATCGTCCAAAAGTTATTAGCGCCTCGCCGTTGGCATCACCCGGTCGGTTGGTGGCCGGGTGCGGATTGAAACTGGCGCACGGGCGCACTCTTATGGTGCGTTTTGCCCGGAAAGCACTACATTGGTGCGAACTGCTTCGCCGCCAAAAAATCATGTTCGATTACTCTTTCCTTATGGCACAATGCTGGAGTAGAGTGGAAGGGTTTGGCATGCAACCTGCTTATCCTCGTGGGATCGAACGAGTAGGGGATCAGGGTTCCAACAGGTTGTAATATCTTAAAAATTTTCTGACAGGAGAGAAGAAATGGCAGTTGCCGATGTAATGCAGATGGTCAAGGACCACGAGGTCAAGTTTGTCGATTTTCGTTTTACGGATACCCGTGGCAAGGAGCAGCATGTTACCGTTCCTGTCAGCCACTTTGGCCCGGAAAAATTTACCGAAGGTCATGCCTTTGACGGTTCCTCCATTGCGGGATGGAAAGGCATTCAGGCCTCCGATATGCTCCTGATGCCCGATCCTGCAACGGCCAACCTCGATCCGTTCATGGATGAATCCACGCTGATCCTGACCTGTGATGTCATCGAACCCTCCGATGGCAAGGGTTACGACCGCGACCCCCGCTCCTTGGCAAAACGTGCCGAAGCCTACCTGAAATCCAGTGGCATCGGCGATACTGCCTACTTCGGCCCCGAACCTGAGTTTTTTGTGTTCGATTCCGTAACCTGGAATGTCGACATGTCCGGATGTTCCGTCCGGGTGGAAACCGAAGAGGCTCCCTGGTCTTCCGGCAAATCCTACGAAGGCGGCAACATGGGTCACCGTCCCGCCGTCAAGGGGGGCTATTTCCCGGTACCTCCCGTCGATTCCCTCCATGACATCCGCTCAGCCATGTGTCTGGCCCTGGAAGACATGGGCGTTCCGGTGGAAGTTCACCACCATGAGGTGGCGGCCCCGGGTCAATGCGAAATCGGTACCAAATTCGCACCCCTGGTACAACGCGCCGACTGGCTGCAAATCTTCAAGTACGTGGTCCACAATGTCGCCCATTCCTACGGCAAAACGGCCACTTTCATGCCCAAGCCCATCGTCGGTGACAATGGTTCCGGAATGCACGTTCACCAGTCTGTCTGGAAAGATGGAAAGAATCTGTTTGCAGGCAATGGCTACGCCGGACTCTCCGATTTCGCCCTCTATTACATCGGCGGGATCATCAAGCATGCCAAGGCCCTCAATGCCATCACCAATCCCGGTACCAATTCCTATAAGCGACTGGTGCCCGGCTTTGAAGCCCCCGTCAAGTTGGCCTATTCTGCCCGTAACCGCTCGGCCGCGATTCGCGTTCCTTTCGTACAAAGCGACAAGGCCCGCCGTATCGAAGTGCGCTTTCCTGATCCCACTGCCAATCCCTACCTGGCTTTCTCGGCATTGATGATGGCCGGCCTGGATGGCATTCAAAACAAGATTCACCCCGGCGAAGCCTCCGATCGCGACCTGTACCATCTGTCTCCTGAAGAAGATGCAAAAATCCCGGCTCCCGCCGCTTCTTTGGACGAAGCCTTGGCCGCACTGGACAAGGACCGTGAGTTCCTGACCCGTGGGGGCGTATTCTCCAATGAAATGATCGATGCCTACATTGCACTCAAGATGGAAGAAGTCACCCTGTTCCGGATGACCACCCACCCTCTGGAGTTCCAGATGTACTACAGCCTGTAAGGCTGAACAAGGCCCTACGCTGGTCATGTTCGCACTCACCAGCCCGTCAGCCACCTTTGGATGACGGGCTTTTTCATGGACAACTCCCGCAGACCCCCACCAGAAGACGCCCATTTTGTCGGACTGGATCTTCTCCATACAGCCATTCTGGTCCTGGATGCAGACCTGCGCATCCGTTTCGTCAATACCGCTACCGAAAGTTTGCTGGCCATGGGACGCAAGCACCTCGTCAATGCCCCTTTGGCCCAAATCTCCCATTCCTCCCAAAGTCTGGTGGAACTCACACGCACGGCACTCCAGCAGGAAATGGGCTTTCTGGAACATGAGTGGGTCATCCAATCGCAAGAGGGAGGCCCCCATGTCATCAGTTGCACGGGGACCCCGCTGGGTACCCCCGTCCAGGGTATCTTGCTGGAACTGCGCCCCATCACCCAACGTATGCGCATTGCCCGGGAAGAAAAAATTCTCGAGGATCAAAAAACCAACCGGGAGTTATTGCGCAATCTGGCCCATGAGATCCGCAACCCCCTGGGTGGGATCCGTGGTGCAGCCCAGTTACTGGAAGGAGAGTTGGATTCGCCCGAATTGAAGGAATATACGCAGGTCATTCGAGATGAAACCGATCGCCTGCAAAACCTGATGGATCGGCTTCTCAGTTCGCGCCCCTCGCGTCAAGTGGCTGCCCTCAACATTCATGAAGTACTGGAGCGGGTCCGCACCATTCTGTTGGCCGAATTTCCTCATGGCCTGGAACTCAAACGCGACTACGACCCCAGCCTGCCTGACCTGCAGGGAGATCGGGAACAACTCATCCAGGCCGTGCTCAATATCACGCGCAACGCGGCACAGGCGCTGGGAGGCACAGGCACGATCCATCTGCAAAGTCGTCCTCTGCGCCAGGTCACCCTGGCGCGACGGCGTTTTCGCCTGGGGTTGATGATCCGTATCCGGGACAATGGCCCAGGCATTCCGGAAGATCTTCAGAAACGCATTTTCCAGCCTCTGGTTTCGGGCCGCGAGGGAGGAAGTGGTTTGGGATTGATGTTGGCACAAAACTTGATAAGTCAACATCAGGGATTGGTAGAATTTGACAGCAGGCCCGGCGAGACCTGCTTCACCCTCATTCTTCCTCTCCTGGAAACCGAACAATCCACTGAACCCTGAATTCCATCGAGGAAATGATGACCCATACCGTCTGGATTGTAGATGATGACCGTTCGATCCGCTGGGTGCTTGAAAAGGTACTGGGACGGGAAGAGATTCCCTATACTTCCTTTTCCAGCGCCACGGAAGCCTTGCACGCTCTGGAATCCGGTGAATTACCCGCAACCATCGTGAGTGATATCCGCATGCAGGGTCTCAGTGGACTGGATTTTCTGGATCGTGTCAAACAGGATCATCCCGACATCCCCATTATCATCATGACCGCCTACTCGGACCTGGAAAGTGCCGTCTCAGCCTTCCAGGGAGGGGCTTACGAGTATCTTCCCAAACCCTTTGACGTGGAACAGGCGCTGAACTTGGTACGACGTGCCCTGTCCGAACGCTCTTCACTCACCGAGGCCCCTCTCGCAAACACTGCCCCCCCACTCGACATTCTTGGTCAGGCCCCCGCCATGCAGGCGGTGTTTCGAGCCATCGGGCGTTTGGCGCACTCCCATGCCTCGGTGCTGATCACCGGCGAATCAGGTAGCGGCAAGGAACTGGTGGCCCGGGCGCTCCATCGTCATGGACCTCGCGCGGGCATGCCCTTCGTTGCCCTCAATACTGCAGCCATTCCCAGAGACCTGCTGGAATCCGAGCTCTTCGGGCACGAGAAAGGCGCCTTTACCGGAGCCACCCAGCAACGCCCCGGTCGATTTGAACAGGCCGAGGGAGGGACCCTGTTCCTCGATGAAATCGGGGACATGCCCCTCGAGTTACAAACCCGTCTACTGCGCGTGCTTTCCGATGGGCATTACTACCGTGTGGGTGGACAGACCCCCCAGATTGCCCGTGCGCGCATCATTGCCGCCACCCATCAGAACCTCGAGCGCCAGGTGGACGAAGGTTCCTTTCGGGAGGACCTCTTTCATCGCCTCAATGTCATTCGCATTCGTCTTCCTGCTCTACGCGAACGCCCTGAGGATATTCCTCTGTTGGCCCAACATTTTCTGCAACAAAGCGCACGCTCCCTGGAAGTGGAACCCAAACGCCTGTCCGAGGCAACTCAACGTCTGATCACCACCTTCGAATGGAAAGGTAATGTGCGTCAACTGGAAAACCTCTGTCATTGGCTGACGGTCATGGCCCCCGGCATCGTGGTGGAACCCGCAGATCTGCCTCCTGAGTTGCGTTCCCAACCCGTTGCCCTGACCCGCCCGGCGGAACCCTGGCAAGAGAGTGCCGCCCGTGAAATAGCCCAACGCCTGTCCCAGGGAGAAGCAGACCTGGCCTTGAGCCTGGTGGACCAACTGGAACGTATCCTCATCACCGAAACGCTGACCCATACCCGGGGAAAACGCATCGAAGCGGCCCAACGTCTCGGATGGGGACGAAATACCCTTACCCGTAAAATTCATGCCCTGGGGCTGGATAAACTTTGTGATTCAGGTCTGGAGTAAAGGACCGGCGCCTCTTCAAACGATGCCCACACAGGGGTATGATCGGATGGGCGTTCCCACCCGCGCGGGTCCCGGTCGATGGTGCAGGAACGGAGGGTAGCACCCAGTTTTTGGCTGGCCAGCAAATGATCGATGCGCAACCCCAAGTTGCGCTTGAACGCATTGACCCGGTAATGCCACCAACTAAAGGATCGCTCTTCCTGGGGAAATTGCCGGAAACAATCCACCAACCCCAAGGCCTCCAGCGCCTGGAACTTCTCCCGCTCGGGAGGACTGCACAAAACTTCGCCGGCCCAGGCCGCCGGATCATGAATGTCCCGGTCTTCCGGCGCAATGTTGTAGTCTCCTGCCACGACCAGATAAGGGTGGCGCGCCAGACTGTCCTGCAAATAATCATGCAGCGCATCGAACCAGGCCAGTTTGTAAACGTACTTTTCCGAACTGAGCGATTCGCCATTGGGACAGTACACACTGATCACCCGAACGTCACCAAACGTGGCGGCAATGACCCTTTGCTGGGGATCTTCCCATTTGGGCAGCCCGATCACCTCCTCCACTCCGGGTTGCAAGGAAACCAACGCCACCCCGTTATAAGTTTTCTGTCCCGCCACATGCGCGTGATAACCCGCCGCCCGAAATTCCTCCCAGGGGAAATTGGGGGCCTCACACTTGAGTTCCTGTAGGCAAAGAACATCCGGTTTTTCTTTCTCCAACCAAGCCAGCACATGTGACAACCGCACCCGGATGGAATTGACATTCCATGTTGCAATTTTCAAGAATACTCCTATATATCAACAGTTATTAAAGTATCACCCACGCTTGCAGAAGATCATGTGCACCCCGTAGAGCGGAGTTGTTTTGCCATCAAACCCCGACGATATGTTGTAAATATGGTACATATTTTGCGATTACGGGTAATTTGTGTCATAATTGTTACAGTTAGATCCTTTTCATTGGCTGTAGAATTCGTAAACCTTCACCACTCAGGAGCATCAAATGTTCAAAAAAGCACTTCTCGTGACTTCTCTGGTCTCTGTTTCCTTGTCGGCCATGGCCGATGGAAGCGCCTGGATCAATGACTATGCCGGCGTTGCTCTCGGCTCCGCCACTTCACCCAACCCCGGCGTGGGCAACAACGCCAATGCCAACGTGGGTGAAACCGGTTCCGAATACCGCGTGTTCGCCGGTCACGAATTTACCCAGAACTTCGGTATTGAAACACAATACAACCACTACCACGGGTTCGGCGGGAATATGGCCGATGGGTCGGCCCACTCCTTTGACCTGTTGGGAACGGGCACTTACTACTTTGACCGTGCCAACACCATCGGTCTGGTCGGCAAGGCCGGTTTCAATTACTCCACGGTTGGCTCCTATGGCCTGACCAACGGAGGGTTTGGATGGGTCTATGGCGCAGGACTGCGTTATAACATTTCCCGTCAGTTTGATATTCGCGCCGACTATCAACGTGACCAGTTGGGCTATGCCAACAACTATTTCAGCAATGCTGAAAACACCTACACCATCGGTGCCGCTTACCACTTCTAAACCGTTGCTCTTCATCCGGGTCAAGCCAGCGCTGACTTGACCCGGATTTTTCCTACCAGGGCATACCGATATCAGGGCCCATCCAGGGCGTCATCGGAGAATCCATGGGATCACCAAAGGGGCTCATCCCATCGTAGTACATGCCGGAATTATCCATGGGGACATCCTTTGGCCACAGGTAGACCACATCCGCAGCCACATGCGGGAAGATGTAGCGCATATCGCCCACCTTGCCGATCGTCGGCACCTGAAGCGTACCCGTTACGGTAATCTGCCTCTTCACGGAATAAATAGATGGGTCAAAAAAGCCGTGTGCACAGGCAATGAATCGTCCATCCGAATGGTCATCATCCACAGGGCGACCAGAATCGTCCAGGGTATGACTCACTACATGAAAACACGTATCGGTTTTCTCCGGCTTGACACCCGCGATCACCCCACCCCAACGCACTTTTTCACCCACGACACTGGGGTCATCTTGGGCCGTGCGGGGTAGAATGGGGACGAAGTCATTTCCCGCCAAAGGTGCGGGAGGCGTGCTGGCACAGGAGGCCAGACCAACCGTCAATCCTGTCAGTAATAAAAGTTTTAACCGCATGATCTCTGCTCCCCTCATGGACTTGATTGAAGTGGGTCAACCCACTCATTAGGAACGTTCGGCAGCACAGACCGCCCGAGCCAACCTTCGCCCTATCCCGGCTATTCTACCGTCTTGTCTGTTTTGCGAGTTGTTACAAATGAGCCCTTCCCGTCATCCCGATCTGTGCAAACGAGGGGACACTGTGACGGTCACCTTCCGCGCTCTTCAAACCGGGTACAGGTACAGGAATGTGCGATAATCGCCCCATGGAAACGATCAACTTCACCCATCATTTTCTTATCGCCATGCCTTCATTGCAGGATGCCAACTTTTCTGGCACCCTGACCTACATCTGTCGGCACGATGAACAGGGAGCCATGGGCCTGATCATCAACCGTCCGATGGACATGAATCTGAAAAATCTGTTTGGCCAGATTGCGCTCACTTCCAGTAATGAAGATTTAGCCACTCAACCGGTCTATCTGGGGGGACCGGTCCAAACCGACCGTGGTTTCGTTCTCCACACCCCCATGGGTGCATGGCGCTCCACCCTGCACATCAATGACGAGTTTGGACTCACCACTTCGCGCGATATCCTGGAACAACTCTCTCTCGGCCATGGTCCGGAATCCATGCTCATCGCTCTGGGCTATGCGGGATGGGAAGCCGGGCAACTGGAAAACGAAATCAAACTGAACAATTGGCTGTCCGTCCCGGCAGACCCCCATATTCTTTTCACGCTACCTGCAGAACAACGTTTCAATGCGGCACTGGCATTGCTGGGCGTCAATCTGACCTATCTCTCCGAGGAAGCCGGGCATGCCTGATCCAGAAGGTGCCGTCCTGGCCTTCGACTATGGTATGCGCTTTATCGGGGTGGCTTGGGGAGAGCGCCGCAGCAAGGTCTGTCGTCCGCTTGCTTCCCTGGAATGCCGCACCCGCGCCCAGCGCTGGGAATCCATTCATGCCCTCATTCGAGAATGGATTCCCGATTTACTGCTGGTGGGACTGGCCCTGAATTCAGAAGGCCAGGAACAAACCACGACCCGCCAATGTCGTAATTTTGCCCGCGACCTGCACCGCCACACCCACTTGCCCGTGACCCTCATCGACGAACGCTATACCTCGCTGGAAGCCGACCTGCAGTTAAGGGCTGCCGGGGTTGCACGCACGCAACGTCGCAACAAGGAACACGCGCTGGCCGCCACCTTGCTTCTGGAAGATTATTTCGGCCTGTCCATCGAGCAGCAAAACGCTTTATGCTCTTCTGCACACCCTGATTTTTTTATCACTCTTGATGCCGAGGTTACCGATGTTTAATCCTCAACTCACCCCCGAAGGTCACCTCAAGCATCTTCTGACTATAGAAGGCCTGCCGCCTGCCATTCTCTTCCAGATTCTCGACCGCGCCACAGAATTTGAAGCCGTGGCCCATCAGGAAGTCAAGAAGGTCCCACACCTTCAAGGAAAGTCTGTCTTCAATTTATTTTTTGAGGCATCCACGCGCACGCGCACCACTTTTGAAATTGCTGCCAAGCGATTGTCTGCCGATGTCATCAATCTGAATGTCAATGCTTCCAGTCAAAGCAAGGGAGAAACCCTGCTCGACACCGTGGATAATCTGTCCGCCATGCAAGCGGACATGTTCGTAGTACGCCATGCCGAAAGTGGTGCAGCACACCTGATCGCCAGTCATGTCGGACCCGATATCCATGTCATCAATGCAGGAGACGGGCGTCATGCTCATCCCACCCAGGCACTTTTGGACATGTATACCATTCGCCACTTCAAAAAGCGCTTTGAAAATCTTCGGGTGGCCATTGTCGGCGATGTCCTTCATTCGCGGGTAGCGCGTTCCCAGATTCATGCATTGACGACCCTGCAAGTTCCGGAAGTGCGCGTCATCGGTCCGAAAACCCTGATACCGCGCAATGTGGAGCGCCTGGGCGTACGGGTCTACCACGATATGGTCCGGGGCCTCAAGGGGGTAGATGTGGTCATCATGTTGCGCCTCCAGAATGAACGGATGAACGGGGCGCTCTTGCCCAGCCGCGATGAGTACTTCAAATACTATGGGCTGACCCCCGCCAAATTGGCTCATGCCCAGCCGGATGCCATCGTCATGCACCCTGGCCCCATGAACCGGGGCGTGGAAATTCATTCGGATGTCGCCGATGGCGTCCAGTCCGTGATCTTGAAACAGGTCACCTTTGGCATCGCCGTACGCATGGCCGTCATGTCCATCCTGGCTGCCCCTACGCCACATTCTGCCGCTTGAACGAGGATTTTCATGAAAATTCATATCACCCATGGCCGCGTCATCGATCCCATCACGCAGCGTAATTCCCAGAGTGATCTGTTCATTGCCGCAGGCAAAATCGTCGCACTCGAACGTTGCCCCGCCGGCTTTACCCCCAACCGGGTCATCGATGCCCGCGGCAAGATCGTCATGCCCGGACTGGTGGATCTAGCCGCGCGGTTACGCGAACCTGGCTATGAATACCTGGCCACCTTGGAGAGCGAGATGGTCGCGGCCACGGTAGGGGGAGTGACCAGTTTATCGTGCCCCCCGGACACCGACCCACCCCTGGATGAACCCGGTTTGGTTGAAATGCTCAAGCACCGTGCCCATGGCCGGGAACAAACTAATGTCTACCCTCTGGGCGCCCTTACCCAACAACTCCAGGGCCTTCGTCTGACCGAAATGGGGGAATTATATGACGCAGGCTGTATCGCCTTCTCCCAGGCCAATGCGCCTTTGCTGGACACTCAGGTCCTGTTGCGGGCTTTGGATTACGCCACCACTTTTGGGTTCACCGTTTGGTTACAACCCCAGGATGCCTATCTGGCGCGCGGTGGTGTGGCTCACGATGGCGAAGTCGCCAGTCGTCTGGGGTTGCCGGCCATCCCCACCTGCGCCGAAACCATCGCGCTGAACACGATTCTGCAACTGGTTCGTGAAACCGGTGCGCGCGTCCATTTGTGCCGCCTTTCCAGTGCCAGCGGAGTGGATCTGGTCCGTGAGGCCAAGAAAGAAGGGTTACCGGTCACCTGCGACATTTCCATCAACCACTTGCACCTCACGGAACATGACATCGGCTATTTCAATGCCCATTGTCGGCTGGTCCCACCCCTCCGCAGCGTGCGTGATCGAGCCGCCCTACGCGCTGGCCTGATCGATGGGACCATCGATGCACTGGTCTCAGATCATGCACCCGTGGATGTGGATGCCAAGCAACTCCCCTTCGAAGCTGCCGAACCCGGGGCCACGGGATTGGAATTGCTGCTGCCGCTCACGCTGGCCTGGGCACGGTCCGAAGCCCTGCCGCTGGTCACGGCTCTGGCACGCATCACCTCCGCACCTGCCAAGATCCTGGGAATCCCAGCAGGACAACTGAGTCCCGGCCAACCGGCCGACCTGTGCATTTTTGATCCGGAACGTGAATGGGTCGTCACCCCAAAAAATCTTAAAAGTCAGGGCAAAAATACGCCATTCCTCAACCACCTCATGCAAGGTAAAGTCAGCCATACCCTGGTCGGTGGCTTCATCATCCATGAGGATGCCCGCGCCTGACTCACTCTTTCTTCCTTTTAATTTTCCGGATTCCCTTACCATGACTTCAAACATCTCCAACCCTTTGCTGGATTTTTCCGGACTTCCCCATTTTGATGCCATCCGGCCCGAGCACATCGAACCGGCCATTCGCTCCTTGATCGTGGACTGTGAAGCCACACTCAGCCGTCTGACCCATCAAACGGAGCGCCCGACCTGGGACAACTTCATCACGCCTCTGGAAGACATCAATGAACTTCTGGCGCGTGCCTGGGGACAGGTTTCTCACCTGAATGCCGTGGTCAACACCCCGGAATTGCGTGCAGCCTACAACGCAGTGTTGCCGCATATCGCTCAATACTGGGCTCGCCTGGGTCAGGACGAAGCCCTTCTCAACGGCTACCGGACCCTCAAAAATGCCCCTGAGTTCGAAAAACTGCCGGCATCCCGGCAACGCATCATCACTCAGGCATTGCGCGATTTTCGTCTGGGTGGAGCCGAGTTGCCTCCTGCCGAAAAAGCTCGTTTTCTCGAAATTCAGGAAACGCTGGCGGCCACCGGCGCGCGCTTCGAACAAAATTTGCTGGACGCCACCAACTGTTTTACCTATGACACCCAGGATCCCGATGAACTCGTGGGCCTCCCCCCGGAAGTGCTGACCATGGCGGCCGAAACGGCCAGTCAGGCAGGGCGGCCCGGCTGGCGCCTCACCCTGCACGCCCCCTGTTACCTCCCGGTCATGCAGTATGCCGAACGACGCAGTTTGCGCGAACATTTTTACCGTTGTTATACGACCCGGGCTTCGGAATTTGGCCCGGAACCCTGGAACAACGGTCCCCTGATCCAGACCTTGCTGACCTTGCGTGCCGAAGAAGCCCGCCTGCTCGGATTCGACCATTTCGCGCAACTGTCCGTGGAACCCAAAATGGCCGAATCTCCAGAGGCCGTGCTGACTTTCCTGCGGGATCTGGCCCAACGCGCCAAACCCTTTGCCGAACAGGACTGGAAGACGCTGACTGCCTTTGCACAGGAGCGCCTCGGCCTGGATGCGGTTCAGCCCTGGGATCTGGCTTATGCCTCAGAAAAGTTACGCACTGCCCAATATGATTATTCCGAACAGGAAGTGAAGGCTTACTTTCCGGAGGGCTCCGTGCTGAACGGATTGTTTCAGGTCATCCGGAAATTGTATGGCCTCACGGTCCACCCGGCTCATGCCGAGGTCTGGCACGAAACCGTTCGTTTCTACGAATTGAAATCTCCCACGGGTACCTTGATCGGACAGTTCTATCTCGACCTCTATGCCCGCAATGGAAAGCGTGGTGGCGCATGGATGGATGATGCCATTACCCGGCGCCGCAAGGGAGAAACTCTTCAGATACCGGTCACCTATCTGACCTGCAATTTCTCGGCACCGAGCGGAGGCAAACCTGCGACTTTCACCCATGATGAAGTCATCACGTTATTTCATGAATGTGGACACGGCCTGCACCACCTGCTCACCCAGATGGAGGACCTCCCCATATCCGGCATCCATGGCGTGGAGTGGGATGCAGTGGAACTCCCCAGTCAGTTCATGGAAAACTTCTGCTGGGAATGGGAAGTACTGCAAGGCATGACTCAGCACGTGGATACGGGAAAACCCCTCCCTCGAGCCCTCTACGAGCGCATGTTGGCTGCCAAGAATTTCCAGAGCGGCATGCAGACGATGCGCCAGATCGAATTTTCTCTTTTCGACATGGAATTGCACAGTAGCGTCCCCACCCACCTCAACCCCCTGCACCTGCTCGCACGCATCCGTGCTGAAGTGGCCGTGGTCAAACCGCCCGTCTGGCATCGCTTCCCGCACAGTTTTTCGCATATCTTTGCGGGCGGCTATGCAGCGGGATATTACAGTTACAAGTGGGCTGAAGTACTTTCCGCCGATGCCTATGCCCTGTTCGAGGAAAGTGGCGTATTCAACCCCGAGATCGGGCGTCGTTTTCAAAACGAGATTCTGGCCCGGGGCAGCAGTCGTCCGGCACTGGACTCCTTCATCGCCTTCCGGGGTCGCCCCCCTCAACTGGATGCTCTCCTGCGTCACCAGGGCATGGTGCCTCAACCTGCCTGAAAGGAATCCGCGCCTACTGGCTGCGCAACGGTTCCCCGGCCCGCACGAAATTGAAGGTGCGGGTAATGCGGATCAAATCAGTCTGCGACCGCATGGTCGCAGTGAAGGGCTGAAAAGGTGCCGCCATGCGCACGATGCGCAGCGCGGCCTGATCCAGTGCAGCGTGCCCGGAGGTGCGCCGAATGTCCACGGAAGCCACTGTTCCATCCGCATTGAGTACGGTTTCTACCCCCACACTCCCGGAGAGCGGCTGGCCCTGTTCGGGCGGCGGATAATTCACGCCGCCCACTTCGGCGACCTTGGTCGTAAACGCCTCTTCGTAGGCTTGCCATTCGCCCTCCCGTGTCCCGGAATCGAGCGTACAAACCCGTTTCCCCGCCCAGGGGTCCTGAACCAACCCGTGGGCCATGCTCAAACTCCGCCAGATAAGCGAGGATGAAGGGGCGCCAGGAGGTACGGAGGGCTGCTGGGGAACCAAATCTGCCGGCTTCGAGGCGGTCTCTGTGGGTTCGGGAACCGCAGGGACGTCTGAAGCTGGTGCCTGCGGCGCGGGTGCAGGAAGAGGGGGGGCAGAAGGATGTGAGGCCCTGGAAGATGCAGGGGGCGGCCGGAGAATCGTCGTACGGGCTGGTGGGCCTGCATCCAAGTCCAGTTCCACATTCATGGGAAAAAGCGGGGAGGGCACACGCCAGGTCATCCCGGAAAACCTGATCCAAAACAGAGCCAAACCATGGACCAGGAGAGAAATGATCACGGCCGCGATCCAGGGAGAACGGTAGGAAAAAATACCGGGAGCCAACCCTGTAACCCGCTGAGATTTCATGGGATGACCGTCGGTTCCATCGATAAAAGTTCACAATGCAGTTCAATGGCCCACACATCGATGGATCGAATGGCCAGTTGAACGTCCGTCCCCGCGTCCAATGCTGCCGCCCCAGGAATCTTGACCACCAGCGGCAAGCCCTCGATGCGAGTTGCGCCTTCCCGCAACAGACGCGCGCGACAAGTCGTCACGGCCTCCTGTTCCAGCCAGCGCAGACTCCAATAACGTTCCATCTGCCGCTGAAAATCCTGATAGGCTTCATAGGCCCGTTCAAAGGACAAACTCTCCTCGCGGAGACGAACCCGATCGGTCACAGCGGGATCCTGCTGCTGGAACAGGCGAATCAGTTGCCACTGGTTGACCAGATCCGGGTAACGACGCAGGGGAGAACTGCACCAGGCATAATGATTCAACCCCAGGCCCATGTGTGGCGCCGGGTCTACGGACATGCCGGTACGCCCCTGTCCCTGCACCCGAAACAACCCCAACCACCCTGCTTCCACCAATTGACCTGCCCAATGACGATTGACCTCGATCATCAATTCCGCCACCAACTCGTCCAACGGTGCACCTCGTGGACGGGGCTGAATGTCCACATGCTCCCCTTCCACCACGAAAGTGTAATCATGGTACTGGGGGGTCGGTCGTTCCCTTACCCCGCGTGCCTCCGCCAAACGTTCTGCCAGTGCCCGCAAAATTCTCAGGTCCGCCAGATGGGGGATCTCCTGCCCGCCTAATGCTTCCTCATCCCACCGGGCCTCCAATTCATGCAGACGCAAATTGGCTCCAATCCTGACTCGCTGAATCAACGAACGCCGTTCCACCACCGCCAAGGTTTCCTTGTGCACACGCAGCAACAAGGAAAGCGTCGGACGCACCTGACCTTCATCGAGGGAGCAACGCGCAATTACCCGTTCCGGCAACATGGAAATTTTGCGTCCCGGCATGTACACCGTACTCAAACGTGCCCGTGCCTGTTCAGCCATGGCGCTGTCAGGACCGAACTGAAGGCCGGGCGCCGCAATGTGAATACCCACTTCCCAATGCGCAGTGTCCACCTCCCGGAGGCTGAACGCATCATCTATTTCCGTGGTGAACGCATCATCGATGCTGAAGGCGGGCACCTCGTAACAGGGCCAGTCCTGCTCCTCCAGCGCCGGAAAATCCGCATCCGTGGACCAGGGGCCGAAATACTCGAATTCGAAACGCCCTTCGTGCCAGGCCCGACTACCGCCAATGACTCCGCATTGCGCCAACACTTGAGCAGGAGATCTTTTCAGTGCCGAACTGGCCGCTTCCAGCGTCTTGTACGCCAACGTATTCTTGTCGGGACGATAGAGCAGGGCAGGGAGTTCGTGCACCAGCCAATCCGGACACCGTCCCGCCGCCAATGCTTCCAGCGCCTCGGCCTTTTGCTGATCCTGGAGACGGCGACGTTCCAGTCCCGCCAGCGCCGCCTTGAGCGTTTCCGGCGCAGCCACACGAAAATGGCCCCGCTGGCGCCGATGAAAATAGATCGGAGCCGCCTGCAAACGAAACAATACGGCCACTTGCTCCAGCACACTGGGTTCATGCCCCTGGTACTCCCGTGCCAGCGCCGAGAAATGCCATTCCGACTCCGGGGGACAGGCCGACCAGAGCAAGTCGACATCAATCGTTTTTTGGAGGACTTCCGCCTCCTGCATCAGCACCTTGGGCTCTGGTTGCGTAAAGCGCAGCAGTACCCCCGCACTCTTGATCTTGCTGCGTTTACCATGAGGAGCTTCCACCTGCAAGGTGCTGTCGGATTCTGCCAGGACAGTCCCGAACCTGATTTCCCCACCGTCTTCGTACACCACATAACCCATCCTGCGCACACTCCCTTATGCCAATGCCCGTAACAGGAGGTCATGAACCCCCCCAAAAGCGCCATTACTCATCGTCACGATGGCATCCCCCGTGTTCGCTTCCGCAACCACTGCCGCCACCAGAGCGGGCAGATGCGTGTAAACCTGCGCGCGTGCGCCCAAAGGCTGAAGAACCATTGGCAGATCCCAACCCAGGTGGTGGTCGTAGCCGTAGACCCGATCCGCCAGATTCAAACTCTCAGCCAGTTGATCCGACCATACCCCCATCTTCATGGTATTGGAACGTGGCTCGATGAGGGCCAGAATGCGCCCTCCGGTCGGCCCCAGGCGCCGGTGTAACCCTTGCAACGTGGTGGCGATGGCCGTGGGATGATGGGCAAAATCATCATAGACGGTCACGCCATTCACCACCCCCTTGATTTCGAGGCGACGCTTGACGCCCTCGAACCGTTCAAGGGCAAGAACCCCTTCCGCCATGGGAATTCCCGCTTGCCGTGCTGCCAGCAAAGCCCCCAGGGCATTCATCCGGTTATGCTCACCCAACAGGGGCCAATGAGTCGTCTGCGCGCGCACATGTTTGCCTTCCCGTACCGTCAATTGACCCAAGGGATCGCCGGAGTCCAGGGACCAGTCTCCCTCCGATCCAAAAGATACCCTGGGAGTCCAGCACCCCCGCTCGAGTACCCGTGCCAACGCCACATCCTGCGCATTCACCACGATCATCCCCGAACTCGGCACGGTCCGCACCAGATGGTGAAACTGCGTCATGATCGATGCAAGATCCGGAAAAATGTCCGCATGATCATATTCCAGATTGTTCAGCAACAGAACCTCGGGACGATAGTGTACAAACTTGGATCGTTTGTCGAAAAAAGCCGTGTCATACTCATCCGCCTCGATCACGAACCACGGACGTTCTGCGCGCACCACCCGACCCGAAGTCCAGTACCGGGGCAAACGCGCTGATACATCAAAGTTGCTTGGCACACCTCCAATCAAAAATCCCGGATGCAAGCCCGCCGACTCCAGCAACCAGGTCACCAATGCCGTGGTGGTGGTCTTGCCATGGGTACCCGCCACGGCGATGACCCGGCAGGAATCGAGCACCTGCTGCGCCAGCCATTCAGGCCCGGAAACATAGGGCAGTCCCTGATCCAGAATGGCCTCCATGAGAGGATGGCCACGCGTCACCACATTCCCGACCACAAACAGGTCCGGTGCCAGAGTGAGTTGTTCTACCCCGAAACCTTCACTCAATTCGATCCCTTGGGCTTGCAACTGGGTACTCATGGGCGGGTAAACCTGTGCATCGCAGCCCGTGACCCGATGCCCTGCTGCTTTTGCCAGCACGGCCACTCCTCCCATGAAGGTGCCACAAATGCCGAGAATATGGATATGCATGTCGGTGCCCCCTCAACGGGCCGGCGTATAGGCCAGTAGGGGAGCCAGCCAGTATTCCGCCTGGTCAGACGTCCAACCCTTACGCTGGGCATAGTCCTCCACCTGGTCACGTCCGATCTTGCCCACGGCAAAATAGGCGCTGTCCGGATGGGAGAAATAAAACCCGCTCACAGCCGCCGTGGGCAACATGGCATAACTCTCCGTCAGGCTGATCCCGGTGTGTTTGGTCACCTGCAGAAGATCGAAGAGAGTCCCTTTCTCCGTATGGTCGGGACAGGCCGGGTAGCCCGGCGCAGGGCGAATGCCGCGATAGCGCTCGGCAATCAACGCGTCATGGGTCAATTTCTCGCCTGCATCATACCCCCACCATTCGCGTCGAACCTGCGCGTGCAAAGCCTCGGCAAAGGCTTCTGCCAGACGATCCGCCAATGCCTTGAGAAGAATACTGTTGTAGTCGTCATGCACCGCCTCGTATTCGGCCAAACGTTCCTCGATTCCCTGTCCGGCGGTGACCGCAAAGGCCCCGATGTAATCCGCCACTCCCGTCGAAGCAGGCGCCACAAAATCCGCCAAACAGTGATTGTGCCGATCCGCCGGCTTCTCGTTCTGTTGTCGAAGGTGGTGCAGCACGGTGCGCACCGCCGTGCGTGACTCATCCGTATAAATGAGCACATCGTCTCCATTGGCTGCGGTAGCCGCCGGAAAAAACCCTACCACCCCGTGGGCCGTAAGAATTTTTTCCTGTAGCAGTTGCGCCAGCAAGGCCTGGGCATCGGCAAAGAGTTGACGAGCCGTTTCTCCCACCACGGAATCTTCCAGAATGGCTGGATAACGCCCACTCAATTCCCAGGTCTGGAAGAAAGGGGTCCAATCGATATAGGGAACCAAATTCTCCAGAGGGTAATCGCGCAACTCGCGCACCCCCAGGAAAGTTGGTCGGGTTGGGGCTGCGGCTACCCAGTCGAACTTCTGTCCGCGTTGCCGTGCCTGCGCCAGGGAGAGAAGTGGCCCGGTACCTTTTTTGGCTTCGTGCTGGGTTCGAACCCGCACCATATCGGCCTTGATCTCCTGAATATACGCTTCCTTCAACCCTTCACCGAGGAGTTGGGCACATACCCCCACCGCGCGCGAAGCATCGGGCACATACACCGTCACTCCCTGGTAATGGGGTTCGATCTTGACTGCCGTGTGGACGCGCGACGTGGTGGCCCCGCCAATCAGCAAGGGAAGGGTGAATCCGGTACGCTGCATTTCACGAGCCACATGCGCCATCTCTTCCAGGGAAGGCGTAATCAACCCGGACAACCCAATGATGTCCGCCCTTTCCGCGCGGGCTGTTTCCAAAATGCGCTCACAGGGCACCATCACCCCCATGTTGATGACTTCAAAGTTGTTGCACTGCAAAACAACCGCAACGATATTTTTCCCGATATCGTGCACATCTCCTTTGACCGTGGCCAGCAAGATACGTCCCTTGGCCCGGGAACCGGCACTTTTCTCCGCTTCAATGAAGGGAATCAGATGGGCCACTGCCTGTTTCATCACCCGCGCCGATTTCACTACCTGGGGCAGGAACATCTTGCCTGCACCAAACAGATCGCCCACCACGTTCATGCCGTCCATCAGGGGACCTTCGATGACATGAATCGGGCGTTCGGCCACTTGGCGCGCTTCTTCCGTATCCTCCACGATGTAGGTATTGATGCCCTTGACCAACGCATGGGTCAGACGTTCGTGCACGGGTGCCTGGCGCCAGGCCAGGTCTTCCTGAACGGTTTTGAGTCCGGCATCCTTGACCTGGGTGGCAAAAGTCACCAAACGTTCACCCGCATCGGGGCGACGGTTGAGAATGACGTCCTCCACATGCGTCAGCAGGTTCGGTTCAATCTCGGCATAAACCCCCAATTGTCCCGCATTGACGATGCCCATGGACATTCCGGCCCGCACCGCATGGTACAGGAAGGCCGTATGAATGGCTTCTCGCACCGTCTCGTTGCCACGAAAAGAGAAACTCACATTGGAAACCCCACCGCTGACTTTGGCGTAGGGCAGGGTGGCCCGAATCTGGCGCGTGGCATCGATGAAGTCCACCGCGTAGTTGTCGTGTTCCTCGATCCCCGTGGCGACCGCAAAAATATTGGGATCAAACAGGATATCTTCGGGGGGGAAATCCAATGTTTCAGTCAACAAACGGTAGGAACGTGTGCAGATTTCTACTTTGCGTGCCTGAGTATCTGCCTGACCCTGTTCATCAAAGGCCATCACGATGGCTGCCGCGCCATAGCGCCGCACCAACGTGGCACGATGCAAAAACTCCTTTTCTCCTTCCTTGAGACTGATGGAGTTGACGATGGACTTGCCCTGCACACATTTCAACCCTGCCTCGATCACGCGCCAATCGGAGGAATCAATCATCACAGGGACTTTGGCAATATCCGGTTCGGAGCCCACCAGATTGAGGAAACGCTGCATGGCCGCAGGCGCATCGAGCATGGCTTCGTCCATGTTGATGTCGATAATCTGGGCACCACTTTCCACCTGGGTGCGGGCCACCCCCAGTGCTTCGGCAAACTTCCCTGCCAGGATCAGGCGCGCAAAGGCACGGGATCCCGTCACATTGGTGCGCTCCCCGACGTTCACGAAGAGACTGTCTTCCCCGATGTTGAAAGGTTCCAGTCCAGACAAGCGTGTTTCCCGTGGAACATCGGGAATCCGGCGCGGGGGAAGATCCCGGACCGCCTCGGCAATCGCCCGAATATGGTCAGGGGTCGTACCACAACAGCCCCCCACGATATTGATGAATCCTGATTCAGCAAACTCCTTGAGCAGTGCCGCTGTTTCTGCAGGACCTTCATCGTAACCCGATTCGGCCAGAGGATTGGGCAACCCCGCATTGGGATGGGCGCTCACATACGTGTTTGCCACCCGCGCCAACTCTTCGATATAGGGACGCATGAGCGCAGCCCCCAGGGCACAATTCAGACCAATGGAGAGAGGGCGAATATGGGACAGCGAGTTCCAGAAAGCTTCCGTGGTCTGCCCGGTCAGGGTCCGCCCGCTCTGGTCGGTAATGGTCCCGGAAATCATCACGGGCAAACGTTGCCCCGTACGCTCAAAAAAAGATTCAATGGCAAAAAGAGCTGCCTTGGCATTGAGGGTGTCGAACACCGTCTCCACCAATAAAATGTCCACTCCCCCCGCCACCAGAGCTTCGATGGCTTCCCCGTAGGAGGCATTCAGCGTATCGAAGTCCACATTGCGGTAGCCTGGATCGTTCACATCCGGCGAAATGGAAGCCGTACGGGTGGTCGGCCCCAGTACGCCCGCCACAAAGCGGGGTTTGGCCGGATTTCGGGCAGTGGCTTCATCGGCCAATCTCCTGGCCATCCGGGCTGCCTCGAGGTTGATTTCAGGCACCAGATCCGCCATATGGTAATCTGCCATGGAGATTGCATTGGCGTTGAAGGTATTGGTCTCGAGGATATCCGCGCCAGCATCCAGATAGGCCTGATGAATCCCCTGAATGATTCGCGGCTGGGTCAGGACCAATAGATCATTGTTTCCCTTCAGATCGTGGGGGAAATCCTTGAAACGGTCCCCCCGGTAGTCCTCTTCACTCAGACGATGTCGCTGGATCATGGTGCCCATGGCCCCATCCAGCATCAGAATACGTTGAGCAAGCAAAGCGCGAAGTTGTGCAGTCGTATCTTTCATAAGACGCACAGTCTACCATGCCCGTCAAAGCGATAAAAAGGCACCCCGCAGGGTGCCCTCTCGGAGCCATCGACGAATTCCCTAGAACTTGTAGATGCCTTGCAACCCGTAGGTAGTCATGGATTGTGAGAGAATTCCGTTGGATTCCGCAAACAGTCCTTTGTCGGCGCGATCCTCACGAATTTCACCGCGCAATTCAAACGCCTTGACGGGGGCATACCCGAGTGTCAGGGTGGCTTCGCGCACCGTATTAGGTCCGACCAGCACCCCATAACCGCCCGTATCGATACCGGTCGCCAGGGCTGCGCCCGAATTGTCCCGCACTTCTTCCGCACGGAAGGAGACCCGATACTGCTCATTGATCTGATAGTTCAGGTACCCGGCCACCCCCCAGTAAGTTTCCGTACCCACCTGATTCAGTCCGATGATTTCATTCTGCTGGGATGCATGATCCGCATTCAGGATGAAGGTCAGGGACTGAGTCAGATTGGTGGTGAACACCATGTCCAGCAAGGTTCGGTTCCCCGCCCGCGCATTGGCCCCGCCATACGCCGTAAAGGTGTTGGCAGTGAACATGTTGCTGGCATTGACCCCCGCCGTAGCAGGCGCCAGCACCGTTTCATCCCCGGTATAGATATCGAAGAGCAGGGACGTATCCTTGGTAAAGGCCTCGTTCACCGCCATTTCCACCGTCTTGGAGGCCGTCATTCCCGTCACCTGATCCCAGCCGTTATTTACCCCCATGGTCAGGGTGGTGGCTTCGGTCACGTTGTTGATGGCGCGCAACCCCGTATGGGTAAAGGGAATCTTGCCAAAGAGGATGGACCGGGTGATATTGGTATCCGCACCGCTGTCGATGTATTCCACCCCGGCCAAGGTGGTATATTTCCCGCCCATCACCGTCCAGGCATTCTTGGCATACTGCATGAACGCCTGGGTCAGATCGAAGTAGCCCCCACTGCCTGCGGTGGTGTTATTGGAATTGAGATTATTGCCGGAACAGGCTCCGTAAGAGCAAATGACCCCGGCATTGGAACCCGCCGTCAGATTGACCAGTCCACCGATCCCTTGGGTCGGCAGTTTGGAAATCGTGACCGATGCCTGATTCAGGGCGAAGGAATTCTTGGTGGTGTCGAATACCTGCACGCTGGGATCCGGCGTTTGAGAGTGCGCCATATAGCCCATGTCCAGATAGCCTTTCACCTCGATATTGGCTTTCTTGAACAGTTTGCCCAAACTCACTTCGGGTTCGGCATCCGATTCTTCATCCTTGGCCTGGGACAGGGTACTGGCCCCCAGACACAGGACGGCGGCAAACAGACCGAAATAACTTCGCGGATTCTTGCTGATGAACGTCATGGTTTTTCCTCGTCATATTTTTTTGTAGAGATCACGCTAAAACGGGTAAAAACCTTTTCCTCCCCCTTCTGCGTTGGGAAAGTATTGACGCACATCAAGATACAAATTGCAACAGTTTTACCATGGTTTTGCCATAAAAAAAGAGGCACCCGGAGGTGCCCCAATTCCCTGACGGAGAGAGGAAAGACTATTCGATGCGTTCGCCGTGCAGGACCAGGTCCAGCCCTTCACGTTCTTCTTCTTCGCTGACACGCAGACCCATGATCATGTCGATGACCTTGAGCAGGACGAAGGAGACCACGAACCCGTAGACCACGGTCACGCCGACGCCCATTGCCTGAGTCGCCAGGCTACCATCTACCCCACTGATTTCCTTGACATTGAAGACCCCGGTCAGCAGGGCCCCCACGATCCCGCCGATGCCATGCACCCCAAAGGCATCCAGAGAATCGTCGTAACCCAGCATATGTTTCAAACTGGTAGCGGCCCAGAAACAGATCACGCCCGCAGCCAGTCCGATGGCAATGGCCCCACCCGTGCCGACGAAACCCGAGGCGGGTGTAATGGCCACCAACCCCGCTACAGCGCCGGAAGCAATGCCCAATACGCTGGGTTTACCCTTGGTCAGCCATTCGGCAAACATCCAGGAGAGAGCAGCAACCGCCGTGGCCACTTGGGTGACCACCATGGCCATCCCGGCACGACCATCGGCCGCCACCGCAGAACCGGCATTGAAACCGAACCAGCCCACCCACAACATGGAGGCACCCACCAGCGTCAGCACCAGGTTATGAGGGGCCATGGGTTCCTTGCCATAGCCCACCCGCTTGCCCAATACCAGCGCCGCTGCCAGACCTGCCACCCCGGCGTTGATGTGCACCACCGTACCCCCTGCAAAGTCCAACACGCCTTTGCCCGCCAACCAGCCAGCGGGCTCCCATACCCAATGCGCGATGGGCGAATAGACCAGCAGGGACCAAAGTGCGACAAACAGCATCATGGCAGAGAACTTCATGCGTTCCGCAAAGGCTCCCGCAATCAAGGCAGGAGTAATGATGGCAAAGGTCATCTGGAACATCATGTAGACCGATTCCGGGATAGCCGTGGCAGCATGGTGTACCATCACCTTCTTGGCCTCATTCTGATACAGCATGCCATCCAGCAGGAAGCGGCTCATGCCCCCGAGCCAGGGAGTCCCGGGCATGAAAGCCAGGCTATACCCTGCCACGACCCACAGCACCGTCACCAGGGCGCAGATGGCAAAACTTTGCATCAGGGTGGCCAGCACGTTCTTCTTGCGGACCATACCCCCGTAAAACAACGCCAATCCCGGAATGGTCATGAACAGGACCAATGCCGTCGACGTCAACATCCAGGCAGTGGCCCCGGAATCGATTTTGTCGAACCCCACCAGAAAAGGGGCACTGGGCGCTGCAGGGGCTGCAGCAACAGCCGCTGCAGCATCAGGGGCGGCAGGGGCGGGGGCAGCAGCAGCGGACGCAGGAGCCGAAACTGCGGGAGCGGGCGCCGGGGGAGCCGCCATGTCGTCGGCCATCACTGCCACGGACCCCAGACTCAGGGACAGCGCCAGGGCGGCTACTTTCAATGTTTTCCATCGTGCTTTCATTTTCATTCTCCTTATAGGGCATCCGAGCCGGTTTCACCGGTCCGGATCCGCACCACATGTTCCAAATCGTACACAAAGATCTTTCCGTCCCCGATCTTGCCCGTGGTGGCCGACTTTTCGATGGCTTCGATGACCTGCTCCAGTAATTCCGTCTTGATGGCCGCTTCCAACTTGACCTTGGGCAAAAAATCCACCACGTATTCGGCCCCTCGGTACAGTTCGGTATGCCCCTTTTGCCGCCCAAACCCTTTCACTTCGGTGACGGTGATTCCCTGTACGCCTATGGCACTCAGAGCTTCTCGCACCTCATCCAACTTGAAGGGTTTGATGATTGCAGTCACGAGTTTCATGATCTCTCCTCTTTGATTTCTCAATCAGTTAGAATTTATAAATGCCTTGCAGGCCGTAAGTCACCATGCTCTGGTACAGTGTTCCATTGGACGAGGCGAAGATTCCCTGATCCGCCCGATCTCCCCGCAGTTCGGCACGCAGTTCAAAGTCCTTGACCGGCGCATACCCCAAGGTCAACGTCGCTTCCCGCACGGTATTGGGACCTGGCAACGTTCCCGGTGCCGCCACTGCCACACCCGACTCGTCCTTCAATTGTTCCGCCCGGAATGATACCCGATATTGATCGTTGATCTGATAGTTCAGGTAGGCCGCCAACCCCCAGTAAACCTCCGTTCCCACCTGATTCGGCGTAGCACCGATCACCACGTTTTGCTGACTGGAATGATCCGCATTGAGAATGAACGTCAGGGACTGCGTCAGATTGGACGTGAAGACCATATCCAGCAAGGTGCGATTACCGCTTCTGACCCCGGAAAGGGGAGTCCCTGCATTGGCCGTGTACATATTGGTAATGGTCCCCGCCGGAATGATACCCGCCCAGTCAAGATTGGTGGGCACCGTTTCAGCCCCGCTGTACACATCGAACAACAGCGAAGTATCCTTGGTGAAAGCCTGGTTGATGGCAAATTCCGCTGTCTTCGAAGCGGTCATGCCCGTCACCTGATCCCAGCCATTGTTGACCCCCATGGTCAGGGTCGTCGCATCCGTCAACGTGTTCACGGCACGCACCCCCGTATGGGTAAAGGGGCTGTGGCCGTAGAGGATGGAACGGGTAATGTTGGTATCCGCCACACTGTTGGGGACTTCCACGCCCGACATGGAATTGAACTTCCCGCCGATCAGTGTCCAGGGGCCAGTGGCATATTGCATGTACGCCTGGGTGGGATCAAAGTTCCCTCCTGATCCCATGGTGGAGTTGTATTGATTCAGATTATTTCCGGAACAGGCGCCGTAGGAACACAGGTAACCCGCATTACTCCCGGCGATCAAATCCACCAGCCAGCCCATCCCTTCCTTGGGAGTTTTGGACATCGTGATGGAGGCCTGGTTGAGACTGAAGGAATTTTTGCTGGTATCAAACACCTGAACGTTGGGATCAGGCATCTGGTTGTGACCGATGTACCCGGCATCCAGATAGCCGGATACATCGATACTGGAAGCCTTGAACAACTTGGCGATGCTCATTTCCGGTTCCGCATTGGTTTCATCCTCCTTTGCGTTGGCAACCGTCATCATCCCCATCATCAAAAAGCAAGAGGTTAATTTGAGCGGGAAGGGCAGTGGGGCTTTCATGAAATGTTCTCCTTAGGGTTTGGATCAGTGAGTGAAATTGCGATGTTTATCATAGGAATATCGGCACAAAGAATTCATAAAAAAATTGAACCTATGCATGAAATTCCAATCAATGCATCTGAATTTGCTCCAGCCACTACAAAGCATAGACTGTGCCAATCATGAATTCCCCAGGAATTTCATTTTTTTATTGCCTTGTCCACCAAAAAACGCACCAAACAGGTGCATCCCCGTCCCACCACATCCCAGTTTGGGGCATGCCTCCACGGAAATGGGGAATGACAAAAACCCATGCACAAAAATTGGATAGAATGCTCTCATCTCATCCGCACTTTCAGGACTCCCCATGGACCCCCATACGTTGATCGACGAATTCACCAAAAAAATCTCTGACCTGGTTGCCAGGACTCCCGTTGCCGATGTGGAAAAGAATGCCCGTGCACTGTTGAGCAGCCTCCTGGCAAAAGCGGACCTGGTGACGCGCGAGGAATTTGACCGTCAAACCCAGGTGCTGGCCCGCACCCGGGAAAAACTGAGCGAACTGGAAGCCAAAGTGGCGACTTGGGAAGCGCAGCAGGGAAAGTGACCGTCTTTTGGGGCGGTATCACAAATGCCTCTGCCCCTCGGCTCACTGTGAGAGGGTGAATTTTCCAAAACCGGTCCGGTACTGCAGTGCCTCGGCAATGGCGCTTTCAGACACGCCGTCCTCCGCTCCCAAATCCGCAATGGTGCGGGCCACGCGCCATACCCGGTGTACGGCCCGGACACTGAGTTCGTAATGATCGGTAGCGCGCAACAACAATTTTTTGGCCTGGTCGGACAAGGGAGCAACACGATGCAGTGCATCGCTCCCCAAACCCTCATTGGTCATGCCCTGACGTTCCTGCTGGCGTTCCTGGGCCGTAATGACGCGCTCGCGCACAGCCCCACTGGATTCCCCGGGAGATTCTGCCATCAGTTCCTCTGCCGAGAGCGAAGGCAATTCCCACTGCAGATCGATCCGATCGAGAAATGGACCGGACAGACGGCGCGTGTAGCGTTCCAGTTGAGGTTGGGTACACCGACACCGCCCTGAGGGATGACCGCGATAGCCGCAGGGGCAGGGATTCATGGCCCCCACCAGTTGAAAGCGGGCAGGATAGATGACCTTATGTGCCGCCCGGGATACCGCAACCTGACCCGACTCCAGTGGTTCTCGCAGCATATCCAGCAAATGCGTCGGGAACTCG
>JAKBLB010000022.1 GCA_021832305.1 Pseudomonadota bacterium | reverse complement strand
CCTGATAAAGTTCCCGCTGCAATCCCTGATTCAGGCGTGCCGCAATAAGGTAAGGGATTCTCTTGCCTTCCAGAACCTTCAGGAAAACATCGTTGAAAAAACCGCTATCAGCACGTAACAATCCAACTTTCTTCTCCCCAAGATGGGCTAATGTGGCCTCAAGAAATTGCAGAACATTGTTGGCAGAGTGCGTGTTTCCCGGACGTGGCCAGAAATTCGCCACCATGCGCGCCTCAGCCACAAAAGCCAGCAAGGGATGGTGGTTGGCTCGACCCCGCCGCCCCGGGTGTACCCTCGGACCGCCCCTTCTTGCTCCCCATTGCGCGTGATCACAGTCGAGTCCAGGTCAAGAGTCACACTTTTCAAGGTGTGAAAACCGGCAGTCACCACGCGGTCGCTGAATCCCTCGGAAAAATCATCGCCAGAAAGAATTTCAGATTGCGCCATTCTCTGTAACCCAATGATAAAAAATAATATCCCTAATGATGTCCATTAGAACCCTCACAACCAGACCCCCACAATCCATGGCTTTGGTAGTTTGCCAGAAATCATCCCAAATCTCTAATGAACAATTTGGGATGAATAATTTGGGTTTATCCCATGCCTCTTGCTATCTCGGTTCAACAAGAAGATTCGTTAAGGAGTTGGGTGTGTCCATGGCGCAGCGTTGCGTGATCCAATCACTTTGGGAGGAGGTGTGGCACAAGGGGAAAAAGACGGCAGATCTATTATTTTCTGCCTCATGACCTGAGTGTCGAGATCCATTGGGTTTGGGCGCATTCACATTAGAAAAAAAGGATAAGAGCAGAGTGTTTGCCCGATCGGTGATTTGGGGGTATAGTGAAGCCATGGATAGGTACTTCGCGGCGCTGGAAAGCAAGGTTGATCGGGTGGTCGATCAATGTGATCGGTTGCGGTCCGAAAACCAGCGGTTGCGTCAGGAGTTGATCGAACGTTCTGAGGAGTTGCGCGCCATGTCCACAAAAATGGAGGAGGCGCGGTACCGGTTACAAAAATTGATGGATCGGACGGCAGAGGTGGTATGACCCGTCCTGTGACCAAGGCCTTGGAAATCGTCATTTACGACCGCACCTATCGGGTCGCGTGTGAGGAGGGCCAACACCTCTTGTTGCAGGAGGCCGCGCTGGAGTTGGATCGGCGTATGCGCGAAGCGCGCAGTCATGCGGAGGTAGGGCCGGAACGTGCAGCGGTGATGGTGGCCTTGAATGCGGTGTATGAGATGATGGAACAGAAGGCCGCCAGTAGTTGGGATGTGGGTGAAGTGAAGCATCGCATCAGAGCGGTTGAAGATCAGTTGGATCGGTGTTTTTTTGAACAGGTCAATTTGTTTTGAGTTTTCCCCTGGGGTGCTCGTGATGGTTCCGAATTTTTGAACCGATAAGCATCCAAGCCTGGCGGTTGGCCCGAAGGAGGCTGTTGTGCGCCGGATTTATCTCCGGTGCCTGAAGTTTCCGGCGAATTGCCCTCTTTATTGAGCAGGGTTCAGGATGACGGCCAGACGGCATCACCGGGGGAACCATTTCTTGTACCATGACTGCGGTCATGGTGTGTGTGGGCGTAAAGAGACGTTCAGCGCAAATCCTGCGCCGTGGTATAGGAGACGACCGTGTTGCGTCCCTGTGCCTTGGCTCGATACATGGCGAAGTCGGCCTGACGAATCAAGTTCTCTGCGTCGATGGCATGGGTTTGGCAGAAAGTCATGCCGATGCTGGCGGAAAGCATCAGAGGCGAGATGGATTCCAACCTGAAGGGGGCATTCAGGGTTTCGCGGATTTTTTCTCCAATTCCCAGGGCGGACAGCGGGTTTTCCACGCCCATGAGCAGGACGATGAACTCGTCCCCCCCCAAACGGGCGATGGTGTCTGATTCGCGGACACAGGATTGCAGTCGGGCGGAAGTTTCCCGAAGAACCAGATCTCCGACATGGTGACCAAAGTTGTCGTTGATGGGTTTGAAATGGTCAAGGTCCACAAAAAGCAAGGCAATTCCCGGACTTTCGCGGTTGAGGGAGCGAATGGCCTGACTGAGACGATCCATGAGCAAAAGCCGATTGGGCAATCCGGTCAGTGGATCGGAGTAGGCCGTGGAGCGCAGATTTCGCAAGATTGCATCATCCTTCGTCAAATCTCGCACAATGGCGATAAAGACCCAATCTCCAGGATTCTGTTCGACGGGGATGAGAACCAGCGTGATGGGGAAGACTTCTCCATTTTTTCGTTTACCCACCAGTTCCCGAGTCCGAGAGGACGGAATATTTTCGCCCCAGTCCAGAAAATGGCGAATATGCTGGTCATGGTGGGTGCAATGGGGTTCAGGCATCAACAGGGTCACATTCTGGCCCATGACGTCAGCGTGGGTATAGCCAAAAATCCGTGTGGCCGCGCGATTGAACGAGGCGATCCGGCCATCGGTCAAGGACATGATGACCGCATCGAAGACGTGGTCCAGAACATGATTGAGTACCTTTTCCGCATGGATCATCGGGGAAATCTCTGTGGTAGCGCAGAGGTTCTTGTCTGGTTGGCTGTCGTGTGTCATATCACCTCCATCCGGGAGATCAGACGATGGGACCGGCTTCGGGACGGGAACTCCACCCGTCCAACGTCGGGTGTGCCTACAGTTTCATTTTGTGCCAAATCGTTGGTCGGTACAATCCGTAAAGTCGACTATGGCGCTGTCAGAAGAAGCGTACCGGGATGACAGGGAGGGGATTAGGAACTATTGGGTGGAGTTTCGGAGACAGGGAACCCGTTTTCTCAAGGGGAAATTGCGTTTATTAGGCCTGGATCGTCACTGCGTGAGGCGCTTTGTATCGAGAATTTTTGAGAATGTGCGGGAAGGGAGGGGGCCATAGTAGGCGCGGATGAAGTACAAGGGACGCTGCTTGCTCTCTTCGTACAGGCGTCCGAGGTATTCTCCGATGATGCCCAGCGCCATCAACTGGACCCCGGAAAAGAACAGAATGGCCACCATCAGGGAAGGATAGCCCTTGACGGCATTGCCATAAATCAGGGTATCGAGGATGACTTTGAGCGCGTACAGGAAAGTCAGGGAAGAAACCGCAAATCCCAGGTAAGAGGCCATGCGCAAGGGAACGTGGCTGAAGGAGGTGATCCCCTCGAGGGCAAAATTCCACAAACGCCAGAAGTTGAATTTGCTGACCCCGGCCAACCGTTCCGGGCGCTCGTAACTGACGGACGTGACTTTGAATCCGACCCAGGCAAAGAGTCCTTTCATGAAACGACGTCGCTCGGGAAATTGGCGCAGGGCCTCCAGTATGGCGCGATTCATGAGACGAAAATCCCCGGCGTTTTCCGGGATGGGAACTTCGCTCAGACGGTTGATGAGGCGGTAAAACCAATGGGCGGTGTGCCGTTTCAGCCAACTATCGGTCTGTCGACTGGAACGGGTCGCCAATACCATGTCATATCCGGCGTGCCATTGGGCGATCATGGCGGGTAATAATTCGGGGGGGTCTTGCAAATCGGCATCCATGGGGATGGCGGCATCGCCACGAGCTTCGAGGAGGCCGGCGGTCAATGCGGCCTCTTTCCCGAAATTCCGGGACAGATCGAGAATGACCACCCGTGCGTCCCGGGCGCGCAGGTCCAGCAACCGATCCAGCGTGCCATCGGTACTGCCGTCATTGATGCAGACCAATTCCCAGGCGAGTCCGGTGCGCTCGAGGACGCTGCTGAGACGGTCGAAGAATACCGTCAGATTCTGGGCCTCGTTGTGCATGGGTACCACCACGGAAAGGACGGGAGGTGTGGGGGGGGAAGGGTTTGACGTAGAATCCATATTTCCAATTATACTGCGCCCTGAGACCATTCATGTCCCCGACGACCGAAAAGTTCAAGCGTATTTTGTTGTTTGCGGCAGCGGGGACCGTGGGATTCGGTGTCGACGTATTGACCGTGCTGGCCACCCACGCCTGCTGTGGGTTGGTGGGCGCACAGGCTCTGGGATTTCTTCTGGCGGTGACGGCAACCTGGGGGCTGAATCGGCGTTATGCCTTCGCAGGGCGAGGGAGCGAACGTTGGCTGAGGGAATGGGCGCGCTATCTGATGGCCAATGGGTGGGGGGCGTTACTCAACAATGGCACCTACCTTTTGGCGATCTGGGTGAGTCCCTGGTTGGCGCGTCACCCCGCCGGCGCCGTTGCGTTGGGTTCACTGGCAGGGATGGGTGCAAACTACCTCGCGGCTCAACGGTGGGTATTCATTCATGCTCAAACCACAAAAAAGCATTGACAACATTGCACCTCTTTGTCCATAATCACGGGTTCGTTTAGGAGGGGTTCCCGAGCGGTCAAAGGGATCAGACTGTAAATCTGACGGCTCTGCCTTCGAAGGTTCGAATCCTTCCCCCTCCACCAAAGATTTAGAAAGGCCACAGATTCAAAAAACCGGGTCTGTGGAATGTTGATTGCGGCGTGCGGGTGTAGCTCAATGGTAGAGCAGAAGCCTTCCAAGCTTACGACGAGGGTTCGATTCCCTTCACCCGCTCCAACAGTCGAAAAGTTTTGGCCCATGTAGCTCAGTGGCAGAGCACTCCCTTGGTAAGGGAGAGGTCACCAGTTCAATCCTGGTCATGGGCTCCAAGTCTGGGACGGTCATCATCGGCGCGAGCTGAGATTTAGCGAGGGACATTATGGCAAAGAGCAAGTTTGAGCGGACGAAGCCGCATGTGAATGTGGGGACGATTGGCCACGTGGATCATGGAAAGACGACGCTGACGGCGGCGATGACGATTGTATTGTCGAAGAAGTTTGGGGGTGAGGCGAAGTCTTACGACCAGATTGATTCGGCGCCGGAGGAGAAGGCGCGGGGGATCACGATCAACACGGCGCATGTGGAGTATGAGACGGTGAATCGTCATTATGCGCACGTGGATTGTCCTGGGCACGCGGATTATGTGAAGAACATGATCACTGGGGCGGCGCAGATGGATGGTGCGGTATTGGTGGTATCGGCGGCGGATGGGCCGATGCCGCAGACGCGCGAGCATATTTTGTTGGCACGTCAGGTAGGTGTTCCGTACATTGTGGTGTACATGAACAAAGCGGACATGGTGGACGATGCGGAGTTGCTGGAACTGGTGGAGATGGAAGTCCGGGAGTTGTTGTCGAAGTACAATTTTCCTGGGGACGACACGCCGATCGTGATTGGAAGCGCCTTGAAGGCGCTGGAAGGGGATCAGTCGGAGATTGGGGAGCCGTCGATCTGGAAGTTGGCGGAGGCGTTGGACACGTATATTCCTGAGCCGAAGCGTGCGATTGATGGGCCGTTTTTGATGCCTGTGGAAGATGTGTTTTCCATTTCTGGGCGCGGGACGGTGGTGACGGGGCGGGTTGAGCGCGGGATTGTGAAGGTTGGGGATGACATCGAGATTGTGGGGTTGAAGACCACGCAGAAGACGGTGTGTACAGGGGTTGAGATGTTCCGCAAGTTGCTGGATCAGGGGCAGGCTGGGGACAACGTTGGGGTGTTGTTGCGCGGGACGAAGCGTGAGGACGTGGAGCGTGGACAGGTGTTGGCGAAGCCTGGGTCGATCACGCCGCACACCAAGTTTACGGCGGAGATTTATGTCTTGTCGAAGGATGAAGGGGGTCGTCATACGCCGTTTTTCCAGGGGTATCGTCCGCAGTTTTACTTTCGGACGACGGATGTGACGGGGGCGATCGAGTTGCCTGAAGGGACGGAGATGGTGATGCCTGGGGACAACGTGTCGGTGACGGTGACGTTGATTGCCCCGATTGCGATGGAAGAGGGATTGCGATTTGCGATTCGCGAAGGCGGTCGGACCGTGGGCGCCGGTGTCGTCGCTAAAGTGATTCAGTAATAAAACAGGCCAGTAGCTCAATTGGCAGAGTGACGGTCTCCAAAACCGTAGGTTGGGGGTTCGAGGCCCTCCTGGCCTGCCAAGGTTTTTAAAGGAAATTCAACGCCCATGGCGGATAAACTCAAGTTTGCCCTCGCCCTTGCCCTTGTCGTGGCGGGGTTGGTGGGCTATTACCAATTGGCTGACCATGCCCTGGTATTGCGGGTTCTGGCCGTATTGGCAGGATTGGGATTGGGTGCCGCCGTTGCCTGGTTTACGGTGCCTGGACAGGACTTCTATCGTTTCTCTCAGGAAGCGGTGGTGGAGGCTCGACGGGTCGTCTGGCCTTCCCGTAAGGAAACCTGGCAGACCACTCTGGTGGTTTTTGCCCTGGTACTGGTGGTGGGGGTATTCCTGTGGTTGGTGGACTGGGGATTGCTGGTGGCAGTACAACGATTGATGGGGCGGTCTGAATGATGACAATGCGCTGGTATGTGGTACATGCCTATTCCGGCTTCGAAAAGAGTGTGCAGCGGGCGCTCAAGGAACGGATCACGCGAGCCGGTATGGACGGGCAGTTTGGCGATATTCTGGTCCCCGTGGAAGAAGTCGTGGAGATGAAAGGCGGTCAGAAGAGCATCAGCGAACGCAAGTTTTTTCCGGGCTATATCCTGGTTCAAATGGATATGACCGATGAGACCTGGCATCTGGTCAAGAGCACGCCGAAAGTGACGGGGTTTGTGGGTGGCAAGGCCAACAAGCCGACTCCCATCACCGACAAGGAAGTGCAAAACATTCTGAATCGGGTGCAGGAAGGAGTCGAGAAGCCTCGACCCAAGGTTCTGTTTGAAATTGGCGAGGGCGTGCGCGTCAAGGATGGTCCTTTCACCGACTTCAATGGCATGGTGGAGGAAGTCAATTACGACAAGAATAAACTCCGTGTGTCCGTGCTCATCTTTGGACGGGCGACACCGGTAGAGTTGGATTTTGGACAGGTGGAAAAGGGCTAGGTCGCCTGATTCCAGTCATTCTGGGGAGGTGAGCATAAACTTACCGTTGGTACCCGAACATAGGAGCAATCATGGCAAAGAAAATCACAGGCTACATCAAGTTGCAGGTTCCGGCCGGCAAGGCCAATCCCAGTCCGCCCATCGGGCCTGCGCTCGGCCAACGCGGCCTCAACATCATGGAGTTCTGCAAGGCCTTCAATGCCCAGACTCAAGGTCTGGAAGTTGGTTTGCCCATTCCGGTGGTGATTACCGCCTATGCGGACAAGAGTTTCACCTTCGTCATGAAGACACCTCCCGCCACGGTGTTGATCAAGAAGGCGGCAGGAGTGAGCAAGGGAAGTCCCAAGCCGCACAGTGACAAGGTGGGAACCTTGACCCGTGCGCAGGCCGAGGCCATAGCCACCACCAAGATGCCCGATTTGACAGCGGCAGATCTGGATGCTGCGGTTCGTACCGTGGCAGGTAGTGCGCGCAGCATGGGTATTACTGTGGAAGGAGTAAACTGAACATGGCCAAAATGACCAAACGTACGCAAGCCCTGCGTGCACAGATCGATCGTGCCCGTTCCTACGCTGTGACTGAGGCTCTGGAACTGGTGAAAAAAACCGCCACAGCAAAATTTGATGAGTCGGTGGATGTGGCCGTCAATCTCGGTGTGGATGCCAAGAAGTCAGATCAGCAAGTGCGTGGCTCTGTGGTATTGCCCAAAGGAACCGGTAAAACTATGCGGGTCGCAGTTTTCGCGCAAGGCGACAATGCCGAAAAAGCCAGAGCCGCCGGTGCGGATATCGTGGGTTTTGAAGACTTGGCCGAAAAGATCAAGGGCGGCTTCATGGATTTTGATGTGGTCATCGCCACTCCCGATGCCATGCGTATCGTTGGACCGTTGGGACAAGTTCTCGGGCCCCGGGGTTTGATGCCCAATCCCAAGGTGGGTACCGTGGCCACCGATGTCACTGGGGCCGTCAAGAATGCCAAAGCCGGGCAGGTCCAGTATCGGACCGATAAGGCTGGTCTGGTGCACTGCTCCATTGGACGTGCCTCCTTTACCGTGGAAGCCCTGCAGGAAAACCTGCAGGCCTTGCTGGGCGCCTTGAATCGTGCGCGTCCTGCCACAGCCAAGGGGATCTACCTCAGAAAAATATCCGTTTCGAGCACGATGGGCGGGGGAATCCGTATCGACGGTTCCACTGTATCCGTGTAAGAGACATAACGACTTTGGGCATGGGGTGCTTCTTCAGGACGTACCCCATGGACATCAAAGACCGTAGGTGCCCGCAAGGGTTTAATGGAAACAATAGCCTACGCAGATGGCGGTCCCTGATGGAAGGTCTTGCTGTATCGATACACTCGCGTATCAAGCCCTGAAAGAAAGGTCGCCGTGGTTGGAAAGAGGGCTTACCTTCTTTCTGTAATCTTTATGGAGGACAGACCTTGAGTCTCAATCTGGAAGAGAAAAAAGCAGTCGTGGCGGAAGTGACGGGGCAGGTGACCGAAGCTCAAGCGATCATTCTTGCGGAATATCGCGGAATGGCCGTGTCCGATATGACTGTTCTTAGGGCCAAGGCCAGAGCAGCGGGCGTGTACTTCCGGGTTCTGAAAAACACATTGGTTCGGCGCGCAGTCGCAGATACCCCTTTTGCCGGTTTGGCTGATCAGATGATCGGCCCGCTGGTCTACGGGATCTCTGCGGATCCGGTCGCGGTGGCCAAGGTGATTCATGAATTTGCAAAGGGGAATGACAAGTTGGTCATCAAGGGTGGAGCCATGCCGAATTCGGTCATGTCTGCCAAGGATGTATCCAGTTTGGCAACCATGCCGAGCCGCGAGGAACTCATCGCCAAGTTGATGGGTACCATGCAGGCACCGGTCAGCAAGTTCGTTCAGACCCTCAACGAAGTACCGACCAAATTTGTCCGCGGCTTGGCTGCGGTACGCGATCAAAAAGAAGCAACCGTTTAATTCAAGGAGTTACACATGGCACTCAGCAAAACCGAAATTCTGGATGCAATCGCCGGCATGACCGTGCTGGAATTGTCTGAACTGATCAAGGAGATGGAAGAGAAGTTTGGCGTATCTGCTGCCGCGACCGCCGTGGCTGTGGCGGCCCCCGCAGCGGCTGCGGCTGTCGTGGAAGAGAAGACGGAATTCAACGTCATCTTGACCGGTGCAGGCGACAACAAGGTCAACGTCATCAAGGTGGTGCGTACCATCACCGGATTGGGCCTGAAGGAAGCCAAGGACCTCGTGGATGGTGCTCCAAAGCCTGTCAAGGAAGGGATTCCAAAGGCAGAGGCCGACGCTATCGCCAAGCAACTGGCCGAAGCCGGCGCTACCTTCGAAATCAAGTAAGTCTCGATGTACCCGGGAGGCAGGGGCGCGACGGTGCCTCTGCCTCGTTTGGCCTTGAGGCCGAACTCCCGGTCACGCGCAAGTCGTGAATTTTGCCGCCAGTCCCTGTCTTACTGTCGTGGAGATCACATGAGTTACTCATTCACCGAGAAAAAACGCATTCGCAAAAGTTTCGCCAAGCGTCACAGCGTTCTCGACATTCCTTTCCTGCTGGCCACCCAATTGGATTCCTACACGGAATTCCTGCAGGAGGGCGTAAACCCGACCACACGTAAAAATCAGGGTCTCGAATCGGCGTTTCGTTCGGTATTCCCCATTGTCAGTCATTCGGGCAATGCCATCCTCGAATATGTCAGTTATGTCCTTGCCGTTCCCCCCTTCGATGTTGTGGAATGTCAGCAGCGCGGCATGACCTTTGCCTCCCCCCTGCGAGCGCGGGTCCGGCTGAAGATCATGGATCGCGAAGCTTCCAAGCCCACGGTCAAGGAAATCAAGGAACAGGAAGTATATATGGGGGAAATTCCCCTCATGACCCGCAATGGTTCCTTTGTGATCAATGGGACTGAACGGGTCATCGTGTCTCAGTTGCATCGCAGCCCCGGGGTATTCTTCGAACATGACCGAGGCAAAACCCATTCTTCCGGAAAATTACTGTTTTCCGCGCGTATCATCCCCTATCGTGGGTCGTGGCTGGACTTTGAATTTGATCCCAAGGACCTGCTCTACTTCCGTATCGATCGCCGGCGCAAGATGCCGGTGAGTACGCTGTTGCGTTCCATCGGGTTTAATACGGAACAAATTCTGGAAACTTTTTTCAACTTCGATGACATTCATATCGACGACAAGTCGTTGCACATGACCCTGGTTCCGGAACGCCTGAGAGGCGAAGTGGCGCGTTTCGACATCATGGCCAAGGACAAGGTCATCGTGGCACGGGACAAACGAATTACCGTCAAGCATATTCGCGAGCTGGAACAAGCGGGCCTGCATCGTATCGAAGTACCGGAAGACTTTGTCGTGGGACGGATTCTTGCTCGCGATCTCATTCAAACCGATACGGGTGAGTTGGTTGCCCGTGCCAATGATGAAATTACCGAAACCCTGCTGGCAAAAATTCGTGTTGCGGGGATTCGCGACATTCAAACCCTCTACACCAACGACCTGGATCAGGGACCGTACATTTCCCAGACGCTGGCCATCGATGACACGCTCGATCAGAATGCAGCGCGGATAGCCATCTACCGCATGATGCGTCCTGGCGAACCCCCTACCGAAGAAGCAGTCAAGTTGCTGTTTCAGGGCCTGTTCTTCAGTGAAGAACGGTACGATCTTTCCGCTGTGGGCCGGATGAAGTTCAATCGTCGGGTGGGTCGCCCTGAACTGACGGGCTCTCCGATTCTGTCCAACGACGATATCGTGGATGTCATCAGGATTCTGGTGGAATTGCGCAACGGGCGCGGTGAAATCGATGACATCGATCATCTGGGCAATCGGCGCGTACGCTCTGTCGGCGAGTTGGCTGAGAATCAATTCCGCTCCGGTTTGGTGCGCGTGGAACGGGCCGTGAAAGAACGACTTTCTCAAGCGGAATCAGAAAACCTGATGCCTCATGACCTGATCAATGCCAAACCGATTTCGGCTGCGATCAAAGAATTTTTTGGCTCCAGCCAGTTGTCCCAGTTCATGGATCAGACCAATCCGCTTTCTGAAATCACCCATAAGCGGCGGGTATCGGCCCTGGGACCTGGGGGCTTGACGCGCGAACGGGCGGGATTCGAAGTGCGGGATGTGCACCCCACGCACTACGGACGTGTCTGTCCGATCGAGACACCGGAAGGACCCAATATCGGTCTGATCAACTCGCTGGCATTGTATGCTCGTACCAATGAGTATGGTTTCCTGGAAACTCCGTACCGTAAGGTGGAAAACGGTCGCGTCACGGACCAGATCGAAATGCTTTCGGCGATCGAGGAAGGGCGGCATGTGATCGCCCAGGCCAACGCAGCGCTGGACGATCAGGGACGTTTCAGTGATGACCTGGTTTCCAGCCGTCACTTCAACGAATTCACCCTGGCGGCACCGGACCGGATTACCCACATCGACGTGGCACCCGCCCAGATCGTTTCGGTGGCTGCTTCCCTGATTCCGTTTCTGGAACATGATGATGCAAACCGTGCCTTGATGGGCTCGAACATGCAGCGTCAGGCGGTGCCGTGTTTGCGCGCGGAAAAACCCCTGGTGGGAACGGGTATCGAGCGTACCGTGGCAGTGGACTCGGGGACGACGGTACAAGCCCGGCGGGGTGGAATCGTGGATTATGTGGACGCCGCCCGGATCGTGGTGCGGGTGAATGACCATGAGACGTTGGCCGGTGAAGTGGGGGTGGACATCTATAACCTCATCAAGTACCGACGGTCCAATCAGAACACCAATATCAATCAACGGCCCATCGTCAATGTAGGAGATATGATCCAGCGCAATGACGTGATCGCGGATGGCGCTTCGACCGACATGGGAGAATTGGCTCTGGGTCAGAACCTGCTGGTAGCCTTCATGCCCTGGAACGGGTATAACTTTGAAGATTCCATCCTGATCTCCGAGCGAGTCGTGGCCGAAGACCGCTTCACTTCCATCCATATCGAAGAACTGTCGGTGGTGGCGCGGGATACCAAGTTGGGACCGGAAGAAATCACCCGGGATATTTCCAACCTGTCGGAACGCATGTTGAATCGATTGGATGATTCCGGCATCGTCTATATTGGAGCCGAGGTGGAAGCGGGGGATGTGCTGGTGGGGAAGGTCACTCCCAAGGGCGAAACCCAACTGACCCCAGAAGAGAAATTGCTGCGAGCCATCTTTGGTGAAAAGAGTTCCGACGTCAAGGATACCAGTCTGCGCGTGCCCTCCGGCATGGCAGGGACGGTGATCGGCGTGCAGGTCTTCACGCGCGAAGGCATCGAACGCGATGCGCGCGCTCAGCGCATCATCGATGACGAGTTGGTCCAGTACAAGAAGGATCTTGGGGATCAACTGCGTATCATGGAAAACGATACCTTTGGTCGGATCGAGCGTCTGCTGGTGGGCAAGGTCGTCAAGGGTGGACCAAAGAAGTTACCCAAAGGCACCCTGATCACCCAGGATTATCTGCATCAATTGGGCCGCTGGGATTGGTTCGACATCCGCCTTGGAGAAGAAGATCAGCAGGTTCAACTGGAGCAGTTGAAGGAAAGCCTGGAAGAAAAGCGCAAGGAATTTGAATTATTCTTTGAAGAGAAAAGACGCAAATTGACCCAGGGGGACGAGTTGTCCCCAGGTGTCCAGAAAATGGTCAAGGTCTATCTGGCGGTGAAGCGTCGTCTTCAGCCGGGTGACAAGATGGCGGGTCGGCACGGAAACAAGGGGGTGGTCTCCAAGATCATTCCCGTGGAAGATATGCCTTTTACTGCAGATGGTACGCCAGTGGACATCGTGCTGAACCCGCTTGGGGTTCCGTCGCGGATGAACGTGGGACAAATTCTGGAAACCCACCTGGGTTGGGCTGCCAAAGGCTTGGGGCACGCGATTGGTCGTCTCATCGACCAGCAGGCAGATGCCATCAAGTTGCGGGAATTTTTGGAAAAGATCTATAACGGCACGGGTAAGACAGAGTCCCTGGCCGATATGACCGATGCTGAAATTGCAACCTTGGCGCATCACCTGCGTGGAGGGGTGCCCTTTGCAACCCCCGTGTTCGATGGTGCCAATGAGGCCGAGATCAAGGACATGCTGGAGTTGGCCGGATTACCCAGAGGGGGGCAGGTGCAGGTCTTCGACGGTCGCACCGGCGAGAGTTTCGATCGACTGGTGACCCTGGGATACATGCATATCCTGAAACTGCATCATCTGGTGGATGACAAGATGCATGCCCGATCCACCGGCCCCTATAGCCTGGTTACCCAGCAACCCCTGGGGGGTAAGGCCCAGTTCGGAGGGCAGCGTTTCGGGGAAATGGAAGTTTGGGCGTTGGAAGCCTATGGGGCATCTTATACGCTCCAGGAAATGCTGACCGTCAAATCCGATGATGTGACAGGACGAACCAAGGTATATGAAAACATTGTCAAGGGCGAACATACCATCGATGCCGGTATGCCGGAATCCTTCAATGTGCTGGTGAAGGAGATTCGTTCTCTGGGCATCGACATCGATTTGGAGCGATTCTGACCGAATTGGCTCGGACAGTTTAGGGGATTCAACTCATCAATGGGAGTTCGGCATAGCCGACTCCCGCGCGGGAGGTAAAGCGTGAAAGGACTATTGAACTTATTCAAGCAGACGACACAACCGGAAGAATTTGATGCGATCAAGATCGGACTGGCTTCACCCGACAAAATCCGGTCCTGGTCCTATGGTGAGGTAAAAAAACCTGAAACCATCAATTATCGTACCTTCAAACCGGAACGAGATGGCCTTTTCTGTGCCAAGATATTCGGGCCGGTCAAGGATTACGAGTGCCTCTGTGGGAAATACAAGCGTCTCAAGCATCGTGGGGTGATTTGTGAAAAATGTAACGTCGAGGTCACTCTGTCCAAGGTGCGACGTGAACGCATGGGCCATATCGAATTGGCCAGCCCTGTGGCACACATCTGGTTTCTGAAATCCTTGCCTTCTCGTCTCGGGATGGTATTGGACATGACCCTGCGTGACATTGAACGGGTTCTCTATTTTGAAGGTTTTGTGGTCACGGAGCCCGGGATGACACCCCTCCAGAAGGGGCAGTTGCTGACTGAGGAAGACTATCTGGCCAAAGTCGAGGAGTATGGCGATGAATTTTCCGCCAGCATGGGCGCCGAGGGCGTGCGCGAACTTCTCCGTCAAATCGACATCGATCAGGAAATCGAGCGACTGCGTCAGGAACTGGCTACGACCGGTTCTGAAACCAAGATCAAGAAATATGCCAAGCGTGTCAAGATTCTGGAGGCATTCCAGAAATCCGGCATCAAGCCGGAGTGGATGATCATGGAAGTTCTTCCGGTTCTCCCTCCCGATTTGCGTCCTTTGGTTCCTTTGGACGGTGGACGTTTTGCCACCAGTGATCTGAATGATCTGTACCGTCGGGTGATCAATCGCAATAACCGGTTGAAGCGGCTGCTGGAGTTGAAAGCACCTGAAATCATCGTGCGCAATGAAAAGCGCATGTTGCAGGAAGCGGTGGATTCGCTGCTCGACAATGGCCGACGGGGCAAGGCCATGACCGGTGCCAACAAGCGCGCCCTCAAGTCTCTGGCTGATATGATCAAGGGGAAGAGCGGCCGATTCCGTCAAAATCTGCTGGGGAAACGGGTGGATTACTCTGGTCGCTCCGTGATCGTGGTGGGCCCGCAACTCCAGTTGCATCAGTGTGGGTTGCCCAAGAAGATGGCGCTGGAACTATTCAAACCCTTCATTTTCCACAAACTCGAAGTTCTGGGTCTGGCGACGACGATCAAGGCAGCCAAACGCATGGTGGAACAGGAAATTCCGGAGGTATGGGATATTCTCGAAGATGTGATCCGGGAACACCCGGTTCTCCTGAATCGTGCGCCGACCTTGCATCGCTTGGGGATTCAGGCGTTCGAACCCGTCTTGATCGAAGGCAAGGCCATTCAATTACACCCGTTGGTCTGTGCTGCCTTCAATGCGGACTTTGACGGTGACCAGATGGCCGTTCACGTGCCGCTTTCGCTGGAAGCACAGATGGAAGCCCGCACTTTGATGCTGGCCTCCAACAATGTGTTGTCGCCCGCCAACGGGGATCCCATCATCGTGCCGTCCCAGGATATCGTATTGGGGCTCTATTACATCACCCGCGAACGTGTCAATGCGCGCGGAGAAGGGATGTGCTTCTCGGATGTGGGCGAGGTCGTGCGCGCTTATGAATCACGCAAGGTCGATGTGACCGCGCGCATTTCCGTGCGCCTGACCGAGACGGTCAAGGATGACAACGGCACTTCGGCACGTCAGGTCACGCGCTATGAAACCACGGTGGGTCGGGCCATGCTGTCCGAGATATTGCCTGATGGCCTGTCTTTCTCGCACATCAACAAGGCGCTCAAGAAAAAGGAAATTTCCCGTCTCATCAACGCAGCCTTCCGTCGTTGTGGGATCAAGGAAGCGGTGATCTTTGCGGATAAACTGATGTATATGGGTTTTGCCATGGCGACGCGCGCCGGGATTTCGATTTGCGTCGATGACATGCTGGTGCCCAACGAGAAGGAAGCCCTGATCGCAGCCGCAGAGACAGAAGTGAAGGAAATCGAGAGTCAGTACACCTCGGGTCTGGTGACCCAGGGTGAACGTTACAACAAGGTAGTGGATATCTGGGGACGTGCAGGCGATCAGGTGGCCAAGGCCATGATGGACCAACTGGGGCGCGAACCGGTCGTCAACCGCAAGGGCGAGACCACCACCCAGGAGTCCTTCAATGCCATCTACATGATGGCGGACTCCGGTGCGCGCGGTTCGGCGGCCCAGATTCGTCAGTTGGCGGGGATGCGCGGCTTGATGGCCAAGCCCGATGGTTCGATCATCGAAACCCCGATCACGGCGAATTTCCGTGAGGGCCTGAACGTATTGCAATACTTCATCTCGACCCACGGGGCGCGTAAGGGATTGGCGGATACCGCGCTGAAGACCGCCAATTCAGGATACCTGACCCGTCGTCTGGTGGACGTGACGCAAGACCTGGTGGTGGTGGAACAGGATTGCGGAACCGAACAAGGGATGCTCCTGAAAGCCCTGGTGGAAGGAGGGGAAGTGGTGGAACCTTTGCGGGACCGGATTTTGGGACGCGTGTCTGCCATGGACGTCATTCACCCGGAAACCCAGGAAGTTCTGGTTCCGGCGGGCTACCTGTTCGACGAAGATGCCGTGGAGCAAGTGGAAGCCGCAGGGATTGACGAGATCAAGGCGCGCAATCCGCTCACCTGTGAGACACGCTATGGTCTCTGTGCCCAGTGCTATGGACGCGATTTGGGACGGGGCGGGCTGGTGAACGTGGGAGAAGCCGTTGGAGTGATCTCGGCGCAGTCCATCGGTGAACCGGGGACACAGTTGACCATGCGGACCTTTCACATCGGGGGGGCAGCCTCTCGAGCCGCTGTGATCAGCCAGGTGGAAAGCAAGTCAAACGGGGTGGTGCGAATTTCTGCCACCATGCGCCAGGTTACCAACGCCCGTCAGGAACAGATCGTGATTTCGCGTAGCGGCGAGGTGATCATTACCGACGATGCCGGGCGGGAACGGGAACGGCACAAGATTCCCTACGGCGCCACTTTGTTGGTTGCGGAAGGCGGACGGGTCAAGGCAGGACAGATCCTGGCCAACTGGGATCCTCACACACGTCCCATCATTACCGAGTATGCCGGAGAAGTGCGTTTCGAAAATGTTGAAGAAGGGGTGACGGTCGCCAAACAGATCGATGAAGTGACGGGTTTGTCCACCCTGGTGGTGATCGATCCCAAGCGTCGCGCCAGCGCCCAGAGCAAGGGCGTGCGCCCACAGGTGAAACTGCTGGATGTTGCAGGCAAGGAAATCAAGTTGGCGGGTACGGAACAGGTGGTCAACATCACATTTCAGGTGGGGGCCATCATCACGGTCAAGAATGGGCAACAGGTCGGCGTGGGTGAAGTGCTGGCGCGGATTCCCCAGGAATCTTCAAAAACTCGGGATATTACCGGGGGCTTGCCACGGGTGGCCGAATTGTTCGAAGCACGGTCCCCCAAGGATGCCGGTCTATTGGCAGAGATCACTGGTACCGTGTCCTTCGGGAAAGATACCAAGGGCAAACAGCGTCTGGTCATTACGGATACCGATGGCATTGCGCACGATTATCTGATTCCCAAGGACAAACACGTGACGGTGCATGATGGTCAGGTGGTGAACAAGGGCGAAACGATCGTGGATGGTCCGGCCGATCCCCATGACATCCTGCGTTTGCTGGGTGTGGGCGCATTGGCACGGTACATCACCGATGAAGTGCAAGACGTGTACCGCCTGCAGGGAGTGAAGATCAACGACAAGCACATCGAGGTGATCGTGCGTCAGATGCTGCGTCGGGTGCAGGTCCTGGATGCGGGAGAGACACGCTTCATTCCGGGAGAACAGGTGGAGCGTGCAGACCTGCTCGAGGAAAATGAGCAGATCGTGGCGCAGAACAAGCGTCCTGCCACCTTCGAAAATGTTCTGCTGGGGATTACCAAGGCATCGCTGTCCACGGATTCCTTTATTTCAGCGGCCTCTTTCCAGGAAACGACACGGGTCTTGACCGAAGCCGCCATCATGGGCAAACGGGATGATTTGCGCGGTCTCAAGGAAAACGTCATCGTGGGACGACTGATCCCTGCCGGTACGGGGCTCGCTTATCACACGGCCCGCCGTCGCCGTGGTCAGCCAGAGTTGAGGGATACTCTGGGGGGCGATTTCATGATGGTGGAACCCATTACTACGGTGGAAACGGATGAGCATCCCATTGCTTGACAAAGAAAGCATTTAAACATACAATCGACAGTCTTTTTCCGGGCGTGTTGCCCGTGACCGGACTGTCTCGTACGGACGATAGGACTAACTATGCCAACAATCAACCAGTTGATTCGCAAACCGCGAGTCGCAAGAACGACCAAGAGCAAGGTGCCCGCCTTGGCCAATTCGCCGCAGAAGCGTGGCGTATGTACGCGGGTTTATACCACGACCCCAAAAAAGCCTAACTCGGCTTTGCGGAAGGTGGCGCGGGTGCGTCTGACCAACGGCTTTGAAGTGTCCAGTTATATCGGTGGAGAAGGGCACAATCTGCAGGAACACTCGGTCGTGTTGATTCGCGGTGGTCGGGTCAAGGATCTTCCCGGGGTCCGCTACCACACGGTGCGGGGTAGTCTGGATACGGCAGGGGTGAAAGACCGTAAGCAGAGCCGTTCCAAGTACGGTGCCAAGCGTCCCAAAGCCGCCTAATTTATTTATAAACGAGAGAGACTACTTCCATGCCGCGTCGCAGAGAGGTTCCTAAAAGAGATGTGCTGCCCGATCCAAAGTTCGGCAGCGCAGATGTGTCAAAATTTGTCAATGTCATCATGGATTCGGGTAAGAAATCCGTAGCCGAACATATCGTCTACCGTGCCATGGATGTCATTGGCCAAAAGTCCGGCAAAGACCCCATCGAAGTTTTTCTGACGGCACTCAATAATGCTCGTCCCCTCGTTGAAGTCAAAAGCCGGCGTGTGGGCGGAGCCAACTATCAGGTTCCCGTGGAAGTCCGGGCTAACCGACGCACTGCTTTGGCCATGCGCTGGTTGCGTGAGGCGGCCCGTAAGCGGGGTGAAAAATCCATGGGCTTGCGTCTGGCAGGAGAATTGATCGACGCATCGGAAGGTCGCGGCGGTGCCATCAAGAAACGTGAAGAAGTCCATCGTATGGCTGAAGCCAATAAGGCTTTTGCCCATTACCGCTTTTGAGGCTGGGGCTTTTGGCAAGAAGGATTAAAGCATAAAGCAGGCCCGGAAATCCGGGCCTTTGGCGTATCAAACTGACAGACAACGGACGGATAAAGTGGCACGCAAAACACCCATTGAGCGCTATCGGAATATTGGTATCTCGGCGCATATCGACGCAGGAAAAACCACGACCACAGAACGAATCCTTTTTTATACCGGGGTATCCCATAAAATTGGTGAAGTGCATGATGGTGCCGCAACCATGGACTGGATGGAGCAGGAGCAAGAACGCGGAATTACCATTACTTCTGCTGCGACCACCTGTTTTTGGCGCGGGATGGAGGGAAAATACCCGGAACACCGTATCAATATCATCGATACACCCGGGCACGTCGATTTTACCATCGAGGTGGAGCGTTCCATGCGTGTTCTGGATGGCGCCTGCATGGTGTACGATTCAGTGGGTGGCGTACAGCCTCAATCGGAAACTGTTTGGCGTCAGGCCAATAAATATGGCGTGCCGCGTCTGGCCTTCGTCAATAAGATGGACCGGGTCGGGGCTGATTTCTTCAAAGTCTACCAACAGATTCGTGATCGCTTGCGGGGCAATCCGGTCCCGATCCAGATTCCACTGGGTGCGGAAGATCATTTCGCCGGGGTTGTGGACCTGGTGATCATGAAGGCCATTCTGTGGGATGAGGCTTCCCAGGGGATGAAATTCGAATACCAGGAGATTCCTGCCGACCTTCGGGACAAGGCCTTGGAGTGGCGCGAAAAAATGGTCGAGGCTGCTGCTGAATCCTCTGAAGCGCTGATGAACAAGTATCTGGAAAGCGGTGAACTGAGCGAAGCCGAAATTCGTCTTGGCTTGCGGACCCGTTCCCTGGCCGGTGAAATCGTTCCCATGCTTTGTGGTAGCGCCTTCAAGAACAAAGGCGTGCAAGCCATGCTGGACGCCGTGATCGAGTATCTGCCTTCGCCGTCAGACATTCCACCGGTGGAAGGTGAACTGGAGAACGGCCAGATGGCTGCCCGTCGTGCGGCAGATGATGAGCCTTTCTCCGCGCTGGCTTTCAAGATCATGACTGATCCTTTTGTGGGCCAGTTGATTTTCTTCCGGGTGTATTCGGGCGTGATCAAGTCTGGCGACACGATCTACAACCCCACCAAAGGACGTAAAGAACGGGTGGGTCGTATTCTCCAGATGCACGCCAATCAGCGTGAAGAAATCAAGGAAGTGTTTGCTGGAGACATTGCGGCGGCCGTGGGATTGAAGGAAGCGACCACGGGAGATACGCTTTGCGAACCTGATAAAATCATCACTCTGGAAAAGATGGAATTTCCTGAGCCCGTCATTTCACAGGCAGTGGAGCCAAAAACCAAGGCTGACCAGGAAAAAATGGGGATTGCATTGAATCGTCTGGCGCAGGAAGATCCTTCGTTCCGCGTTCGAACCGATGAAGAGTCGGGTCAGACCATCATTTCCGGGATGGGTGAATTGCACCTTGAAATCCTTGTGGATCGGATGAAGCGCGAATTCGGCGTAGAAGCCACGGTGGGCAAGCCCCAGGTGGCTTACCGTGAAACCATTCGCGGCAAGGTGGACAATGCGGAAGGAAAGTTCATCAAACAAAGTGGCGGACGCGGTCAATACGGTCACGTCGTGCTCAAGGTTGAGCCCAACGAGATAGGGGCCGGTTTTGAATTTGTGGATGCCATCAAGGGTGGGGTGGTACCGCGCGAATATATCCCTGCGGTTGAAAAAGGATTGATCGATACGCTGCCCAATGGCGTGCTGGCGGGCTTCCCGGTGGTAGATGTGAAAGTGACGCTTCATTTCGGTTCCTACCACGATGTGGACTCCAACGAAAACGCCTTCAAGATGGCAGCTTCCATGGCGTTCAAGGATGGGATGCGCAAAGCCAGTCCGGTGTTGCTTGAGCCCATGATGGCCGTGGAGGTGGAAACCCCACCTGAATTCATGGGGAATGTGGTGGGGGATCTCTCATCTCGCAGAGGCATGATCCAGGGCATGGAAGACGTTCTGGGAGTCAAGGTCATCAAGGCTGAAGTTCCCTTGGCCGAAATGTTTGGTTACTCGACGTCACTGCGTTCCGCAACTCAGGGACGGGCAACGTACACCATGGAATTCAAGCATTATTCTGAAGCTCCGCGCAATGTTGCGGAAGCGATCATCAACAAAAAATAATCACTGAAACAGTTAGAGGTAACTCATTATGGCAAAGAGCAAGTTTGAGCGGACGAAGCCGCATGTGAATGTGGGGACGATTGGCCACGTGGATCATGGAAAGACGACGCTGACGGCGGCGATGACGATTGTATTGTCGAAGAAGTTTGGGGGTGAGGCGAAGTCTTACGACCAGATTGATTCGGCGCCGGAGGAGAAGGCGCGGGGGATCACGATCAACACGGCGCATGTGGAGTATGAGACGGTGAATCGTCATTATGCGCACGTGGATTGTCCTGGGCACGCGGATTATGTGAAGAACATGATCACTGGGGCGGCGCAGATGGATGGTGCGGTATTGGTGGTATCGGCGGCGGATGGGCCGATGCCGCAGACGCGCGAGCATATTTTGTTGGCACGTCAGGTAGGTGTTCCGTACATTGTGGTGTACATGAACAAAGCGGACATGGTGGACGATGCGGAGTTGCTGGAACTGGTGGAGATGGAAGTCCGGGAGTTGTTGTCGAAGTACAATTTTCCTGGGGACGACACGCCGATCGTGATTGGAAGCGCCTTGAAGGCGCTGGAAGGGGATCAGTCGGAGATTGGGGAGCCGTCGATCTGGAAGTTGGCGGAGGCGTTGGACACGTATATTCCTGAGCCGAAGCGTGCGATTGATGGGCCGTTTTTGATGCCTGTGGAAGATGTGTTTTCCATTTCTGGGCGCGGGACGGTGGTGACGGGGCGGGTTGAGCGCGGGATTGTGAAGGTTGGGGATGACATCGAGATTGTGGGGTTGAAGACCACGCAGAAGACGGTGTGTACAGGGGTTGAGATGTTCCGCAAGTTGCTGGATCAGGGGCAGGCTGGGGACAACGTTGGGGTGTTGTTGCGCGGGACGAAGCGTGAGGACGTGGAGCGTGGACAGGTGTTGGCGAAGCCTGGGTCGATCACGCCGCACACCAAGTTTACGGCGGAGATTTATGTCTTGTCGAAGGATGAAGGGGGTCGTCATACGCCGTTTTTCCAGGGGTATCGTCCGCAGTTTTACTTTCGGACGACGGATGTGACGGGGGCGATCGAGTTGCCTGAAGGGACGGAGATGGTGATGCCTGGGGACAACGTGTCGGTGACGGTGACGTTGATTGCCCCGATTGCGATGGAAGAGGGATTGCGATTTGCGATTCGCGAAGGCGGTCGGACCGTGGGCGCCGGTGTCGTCGCTAAAGTGATTCAATAAGGAAAATATTAAATGGCTACCGCATTGACACATCAAAAAATTCGCATCCGTCTGAAGGCGTTCGACTATCGGCTGATCGATCAGTCTGCGCTGGAGATCGTGGAAACCGCCAAGCGTACGGGTGCAGTGGTCAAGGGGCCGGTTCCCTTGCCTACCCGTATCGAGCGTTTTGACGTATTGCGTTCGCCTCATGTGAACAAGACTTCTCGTGATCAGTTCGAGATTCGTACGCATTCACGGTTGATGGATATCGTGGATCCCACCGATAAAACGGTGGATGCACTGATGAAACTTGACCTGCCTGCAGGCGTTGATGTGGAAATCAAGTTATAATTCAGGGTTGGGATGTAAGCGCAGTACCAGCCGGTCAATTGGAATCGGCACCTGAGGAGGACCAGGGGGTCCTCACAGGAAATAAACATAAGGACAATCAAGATGACGATAGGACTTGTCGGCCGTAAAGTCGGCATGACGCGCGTCTTCACTGATGACGGTGAGGCTATTCCAGTCACCGTCGTGGAAGTGGGCGGTAATCGCGTCACACAGATCAAAACGCCAGCAACGGATGGGTATTCCGCGATCCAGGTGACCTTTGGTGAACGACGTGCCAGTCGAGTGACCAAGGCTCAGATGGGTCATTTGGCCAAATCTGGATCTTTGGCAGGGACCCTGACCCGTGAATTTTCTGTAAGCGAAGTTCAGGTTGCAGACATTTCACTGGGTTCCGTACTCCCCCTCGATCAGTTCCAGGTGGGGCAAAAGGTCGATGTCACGGGAACCACGCTGGGTAAAGGGTTCACCGGTGCGATCAAGCGACATCACTTCAGTTCCAATCGTGCCAGCCACGGTAATTCACTCAGCCATAACAGTCCGGGTTCCATCGGGATGGCGCAAGATCCTGGTCGGGTATTTCCAGGGAAGCGGATGGCTGGTCACTATGGTGACGATCGCCGTACCACGCAGAATCTGGAAATCGTACGAATCGATAACGTACGCAATCTGCTGCTGATCAAGGGCGCCATTCCTGGCTCCAAGGGCGGTCATGTGATCGTCAAGCCTGCAGTCAAGGGAGGTGCGTGAGATGGATCTCAAACTGATTGACGATAACGGACAGGTGACTGCCACCGTTAACGGCTCGGATGCATTGTTTGCCAGAGACTACAACGAACCTCTGGTGCACCAGTTGGTTGTTGCATTTCAGGCCAATGCGCGGCAAGGAACTCGCGCCCAGAAGGGACGCAGCGATGTGGCCAAATCCACCCGTAAGCCATGGAAACAGAAGGGGACGGGCCGTGCCCGTGCGGGGATGGCATCCAGCCCGTTGTGGCGTGGCGGCGGAAAGATTTTTCCGGCCAGCCCGGATGAAAACTTCAGTCATAAAGTCAACCGCAAGATGTACCGTGTGGGCATGTGCACCATCCTGTCACAGTTGGTGCGGGAAGATCGTTTGGCCGTGGTCGAGGATATTGCTCTCGAATCCCCTAAAACCCGTCACTTTGCGGGAAAACTGAAAGGAATGGGGCTGGAACGGGTACTGATCATTACCGATAGCCTGGATGAAAACCTTTATCTGTCTTCGCGGAATTTGCCCAACGCGTTGGTTCTCATGGTTACGGAAGCAGATCCTTATAATCTGGTGCGCTTTCCGAAGGTAGTCCTGACACGCAGTGCAGTCAAGAAATTCGAGGAGGTGCTGGGATGAATACCATCTTTCGTGAAGAACGTCTGCTCCAGATCATCGAAGCCCCTGTCATTTCCGAAAAAAGTACGCGCGTTGCTGACAAGCATCAACAAGCTGTTTTTCGTGTGATCAGTGATGCAACCAAGGCGGAAATCAAGGCGGCAGTTCAACATTTGTTCAAGGTTGAAGTGGACACCGTGCAGGTCGTCAACGTCAAGGGCAAACATAAGCGTTCTGGCCGTTTCCTTGGCAAGCGTAAGGATTGGAAAAAAGCTTACGTCTGCCTCAAGGCCGGCCAGGAACTCAATCTGGTGCAGGGAGAATAAGACATGGCGATCATCAAGATGAAACCTACATCGCCGGGCCGGCGGGGCGTGATCAGAGTCAGTCATCCGCACCTGCACAAGGGCGAGGCTGAAAAAAGTTTGCTGGAAAAGCAATTCAACCATGCAGGACGCAACAACAACGGGCATATCACCACTCGCCATCAAGGGGGCGGTCACCGTCAGCACTATCGTCTCGTGGATTTTCGGCGCAATAAGGATGGTATCCCCGCCAAGGTCGAGCGCATCGAATACGATCCTAATCGGACCGCCCATCTGGCCTTGCTGTGTTATGCCGATGGAGAACGCCGTTACATCATTGCCCCCAAAGGTATTCTACAGGGCGCTCAATTGATGAGCGGACCAGAAGCCCCCATCAAGCCGGGTAATTGCTTGCCGCTGCGCAATATTCCGGTGGGGAGCACGATCCACTGCATCGAAATGCAGCCTGGAAAGGGCGCTCAGATGGCCCGGTCTGCCGGCACTTCGGTTCAACTTTTGGCGCGGGAAGGAACTTATGCGCAACTTCGTTTGCGTTCAGGTGAAATTCGCCGCGTTCATGTGGATTGTCGCGCTACCCTCGGGGAAGTGAGCAACGAAGAGCATAATCTTCGTTCCATCGGAAAGGCTGGTGCTCAGCGTTGGCGTGGGATTCGGCCCACGGTACGCGGGGTTGCCATGAATCCGGTGGATCACCCCCATGGGGGCGGTGAAGGTAAAACCGCCGCCGGTCGTCATCCTGTCAGTCCCTGGGGTATTCAGACCAAGGGGTATCGTACACGCAAGAACAAACGCACGAACAATATGATCGTTCGTCGTCGGCAATCGGCATAAGGGTCATCGATATGGCACGCTCGGTTAAGAAGGGACCGTTTGTAGACGGTCACCTCATCAAAAAGGTGGAAGTTGCAGTAGCTTCCAAAGATAAACGCCCCATCAAGACTTGGTCACGGCGCTCCACGGTTTTACCGGATTTTGTTGGGCTGACCATTGCGGTACATAACGGAAAGCAGCATATCCCGGTGTATGTCACCGAGAATATGGTGGGCCATAAATTAGGTGAGTTTTCTCTGACGCGTACCTTCAAAGGTCACGCAGCAGACAAGAAAGCCTCCTCCGGCAAGAAGTAAGGGGAACCATGATGAATGTACAAGCAACATTGCGTGGAGTTCACCTTTCTGCACAGAAAGGTCGGCTGGTGGCTGATCAGGTGCGGGGCCTGGGTGTGGCAAAAGCCCTGGACGTATTGAACTTCAGCCCGAAAAAAGGGGCGCGAATCATCAAAAAAGTGCTGGAATCGGCCATTGCCAATGCAGAGCATAATCTCGGTCTGGATGTGGATGAATTGAAAGTTTCCACGATCTTTGTGGAGAAAGGGCCGGTACTGAAGCGCTTTACGGCGCGAGCCAAAGGACGTGGGAACCGTATCGTCAAACCCACCTGTCATATCTATGTCACGGTCGCGGACGAGGAGTAACCATGGGTCAGAAAATTCATCCAATCGGCTTTCGATTGAGCGTTCTCAAGAACTGGAGTTCGCGTTGGTTCGCAAATTCAAAAAACTTTCCTGGAATGTTGCAGGATGACATCAAGGTCCGCGCCTTTCTGAAGAAGAAGTTGGCCAATGCTTCGGTGGGTCGTGTGATCATCGAGCGTCCGGCCAAGAATGCCAAAATCACCATTTACAGTGCCCGTCCGGGGATGGTGATCGGCAAGAAAGGTGAGGATATCGAAAATCTGCGCACCAGTTTACAGAAATTGATGAAGGTTCCGGTGGCTGTCAATATCGAGGAAATCCGCAAACCCGAAATCGATGCACAGATCATTGCCGATGGGATCACGAGCCAGCTGGAAAAACGAGTCATGTTCCGTCGTGCCATGAAGCGTGCCATGCAAAATGCCATGCGTCTGGGTGCCCAGGGCATCAAGATCACCAGCAGTGGCCGACTGAATGGTATCGAAATTGCACGTACTGAATGGTATCGTGAAGGCCGGGTTCCTCTGCATACTTTGCGTGCCGATATAGACTATGGCTTTTCCGAGGCCAAAACCACCTATGGAGTCATTGGCGTACGCGTCTTGGTCTTCAAGGGTGAAATCATGGGTCGTGGTGAGCAGGTCGTAACTGCTCCGGCTGAACCTGAGAAGAAATCACGAAAGTCAGGAGTTCGAAATGCTGCAGCCAGCTAGAACAAAATATCGTAAGCAACAAAAGGGTCGGAATACCGGCGTGGCTACCCGTGGCGCAAAGGTTTCCTTTGGAGATTTCGGTCTCAAGGCCACGGAACGGGGTCGTTTGACTGCACGCCAGATCGAAGCGGCACGGCGCGCCATGACCCGTCACATCAAACGGGGTGGACGGATCTGGATACGGATCTTTCCCGATAAGCCCATTTCCCGTAAACCCGCTGAAGTTCGGATGGGAAATGGTAAGGGCAGCCCGGAATATTTTGTGGCTGAAATCGTACCAGGTAAAGTACTTTATGAAATGGATGGCGTAGATGAGGCGTTGGCCCGGGAAGCTTTTCAGTTGGCGGCTGCCAAATTGCCCATTGCCACGACATTCGTCACGCGACAATTGGGATGATGGGCATGAAGACAAAAGACTTGAGAACCAAGAGTGCAGAAGAACTCAATCAAGAGTTGGTCAATCTGTATCAGGCTCGTTTTGGTCTGAAAATGCAGATTGCCACGCAACAAAGTAGCAAAACCAGTGAACTTGGCAAGTTGCGTCGCGAAATCGCACGCGTCAAAACCGTGATCGCTGAAAAGGGAGTGGCCAAATGAGTACAGAAGATAAGGCGAAGGGGGGCAAACGTACCCTCACCGGTACCGTCGTGAGCGATAAAATGGACAAAACCGTCACGGTCCTGGTGGAACGTACGGTGACCCATCCTTTCATCGGGAAGATCATGCGCCGGACCAAAAAATACCATGCCCACAGTGAAGATAATTCGGTACATGCCGGTGACGTCGTAGTCATCGAAGAGTGCCGTCCCTTATCCAAAACCAAGACATGGAAAGTCACTGAACTGATTTCGCGCGCGGTATCGGTCTAATTGTTTCGTCAGCGGATCACGGGCTATTGCAAAGTATCAATATCAGTGCTAGAATCTGCGGTTCCTTAGGTAGTACCATTTTCCCAATACAACGGGGTCCAAAACTGGTCACCGATTCGGGATCGCTGATCCTGAACATGCAGAGCAACACGGTGAATTAAGTTGGAGAGGTTTAAACCATGATTCAAATGCAATCGAAGCTCACTGTCGCAGATAACACCGGTGCCAAGTCAGTGATGTGCATCAAGGTTCTCGGCGGTTCAAAACGGCGTTACGCCGGTATAGGGGACGTGATCAAGGTCAGCATCAAAAGTGCTGCGCCTCGGGGTCGCGTCAAGAAAGGTGAGGTGTATAACGCGGTCGTCGTTAGAACCGCTAAAGGTGTGCGTCGCCCTGATGGGTCACTGGTTCGCTTTGATGGCAATGCAGCAGTCCTGCTCAATGCCAAATTGGAACCCATTGGAACCCGGATTTTTGGGCCCGTCACGCGCGAACTCAGAACGGAGAAATTTATGAAAATCGTTTCTCTGGCCCCTGAAGTGTTATAGGAGCAGACATGCGCAAGTTTCGTAAAGGTGATGAAGTCATTGCCATTGCTGGCAAGGACAAAGGTAAGAGAGGCGCCATTCGTGAAATGGTTGGTCTCGATGCGGTGGTCGTGGAAGGGGTCAATCAAGTGCGCAAGCATGTCCGACCCAACCCTGCCAAGGGCGAAAATGGCGGAATCCTGACCAAGGAAATGCCGTTGCACATCTCTAACGTAGCACTTTTCAATCCTGCCACACAAAAAGCCGATCGAGTCGGTATTCGTATTCTTGAAGACGGAAAAAAAGTCCGTGTGTTCAAGTCGAATGGCGAAGTGGTCGATGCGTAAGGATAAAGTATGAGCCGCCTGGATAGTTACTATAAAGAAAATATCGTACCCGAACTGATCAAGCAATTTGGGTACAAGTCAGTGATGGAGGTGCCGCGCATTTCCAAAATCACCCTCAACATGGGGGTGGGTGAAGCGGTCTCTGACAAGAAAGTGATTGAACATGCCGTGGGCGACATGGAAAAAATCGCCGGACAAAAGCCGGTGGTGACCAAATCGCGCAAGTCCATTGCGGGTTTCAAGATTCGTCAGGGCTACCCGATTGGATGCATGGTCACTCTGCGCAGTCATCGGATGTTTGAATTTCTTGATCGTCTCATCTCGGTTGCGATTCCCCGAATTCGGGATTTCCGTGGTATCTCCGGGCGCTCCTTCGATGGAAGGGGTAACTACAGTATGGGCGTGCGTGAGCAGACCATTTTTCCAGAGATCGAATACGACAAGATCGATGCCGTTCGTGGAATGAACATTACCATTACCACGACAGCCAAGACCGATGCAGAAGCAAAAGCATTGTTGTTGGCCTTTAAATTCCCGTTGAAAGTTTGAGGTGAACTGTGGCTAAAGTTGCATTGATCAATCGTGAATTGAAGCGCCGCGCAGCGGTCAAGAAATTCGCAGTAAAACGGGCAGCATTGATGGTCATCATCAATGACGCCAAGGCGGATGATGATGCCCGGATGGCGGCACGTGAAGCCCTCCAGAATTTGCCTCGTAACGCCAGTCCAGTCAGGTTGCGCAATCGTTGCGCCTTGACGGGAAGACCGCGCGGGGTTTACAGCAAGTTCGGATTGGGGCGCAACAAATTTCGTGAAATTGCCATGCGCGGTGAAATCCCGGGCATAACCAAAGCCAGTTGGTAGTCGCAGGAGCCTAATCGATGAGTATGACAGATCCTATCGCGGATATGCTGACACGCATCCGCAACGCACAACGGGCGGAAAAGCCCAGTGTTTCCATGCCTTCTTCCAAGTTGAAGGTTTCGATTGCCAAAGTCCTGCTGGACGAAGGTTATATCGATGGTATGCAGGTTCACCAGAAGGATTCCAAGCCGACTCTTGAAATTGGATTGAAGTATTACGCGGGTCGTCCCGTTATCGA
>JAKBLB010000005.1 GCA_021832305.1 Pseudomonadota bacterium | reverse complement strand
CCTCGGCCGTTTGTACCACCCCCAGCATGACCTGCCGTTCCACCCCGCCATTCTTGGAAAGCCCGTATTCACGCAGGTCCGCGCTCTGTTCAGTCTGCCCCTCGGCAGAGATCGTGGTGAGATCATAGAACACCACCGACAGGGTCTGGTCGATGAGCGGACGCAGCAACCCTGCCATGGCCGACTCCAGGGCATCCGAACATTCCACCAGAGTATCCATGGTCCGAAGCAGGTGGGAGTGGGTGACAGATTCCGGATCCACTCCCGGCACAATCGCCCCTTCCAGCCAGCGGTGAATGCCCAGTTTGGACTTTGGATCACACAGTCGATTGAAGACCATGACCCTCAGCAGGGCTTCGGCGTCAAACTGGCGATGGGGGCGCAACACCCGGCGAAAAGCGTCCGAGAATCCCAGTTCCTGCCACAGGGCCGTGAGCATCCAGGTATCGCCAAAGGATCGGGCAGAAGAGAAATCAATCTCCCCCGTTCCTTCATCCAGGGTAGGGCGACCCGTCACACGAAGCAGGCCATTGACCAAGGCATCGGTTTCTCCCGCCTGGATATCTTCCAGACGCCCCAAGGTGGCAATGACCTTTTGGCGAGATACGCCGGAAGCATCGCGGTAGGACTCCACGAGCTTGACATACTGGCGCGGACCGGAAGTGGTGATCTTTACGAACATGTCGCCATTGTAATTCGACAACAAAATGATGGTCAATCAGAAAAACATGACGGCGTGTCACTACAAGACTTTTCTGGCAGAAAACCCAACTCTATGATTTTATTAGGGGGCCATGGTAAAAACGGCGGTTTTATAGGCTCAGCTGTCGAACTCGGGTGAGCCATGCTCCAGGTTTTCCACACGCAAACTGCGCAACCAGTCATCACTGACCGGCACGGATTGCGCGCCTGTCATAACAGCATACATTTTCGCCGCCACATCCACTGGGGGATCGGAAAGCTGCCCAAGTACCTTGAAATCTGCAGCGGAAATGCTTTTGAAGTTAAGGCTGAACGATCCGGTGATTGAGGTATGGTAATCCCCCCATTTTTAGCCCCAGCTAAAAATGGGGGGATTACCGAGGGATAAATCTTTGGGCAACATCTACATGATTCCGAAAATCTCTGTGCCTGGATGCATAAATAACGCCTCAAGTTTAAAAGGTTTTATTCAAAAAGCAACATTTGAAAACACATGTTCATGATCCGGTATTGCCGGATTCATGTTCATTAGCATTATCACCAACAAATTCAATCTCAAGTTCAACAGCAGTGAACCAAATAAAAATAGATGGCGCTATCCACAATATAACAATTGCAACATAATATAATAAAACAAGCAGTTGGTTTTTATTAAAAGCATTACTAATACTAACAAAGTACAATATAAGGGCAAGAACAATTTCAAGAAGAAGAATCAAAAACGAATTCCCATGTTCACGCAAATGTCTATAAGACTCAACCAGACCACCTTTATCCGAATGAGCACGTTGATTCGCCAACTTTTTGTAAAAATGAAAAAGATTTTTTCTATTTAATATGATAGCATATAAAATACATATTTGACAAGTTAATAAAAAATCTAACAACATAAATGCAACCCACCAATATTCATCAATTTTTTGATCAAAAATTCGTGATAATGAATACCAGAACACATTAAGGACTATAAATATAATTACACCCCATAGGAGTTTTAATGTTTTATTTTTATCGCCAGTTTGGAAAACAAAACGACCAGCGTGCAATACCAGTATTGGCGCACTAGCAAAGTAACAATAGGCCAGCCCATATCCAGCCAATAATGTTAGCAATGCCCCATCAATTTTTCTGTATGGAAATTTCCCCCATGCAGTAAAAAGCATTGGTTGCAGGTATGAATTCGAGCTGAAGAGAAAGAAAACAATAATCCCCCCTATTACACTACCCATACCGTAACGTACAACGTAAAACTCCCACCAACGAGAGAAGTTTGAATTCTCTTGACTCATAACATTCATCCTCCCTTTATTCCATCAATCATCAACCCATATTCTACAGCCCGATAAATTGCCATGTTGATGATTGCGGCGCGGGATTGACCCAGTTCGGCCGCCAGTTCATCCACCTTTGCGAGCAGGGTTGGCGCAATGGTCAGGCTGATTTGTTGTTTGTTACCCTTCTTGACGCCTCTTGCCCGTGCAGCATCAGGTGCGCCCGATATAAACGTATCTGCTGGTGAAGAATCTGGCATTTTCGTCTTCGGTTTCGTGATTGCCATTGCATATCCTGTAAATACTTCTCAGATATTGTTTCAATATTAAAACAATGCTGCTACAAGTGCATTTAACTCTTCTACCGCCTTCTTGTCCATTGGTTTTTGTTCCAGCACCGACAGCCCCGCTCCGGCGGCATTGGCAAATGCCTTGCGGCGGCGAATCGAGGTCGCTAGATACTCGAACTGGGGAACATCACCTACGGCAGCGGCCGCTTCCAGATTGTCGGTGGAGGATTCACCCGGATCCGCGCAGTTCAGAATCGCCACTGCTCTCAATCCATCGCGCACGCTGCGCGCTTCATCCACCAGTACGGCAATGTCGTTGAGCGCCCAAACATCATAGCTGCGTGGCTGGAACGGAACCAGCTCTTATCCAAGGAGAACATCGTGGAATATTTTGATTTTGGTGACGGAAGAGGGCCGGTTCCGGCCCACCGGCACGTCAATCCCAACGGGACCATCGGTGGCTGGATTGCCAAGTGAAGTGGACCCAATATCGTGGACAATTTTGCCATAATTTTAAGCATGACGATACTCCCAAACCGCACCAGAAACGGTCGTTTGGCGAACAACTCACAAAACCAGGTTTCTGGGCCTCCAGAAGGCGAGTTTTTGTTAGACCATCCATCAACAAATCGATGATTGGGTCTTGACCATGAATCAATGCATTGGCTACGCTCGTGTATCCACAGACGACCAGAATCTGGATCTGCAGAGGGGGCCGCCCCATCCGAAAACTCATCTGCGGCCGCAGTCGATAGTCTTGCTCATGTGGTTTTATAGTCAGGCACGCCGATGTTGAGTTCCCACAGACGAGGTTTGCTGTTTCCGTCGGCGCCACGGATATAGTTTTTCCATTCTGGTGCGCCACGAAAAAACTCTCTCATTGACCGCATGGGCACTTCCGCCGCGTTTTCCAATTGCAACTTCGAGCATTTTTCCCTGTGTGATGTCCAGGCATCCACGAGAATTTCAACGACATTGATCCATTCCTTCTTTGTGAGCGCCCACGGATCTGACCAGGGGCCGACCAGCAAAGCGTTCCGTGCATCGTCCTTGATCAGTATGGGAACCTCGGTTGCCACGGCGGCATTTTGTCTCCGCCGAACTTCACCTTCGATCCGCGATAAGTCAAGCGCAACCCCGTCATCACCCTCCACTTGAATCGAATTCAGTGGAACCACGATACCCTGGCCGAGGAACCGGCGAGAGGTATTGGTGGTCGTGGTGAGTACGATGCTCAGTCCGAGATTTTCTTGACGCATGGCAGCATCCATCTTGTCGGCATGCCTGGCATCCCAAAGATGCGAAACCAGAGCGACCGGCAGGTGCTGATCTCCCATCCGGTAATTTCCGATGATGAAGGGTTCCTGGTCATCCTGGATACATGCGTGGTCGATCAGTTGTTTCTTGAGCAAGGTATCCAACCGTTCACGGAGATAGGATTTGTCCACCGTGTAGCGGCACAGATCGCCATCGGTGAGGTCGTACCTATCGCCTGATAATTCGTCCTGGGCCCATGTACTGGTGCTGTTTGACTGTATCGGAAGTCGGCGGAAACCACTCTGACCTTCATCATCTTTCACGGGCACGACGATAAATTTGCCTGGAGCCTTTTTCTTCAGGAGGCCCTTGCTGATGAGATTGGCGATGGATAGTTGCAGCATGGTCAGCAGATGGCCATCGATCTCATCCAAGGCCAGGTCCAATAGTTTCATTTCGGAGTGGAATAATGCCAGATCAGCACCAATTTTTGCCAGTTCTACCCGTGTCATCACGCCAAGTGACATCAAGATATCCTCGCCGCACTGGCGTAGTCGTGGGTCGGGTAGCGTCAGCAGATTGCAGGAACCGCGCTGACCGACCGTGATATCCAATGCCCGTAGTTCCGTTTCACCATCGAATCGCACGATGAAGGAAAGTTTCACCTCCTGTACTGAGCGGCAGAAGGTGATCGGATTATGGTCACCGAAGTGGTGGGCGGATACATTCCAGATGTTGTCGCTGGAGGTCATATCCAGGGTGACACTGTGGTACGTATGTCCGAGAGTCACGGTCAGGGACGAGATCCAGGCATCCTCAATGAATGCGCCTGGGGCGTGCGCTGCAGTGAGATCGACCCGTGTCTTGAACATGGACAGTTCAAAATTCATGGCATCAACCGGTTGCCGGGAAAGAGGCTTATCGAAACCGATCTGTGAAAAGCGATCGGCCAACTGCCTCGCTACGGATGCCCGATCTGAGAGCACATGGACCATGTTGTTGGCAGGGTCATAGACGAGTGTCGCCTCCAGTGCCGGAATGAAATGAAGCAGGTCGCGCTGGCGATCTTTCATCTGATGTAGCAAACGCATCTTTCCGGGGTGGTACACCACCAGATAGTGGAGCCTGCGTTTTCCAGCGTCGTCTCCTTCCTCCATCTCGAAATGGATCAGTTCGCAGCCGGCTTTCGCTTCGTCGTCCAAGGTGAGAATCTCGCCCACGGCGGCATGTAGTTTTTGCTCGACATCTTCGCTCCAGACAAAGTCCCTGCCATCTCCTTCACGAACGGTGAATCCCAGGAATTTCTTGTGGCCGTGAAAGTGATGGGTCAGGTAGATCGTTTCAATCTGGTCAAAAATTTTGGGGGCCATTGCTCGTAGCCAGACCAGCCGTGTCATGACATCTGCTTTCTGGTCAAAGCTTGATAAATCTGGGTGTTCCTCGAATTCGAGAGTGTCATAGGCATGTTCCAACAATGCGTCTGACTGGAACCTGACCAACTGCATGAATCGAATGGACTCCTGGTCGGCGACAGCAATGGCCTCGGGGCTGACTGTTGCCAAGACTTCAATGAGAGCCAGTCTTGCTTGCGCTGGTGGGAGCGACGCGTCAACCGCAGCCAGGAAGACGAATTTGTCGACCTGAGAAAGTTGAGCGATGGAGGGCACTGTCGCCGATTCGATCAGATCAACGAGGTGCTTGCTGTTCTTGAGAGACTTTCTGGTCACTTATTTCTCCTTGATTGATTACCCTGCGTTGCCATCCAGTTCGGAAGATCGGGGTCATTATCCATGACAGTTGCAATTCCATGGAGCAGTCATGAAGGATATCGAACTCACGCACTCCGCCGAGATGTCGGGGGCCACCAGAGTTGGTGAAATTACAGCCATCCTTGCGGCGGCCATTATTCGTACCCGGCTTGGAGAAGATCGAAAACAGAGAGAAGTTAGCCTTGGCTTTATGCCCGACCAGCGCGTTCATACAACCTCCTATCAACCGGAGAATTTGTCATGAACGATCAACAAGCATCCATCGCGGCCCGTATATCAGAATTGTCCAGAATGCCGATCGCGGAACTTTGGACGGTCTGGGACCGGTATTTCAAAAGCCGCCCGGTCAATCCCAACCGGGCATTTATTGAATCCCGGGTTGCCTACAAGTTGCAGGAAGAAGCCTTTGGGGGATTATCTCTGGCCACGCGCCAGCGGCTCGAAGCCATTGGGATAAAGCACTCGAAGATCAAACTGCGCGGCCGCCCGCGAGAACTCAATTTTGCACCAGGTACGGTGCTACTGCGCGAATGGGGTGACCGGGAACATAAAGTAGCAGTCACGGCAGAGGGGTTGTTCGAGTACGAGGGGAAGCCCTTCAAGAGTCTGACAGCCGTGGCACGGCAGATTACCGGGACTCACTGGTCTGGGCCTTTGTTCTTTGGCTTGGGCAGCAAGAGAGGTGCGCAATGAGCGAGCCAATGCAAATCGCTACCAGCAAGCCACGCAAACGCTGTGCTGTTTACTGCCGGGTGTCCTCGGACGAACGGCTGGACCAGGAGTTCAACTCCATCGATGCCCAGAAGGAGGCGGGGCAGGCTTATGTTGCCAGTCAGCGGTCAGAGGGGTGGATTCCTGTCTCCGACGATTATGATGACCCTGGGTTTTCCGGTGGCAACATTGATCGGCCAGGCCTCAAGCGCCTGATGGCCGACATCGAGCGTGGTCTTGTCGATATCGTGGTGGTTTACAAGATCGACCGCCTGACTCGCAGTCTGGCCGACTTCTCCAAGATGGTGGAGGTGTTTGAGCGTCACGGCGTGTCCTTCGTGTCGGTTACCCAGCAGTTCAACACCACTACCTCGATGGGGCGGCTGATGCTCAATGTGCTGCTGTCCTTTGCCCAGTTCGAGCGCGAGGTGACTGGGGAGCGGATTCGCGACAAGATCGCGGCGGCCAAGCGCAAGGGGATGTGGATGGGTGGCGTGCCGACCTTGGGCTACGATGTAGAGAATCGCCTGCTGGTGATCAACGAAACTGAGGCGGTGGTCGTGCGCCGTATCTTTGAGGAAATGCTGACCATCGGTTCGCCGACCCAGATCGCGGCCAATCTGACTGCCGAGGGAATCACGACCAAGGCATGGACGACGCAGGAGGGCCAGATCCGCAACGGGACGCAGATCGACAAAAAGTACCTGCATAAGTTGTTGCGCAACCGCATCTTTCTTGGCGAAATATCCCACAAGGGGAAATGGTTCCCTGGCGTACATGCGGCCATCATCGACCCTGGGCTGTGGGGCCGTGTACATGAGGTGTTGTCCAAGGATGGTCACGCCCGGTCGGTGGACACAAAGATCCGGTCGCGCACCGATGCCTTGCTGCGAGGATTGCTGCACGCGCCGTCGGGCGAGCGGATGTACCCGACCTATTCCAGAAAAAACGGGCGCAAGTACCACTACTATGTGTCCAAATCAGAAAGCCGATTCGGCGCTCCGGGCAAGAGTTATGAACGCTTGCCAGCCCCGGAAATCGAGGCAGCGGTCGTCGCGCAGATCAGGACGGTATTGACCAGTCCGGAATCAGTGGCATCGGTGGTGCGGTACATCCAGCGCCACGGAGCCCAGATCAATGAAGTGGAGACGGTGATGGCCATGGGTCGACTCAACGATGTGTGGGATCAACTGTTTCCGGTAGAACGCTACCGGATTGCCAATCTGATGATCGAGCGTATTGATCTGGTTCATGCAGGGGAGATCCAGGGCATCAAGGTGAAGTGGCGGGAATTAGGTTGGAATTCCCTGATCGAAGAATTTGCGCCGAACAGCATTGGTGCTGAGATGCTGGAGGCGGAATCCTGATGGACGAAAATCTGGAAACCTTTATTCCCATAGTGTTCCGCCGCAGAGGTGCTCAACGGATTGCTGATGACAAGCACACTGTTCATGATGTGACCCTGCTCGAGGGGCTGGCACGGGCCTTTTACTGGCAACATCTGCTGGATACCGGGGCGATGAAAACCGGGTCGGAGATCGCGCGGGCAGAAGGTCTGCATCCATCGGTTACCCATGAACTGATGCGCCTGACCTTGCTCGCACCCGACATCATCGAGCAGTTGATGGCAGGGCGACAACCACGCCGAATGAACCTGATCTGGTTTCAGCGAAACCCAGTCCCTGTGGATTGGGATGCGCAACGCCAGATCGTGAAACGCTTCGGGGAGGAGGGGGTGTGAGCAGAAAGCATCGGGGCCGGTACCAGGGTGCACCGGTCACCTACCAACTGCCGGCACCGGCTGGTGGCGTCCAACTGGAGACTTTCGTGCCCTGGACGCTGGTAAAACGAGTGCACAAGAAGCAGGTCATCACGCCACTGGACGCACCGCAGGAATTTCTGGATGAGGCACGCCGGGAGCGGGAGGCCCGTGATTTGGCACAGGACACCCCCCTGATGCGAGCCCTCGGACTGGCGCATCACTGGCAACGGCTACTGGACGAGGGCAGGTACCGGACGATCACCGAGATCGCCGCCGCCGAAGGAATCGACCTTGGTCAAGCCAGCAAGATGAACCGACTGGCACAACTGGCCCCCGACCTGATCGAAGCCATCGCCCTAGGACAACTCGAGGTGGGCGTCAGCCAGCTGCTACGCGGCAAATTGTCCGTGTCCTGGCCGGCACAGCGAGAGGCGCTGGTCGCGGGCCGGTGCTGACTGGCGTCTACGCCGTCACGCCGCCCGAGGCGGCTTTCGTTGAGTCCTCGAAATCTGCGATTGCTTTTTGCTTGTGCGATGCAGCAAACCGCGGTGTGGCCCGTAATCGATGTTCTACGACGCAAAACGGCCAAGAGCGGTCTGACAACTGTTTTCCGCGGCCGTTTTTAAGTGACTGCTCAACCCTGGAACCTGCCGAACGACCTACGAGTGCTGATCGGCATAGCAGCCGTTGGGTAGGTGTCGCGAGGTTCGCGCTGCTCGCCAGCCCGACCTTTTGGCTGTTGAACGAAGTCTAGGCGTCCCAGTCCAGGCGCTCGGCGTCTTCGTCGTGCTGCTGTGCCTCCCGTTCGTACTGTTCGGCCAAGTGGTCGAGGGCCTTGGCAGTATAGGGATGCTCATAACTGACCTCCTTGGCCCAGGTGCGGTACTGCGCTGCCTCATGGCGTTCCAAGGCGCCGCCATCGCGCGGCATCCGCGTCGTTACACCCCTTCGGTTGGATTTTCCGACCTCGAAGCCCTCGATCATCACCTTACTGCGGAAGAGATCAAGAGCGTCTCTCACCGGCTCCGCCGGCCAAACTCCGTCGACACCCATTGTAGAGGCCGAAAGCATCTTTCCGATCCGGTTGTCGGCGAAGTCCTCGCGGCCCACGTTCTTGGCAAGAGCCCGAGCCTCTTTGATCCAGGACTCCAGCACCTCGCCGTCGATCGTGCCGTCGTCGCGAGTGCCGGGGATGCGGTTCCAGAGTTCGAGCAGGCGATAGGCCTGGGTGGCGACCGCGCGGCCCTGCTCAGGGTCCGGCGGCTCGGGGTCGACGACTCCGCTCTCCTCGGTGGGTTTGAAGATCGCGCTCAGCATCTGGATGAACAGCGCCGGCCGCTCCGACAGCGCGCGAAGCAGGACCTTCGGCGGACGCCGCGAATGCTCCAACAGCTGAAGGTAGTTCCACTCCAGTGTGACCAGAGCGTTCTCGTCGACGTCGTCGCGTTCGTCAAGCAGCCCAAGGATCTCGGCGACATAGTGCTGGAACATGGTGGCTTCGTTGCTGTCGCCGTCGCCCTCGAAGGGCTGCCGCAACGCTTCCTGCAGTAACTCCACCAACAGATCGGACGCCAGAGGTACCTTATCGCCACGACCGGCCAGCACCAGGGCGTGGCGAGCGCGGCCAGCCCCGATCAGCTTGCGGAGGGCATAGCTGACGTCGGCGCTGTCGTCGCTCATCCAGAAAATGGGCGTGCGCTTCCAATAGGTTGTTTCGATCTCTCCGCCGATCGCGGCGACCTGATCCCACGTCCACCTCTCGACCGGCAGCGCCAGAAGAATCGTCATCAGGGCGACGTCACCCCAATGTTCTTCCCGCGCCTCGGCGATCAGGTCCGCGCCCCAGCCCTTCTCTCGATCTTGAAAGGCCGAGATGATCAGGCCGCGGGCGACGTCCCGTTCATGGGAGTCGTCGCCGCGCACCGCCGCCTCGATTAGGGCATCCACTTCAGCGGCCGGCAGGCCGCTATCATACAGCGCTTTCCCCAGCAACCACGGCGCATCGCTCAGCCGGGCGAGTGCCAATACCCCCGGGATGCCCTCCTTGGCGTAGAGGGCCCGCGCCGCCTTCAGGCGGGCGGCCTCGACATCCCGCTGCTCGGCTTGCCAGCCTTCGGCCGAGGGCTTGGGCAGCTGCACCGCCTGTTGGAAAAGCCAAACAATCTGCTCCATCTGATCTGCGGGCGCGAAGCGGTCGTAGATGGCCTCAAGGCGGTCTAGCACGAGGTCGGGCAGCCTCCACCCGGCGTCGGGGAACTGCCGGTGGTGGTGCAGGACTCTGCGCAGCTTGTCCCAGAAGATCGCCCGATCATCCTTGTCGGCGATGCGGGGTTCGGTGGACTCGATCGCGTCGAGGACCGCTTCGGGCCCCGGCGCTAGGCCGCCAATCCGATTGAGCAATTGCACCCAGCGCGCGGGACTCGTCCCGACATCCGCCAACAGATGTTCGCTGACCGCTGAGGCGCCCCGGCCAATCAGCGTGTAGGTCACCGACTCGACCTTATCAACGCTGAAGTCCCGCCAGCGCGGCATTGGCGAGGGCGAGGAGGTGTCGTGCCCACGAGGCAAGATGCCGAGCATGAGCTTCCAGGCCGCATCCGACTCCCGTTTCCGGATCAGGTCCAGCGCGCGCAGACGCTCGTCGAGGGTGGCGAATGTTTGGGGAATCCAGAGCAGGTGGATCTTGCGCAGGCTGTTGGCCGGTCCATTCGTATAGCGGCGCGGCTTGACGTCGACAGCGTCCAGGCGGGCCAGAATGTGGGTCACCCGGGGCATCCAGTCCGGCGACCAAGCCAGGGACTCCAGCGCCCACATCAGGTCGGACAGGTGCTCAGCACCGAAGATTCCGCCGTCGTCAGAGCCGAACAGGGCGCTGATCGGTGGATCGTCCTGGTCGAGGCTGTCTTCGACCGCTGACAGGAAGGCTGAGGGCGAAGCCTCGGCCAGGAGGCGGAAGTCGCGGGACAGCGACCACCACCGTCGCTTATCGGCGTTCTGCAGCAGCTTGGTAACGATGGCGTCGGCCCGCTGCTTGGCGTCAGACACGGTGACCACATGGTCGCCCCAGAGGGCAAGGAGGATGAGGGTTTGGCCGATCCCGTGGCGCAGCATCCCCGAGTAGTCGCGGTGGATGCCACGGACCCCGGCCATCCACCGCTCGTTTGGGTCCAGGTCGAACCGCGGGTCCGCCGACCCCAGGACGGCATGGGCGGCGGCCTCGAAGCGCGTGAGGTCCGCCGCTGTCAGATGGTGGGCCAGCAGCAGCCAGACGTCGGACGGGGACGCAATGCGCCAGGTCGAGCCGACCTTCTGGAGGGGACTATCGAACCTGCCAACATAGGGCGTCAGGGCGGCGATGACCGAGTCGTAGGGCGCATCGGCCAACTCCGAAAGGCGTGCCTTGTCGGCTTCGCCGTTCTCGTCCCAACCGCCTGCCAGCAACGCGGCCAGCAGGGCGTGCGGCGGCGGGTCCTCCGCCCATTTGGGCTTGCGGCCGGGCGCCGCCGGGATCAGGCGGCGCAGAACGGCGAGGTTGCGCGCGCTATCGCGCGCCAGGGCCTTGGCGCGCGGTTCTGCGATGCCAGCCGCCGTCAGGGCGCTGGCGATACCCTCCCGCGACGGCCGCTGCAACGCGCGGACCTGTCCGCTCGTTACCGGGCCTTCGTCATAGGCCTGAAGGACGTAGTGGCCGCGTTCGGAAAGGGTGCGCGCAAGGCCCGGTTCCAGCTCGGTCAGCAGGATGATCAGAGGCGCCTGTGCATTGGCGAGCGCGCGAGCGGCCGCTGCGGTGGTCGCCACCAGGCAGCGGGCGCGATAGGGCTTGCTCAGGTCATCGGGCAACTCGCTCAGCGTGGCGTGAACGAAAGCCACGACTTCGTCGGTGGTGGTGGCCTGCATCGACAGGACCGACGGCTCGGCGCGGAGCCACCGCAATACTTCGGCGGCGTCCTGGTCACGGTCGCTCAGTACCAGATCCTCGGTCAGCGGCCACTGGGTTGCGCGCGACCACTCTTCCCAGATCTCGTCCAGCTCCCGGGTGCCCGACGGGCGTTTGCCCAGACGTGTCGCCAGCCACAGACCGACCGCCGGTGTCTGCTCGATCCAGTGAACCAGGTCGTCGGCGTCGTAGACGCGGACGTCACGCCACGGCCCTTCGGTCTTCCGCGCCCTCGCCCACTCGTCCTTCTGCGGCCAGTGTCGCGGCGTGACGAAGATGTAGGTCGCGGTCGCTGGGTCAATCGGCGTGGGCTTGTCGGTGCGCTTGCGGTAGTCGTCGGCGGCTTTCTGGGGCACGCCGCTGCGCTGGGCGCCAATCTCCCAGCCGGCCACGCCCTGGGGCACGTATTCGCTGGCGACGTCTGCGTCAGTCTGGCCGTCCCAGCCCGGATGCCGGACCCCCTCGTCGGCCGGGAAACGGAGCCGGGCGGCGGTCCCGTGAGTGGCTCGGATCAGGAAGGCCAGCAGAGTCGGCAGGCTGACGGCGCCGTCCGTGCGGTTGGCCCAGTCGGACAGGTCCTCGGCGCTCACCCAGCGGACTGGCACGCCGGAGCGGTTGGACCGGGTGACGATCGGCACCGCTGGGCCGATCACTGCACCGGTGGGCAGGAAGCGGATGCCGGCGCCCTCCAGGGCGGCGCGGATGGCCTGGGCGTTGTTGGCGACCGGGGTCCGCTGGCCGCGCTCGAAGTCGGCTACCGTCGAGGTGGCCACTTTCGCTGCCTTGGCGAGATCCTGCTGGGACCAGGCCAGGAGCGCGCGTGCGGCCTTGACGTGCTGGGGGGTAAGATCGATTGGAGAACTGGATGAGATCATAATCATACAAAATATATGACATCAGTCGAAATTTTGCAATTATTCTCTTTTGTCGATAACAGATAACATCATGGCCGAATGTCATAAAAATTATCGCGGCCGCGCCCTCAGCCTGACCCGAGCGCGAGGAATCGCGCGCGCAGGACTTCAAGGCGGCCGGCATCCCGTTGGTCTACCTTAAGCGCTTGATCGACGCCGGCGATCTGGTACGGCTCGGGCGCGGCCTCTTCGTGTCTGCCGCAGACTCGGTCGCACTCGCTGGGCTGACGAAAACAACAACCCGCAGCCCTCAAACCCGCGCGGATGAATGACTTCGAGCCTTGAATACCCAAGAGGGCCGCAGAGAACAGAGAGAGAAAAACGGCGGAATGTGAGCCGGAAACGGCCACTTCGGAAGGTGCATGCTCAAGAGAGAAAGGCCGGAAACCGCGCCAACACTGGCGTTTCGGGCAAAAAAAGCCCAACCGATAAGGGTTGGGCTTTAAGGTTTTGGTGGAGGCGGCGGGAATCGAACCCGCGTCCGTCAGTCCTCTACAAGCAGATCTACATACTTAGTCAGGCTCTTTGGATTTGATCCGCACGACGTCAACCGACGAACTTCGCTTGGACGATCTCCCTTGAGTTTAGGAACCGATGAAGGAGCCCCATCAGGTTACGAGTCTCTGTAAATGACCCTGCCATCCGGTTTCCCGAACTCCCACCCAGAGACCAGTGGGTGCAGGGCCTAGCCGTCAAGCGGCTAGGGCGTAGTTGTCGTCGTTGGCAACTATATGGTTTCCAGATGGATTTACGAGGTCACTGGTCCTCGGTATGCACTGCATTGCTTTGCAACCGCCGTCGAAGCCAGGTCGCCCCCAGTCTCGAACGTGGTATTATGCCACATCTGCTGTATTCATGAAATGTGTTGTTGGAGTGATGAAATTAATGACATTTGAATCCTTGGGGCTTTCTCCAGAATTACTGCGGGCGATTACGGACGAAGGGTATACAACCCCCACCCCGGTTCAAGTTCAGGCCATCCCTCTGGTGTTGGCAGGGCAGGATGTGCAGGCGGCCGCTCAAACGGGCACGGGAAAGACGGCGGGGTTTACCTTGCCCATTTTGCATCGTCTCCAACCCATGGCCAGTTCCAGTCCTTCGCCGGCGCGCCATCCCATTCGCTGTCTGGTTCTGACGCCAACGCGCGAGTTGGCGGCCCAGGTGCAGGAAAGCGTCAAAACCTATGGGCGCTACCTGGCCTTACGCAGTACGGTGATCTATGGAGGGGTGGCCATGCCTCCCCAGGTCAAGGCATTGCAGGCGGGCGTGGAGATCGTGGTGGCGACTCCGGGACGTTTGCTGGATCATGTCCAGCAAAAAACCATCAATCTGTCTCAGGTGGAGATTCTGGTGCTGGATGAAGCGGACCGGATGCTGGATATGGGCTTCATCCCTGATATCCGACGGATCATTGCCCTGTTGCCGGCACGTCGGCAAAACTTGCTGTTTTCTGCGACGTTTTCTGAAGATATCAGGAAGTTGTCCAAGGGGATCCTGAATGACCCGGCAACCGTGGAAGTGGCGCGCTCCAATACCACGGCGGAGGGCATTACCCAACTCATCTATCCGGTGGAAGCGGAGCGTAAACGGGCGCTGTTGACCCATTTGATTCGAACGCTGCCCATCCCTCAGGCCATCGTGTTCACGCGTACCAAGCATGGGGCCAATCGGTTGTGCGCCCAACTGGAAAAAGAGCGGATTCCTGCGGCAGCCATTCATAGCGACAAAACCCAGTCCCATCGTACGCGCAGCCTGGAACAGTTCAAGGCGGGAGAAGTCTCCATTCTTGTGGCCACGGACATTGCGGCGCGGGGATTGGACATAGATCAATTGCCCTTTGTCGTCAATTTTGAACTGCCTCATGTGCCGGAGGATTATGTGCACCGCATTGGTCGGACCGGCCGGGCGGGCAGTCAAGGTTGTGCCATTTCCCTGGTCAGTCCGGAGGAAAGTCGTGAACGGCAGGCTATCGAGACGTTGATCAAGCAGGCCATTCGCGAAGAAGTCCCCGTGAATTTTGAGGTTATCGAACAACCCGTGCAGCGCGCTGTGGAACGGCGCCCTCCCCGGGAAACCGATGGTCGTTCGCGGGCGGATCGTCGTCATGTCATGCACCAGCCGGAAGCGGCAACTATGCCGGAGAAAGTCATCGGTGAACCCAAGGTCCCCCGTCCGGTTCCAGAGTCTCCACGGTCCGTATATTCGCATCATCACTTCAGTCGTCCACCCCTGGGCCCGCCTGGCATCAAGAAGCATCGTGAAATTCCGGCTTTGTTGGGAGGTTTGCTGAAGAAATCGCCGTGAGTATGGAATTCTGTCGACGCGAATCAAAAACCGGGGCATGGGTATTGACCCTGCACATTCAACCGGGTGCCAGTCGGACCGAAGTGGTCGGAAAGCATGGGGACGCCCTCAAGATTCGTTTGGCTGCCCCGCCCGTGGACGGACGGGCCAACCAGGTTCTTCGTCGCTTTCTGGCAGAGCAGTTTCAACTTTCCCTGGATGCCGTGGAGTTGCGCAGCGGCTTGACCGGAAGGCATAAACGGGTGGCCCTGTATGGCTTGGGCATGGTTGATCCAATGAAAATATTATCTACTGATTCATAGTATTACGTTATGAGTTTCATGTCTTTTCGATATTCGGATACCCATCGATCCCTCCGGGAGAACTGATTCATTCCATGGACAAGTCAGAAATTCCCAGTGAGTTGGAGATCGGTCAGGCTCTGCGTCAATGGTTGCCGGAATCGGCCATCCTGACGACACCCGAGTCCAAACGTCCCTATGAAACCGATGGGTTATCGGCCTACCGACAGATGCCCCATGTGGTCGTGTTGCCAGCCACGGAAAAGGAAGTACAGGCCGTTCTGCGCTATTGCCACGCCCAACGTATTCCAGTGGTTGCACGAGGGGCGGGGACAGGGCTTTCGGGAGGGGCTTTGCCCCACGAACGTGGGGTTCTGCTTTCGTTGGCACGGCTCAGGAACATCGTGCAGGTCGACCCTCTGGCACGAACGGTACGGGTTCAGCCCGGCGTACGCAACTTGGCCATCACTCAAGCGGTAGACGCTCATGGACTTTATTATGCGCCTGATCCTTCCTCCCAGATTGCCTGTAGTATCGGGGGGAATGTCGCCGAAAATTCGGGCGGGGTACATTGCCTGAAATACGGTTTGACGCTGCATAATATTCTGCGTCTCCGGGTTCTGACCCTGACGGGGGAGGTGGTGGAAATCGGTTCGGAAGCCCCCGATAGCGCGGGGTTCGACTTCATGGCCCTGCTGACGGGGAGTGAGGGATTGCTGGCGATCGTTACGGAAGTGACTGTGAAAGTCATTCCCAAGCCAATGGTTTCAAAGGTGATCATGGCATCGTTCGACACGGTGGAGCAGGCCGGCGATGCCGTGGCACGCATGATTGCGGCGGGGATCATTCCGGCCGGACTGGAAATGATGGATTCATTGGCCACTCGTGCGGCAGAGGATTTCGTTCATGCGGGCTATCCGGTGGAAGCGGCCGCCGTGCTGCTTTGCGAATCCGATGGGATGCCGGAAGTGGTCGAGGACGAACTGGCGCGCATGAAAACCATTCTCGAGGAAAATGGGGCCACGGAACTCAGAGTTGCCCGGGACGAAGCAGAACGATTGCGCTTCTGGGCCGGGCGCAAGGCCGCGTTTCCGGCAGTGGGGCGTTTGGCTCCAGATTACTACTGTATCGACGGGACCATTCCGCGTCGTCGCCTGGGGGAAGTATTGCGCCTGATCGCCGATTGGTCCCTGAAATATGGGCTTGAAGTGGCGAATGTGTTTCATGCAGGGGACGGCAACCTGCATCCTCTCATCCTGTATGATGCAGGGGTTCCCGGCCAGTTTCATAAAACGGAAGAGTTGGCGGGACGGATTCTGGAACTCTGCGTGGAAGTCGGAGGAACCATCACGGGAGAGCATGGCGTGGGCGTGGAAAAAATCAATCAGATGTGTGTTCAGTTTGGAGAGGATGAAATAGCGGTGTTTCATGGGATCAAGGCGGCTTTCGATCCTGAGGGATTATTGAATCCCGGTAAAGCGATTCCGACCTTGCAGCGGTGTGCCGAAGGGGGGCGGATGCATGTCCACCACAACCAGTTGCCCCATCCTGAACTCCCCCGGTTTTGATCATGCACGGCGAGTTGGAACCCCTTTGTATCCAGGTTCGGCAGGCCTATGAAGCCAAACGGCCCCTGCGCATCCGCGGGGGCGGTAGCAAATCCTTCCTGGTATGCTCCGCTGCTCCTGAGGTGCTGGATCTGCGTCTGTATACTGGGATCGTGGAGTATGAACCGAGTGAACTGGTCGTCACGGTACGAGCCGGAACGCTCCTGATTACGCTGGAACGCCTGCTCGAGGAAAACGGCCAGATGCTGGCCTTCGAGCCTCCTCATCTCGGACTGCAGGCCACGGTGGGCGGGATGGTGGCTGCCGGATTGTCGGGCCCGCGCCGCATGGCCCAGGGTGCCGTCAGGGATTTTGTGCTGGGCGTTCGCATGATCGATGGTCAGGGGCGAGATTTGTCCTTTGGGGGACGCGTCATCAAGAATGTGGCGGGTTTTGATGTTTCTCGTCTGATGGTGGGGGCCTGGGGTGCCTTGGGCGTATTGACAGAGGTGACCTTGAAGGTCATTCCCCGCGCTCCCTCTCAACTGACTTTGGAGTGGAGTCTCTCGGAGGCCCAGGCCTTGCAACGGATGAATGAATGGGCGGGGCAGCCCTGGCCGATCACGGCATCCAGTTACTTTCAGGGGCGCCTGCGCGTGCGTCTGGAAGGTCCACGCAAGGCGCTGGAATCCGCCGCAGTCCATTTGGGGGGGAAAGAAGTCCTGGAAGGGAAAGGGTGGTGGATGGGCTTGCGCGAACAACAACTGGATTTTTTCATGACCCCCAAGCCGATCTGGCGGATGGCCGTGCGACCGACCACAGGTCCGCTGGGTCTGTCGGGTCAAACGTTGGTGGAATGGGGAGGGGGACTGCGCTGGGTCGCCTGCGATCATGGTCACGCCCAGGTTCATGCCATGGCGCGGGAGGCCGGCGGGCATGCCCAACAATGGCACGGCGGTGATCCGGCTCGTCCTTTCCCCGAGCCTCCCGCAGGCGCACTTCTTGCCCTTCACCGCAACCTCAAGAAAGTTTTCGATCCGGCGGGAATCCTGAATCCCGGGTTACCCGGTTTTCTGGAAGGATAAGGCCATGGAAACGCATCTCGACGAAAAAACCCGTGCCTTACCTGCGGCAACTTCCATTGAAGGTATCCTTCGTTCCTGCGTGCATTGCGGATTTTGCCTGGCCACCTGTCCGACCTATCAGTTACTGGGGGATGAACGAGATAGTCCGCGGGGTCGGATCTACCTGATCAAGGCCCTCATGGAAGGCAAGGCTGACGGAAAGGAAACGCGCCTTCATCTCGACCGCTGCCTGACCTGTCGTTCCTGCGAGACCACCTGCCCGTCCGGAGTGGAATACGCCCATTTGCTGGAAGAAGGACGCCAGTGGGTGGAAAAATCCGTACCTCGTCCATTGGGACAACGGGTGGTCCGTACCTTGCTCAAGACCGTACTGCCCAAACCGGTACTGTTTCAAACCGTGCTGAATATGGGCCGCATGGCGCGTCCTCTACTTCCCGAGCGCTGGCGTTCCGCCATTCCCGAGCGTCAGGAAGCTGGTTGGATTCCCCCCGTCCGCCATGCCAGGCACGTGATATTTTTGGCGGGTTGTGTTCAACCGGCTTTGACCCCGGCGACTCAGGGCGCGGCACAACGCCTGCTGGATCGATTAGGTATTTCGGGCATGGTGGCGCCCAATGCGGGGTGCTGTGGGGCCCTGGCTCACCACCTGGGAGATGAAGAAAAAGCGCTGGAGGCCATGCGTCGTAATATCGATGCCTGGTGGCCTCTCGTGGAACAAGGGGCTGAAGCCATCGTCAGCACGGCTTCGGGCTGTGGGGTCGAATTGCGCGAATATGGGCATGCCCTGCGCCATGATCCTGCGTATCGGGAACGGGCCGACCGGGTGGCCGAGTTGACTCAGGATATCTCTGAAGTACTGACCAGGGAAATCGGCGTGACCCCGGATGAACAACGATTGACCTTGAAAAGCCTCGGCATCGATCCTGACCAGTCCAAAGGGCGCATTGCTTTTCATGCACCCTGTTCGCTCCAGCATGGATTGAGCCTGCGTGGGGGCGTGGAACAGTTGTTGCGATCAGCGGGGGCAGAACTTACCTCTGTGGAGGATGCGCATCTTTGTTGTGGTTCGGCCGGAACCTATTCCATACTCCAACCCGAATTATCCGAGCAACTCAAGAAGAACAAACTGGCGGCCCTCAAAGTCGGCAAACCGGAGGTCATCCTGAGCGCCAATATTGGTTGTCAGATTCATCTGGCCAAGGATGAGACGACTCCCGTCCGGCATTGGGTGGAATGGCTGGATGACCTGATTCCCCGGCGTGAAGGCGGGGCTTGATTCCGGCTTTTATTGCCCCCATCTTCTGCCCATGGGATCGGTGCAACAGATTCCGTTTCAAGGAGATGACTCATGTTGGCATTGCGTCGTTCCAAAGACAGAGGGTATGCCCACCAAGGTTGGCTGGAATCCTGGCATTCGTTTTCCTTCGCGGATTACCATGACCCAGCGCACATGCACTACAGCGTTCTGCGGGTCCTGAATGATGATCGGATTGCACCGAACAGTGGTTTCGGTACGCACCCTCATCAGGATATGGAGATCATTACCTACCTTCTCGAGGGCAGTCTGGAACACCGGGACAGCATGGGGAACGGATCGGTGATCAAGGCCGGAGAGGTGCAGAGAATGACCGCAGGCAGCGGTATCACCCACAGCGAATTCAACCCGTCGGACTCCGCTCCTGTTCATCTGTTGCAGATATGGATCTTGCCTGACCGGCGCGGACGCACCCCTGAATATGAACAGAAAATTTTTTCGCCTGAAGAACGACACGGGCGGTTCTGTCTCATTGCTTCCCCGGACGGGCGCGATGGGTCCCTGACGGTCCATCAGGATGTCCGGATGTACGCCTCGATATTGGGGGCGGATGATACTCTGGTGTACGATTTTGCTCCAGGGCGCAGGGGCTACTTGCAGGTGGCCACTGGCGAGTTGATCGTGGATGGGCACCCTTTGCGGGAAGGCGATGGATTACGCATTGCCCGGCAGAATCAGATTGCCATGGGAACTCCGGGACAAACGGAATTCCTTTTATTCGATTTGCCCTGATTCGTGGATTACGCCGAATCCCTGAGCGAGGGGCGCCTGTTGCGGCGCTACCAGCGTTTTCTGGCGGATATCGAACTCGGTGCCGGAGAAATCATTACCGCCCATGTACCCAATACCGGCAGTTTGCTGGGGTGTCTGGAAGTGGGGCAGGGCGCTCGCCTGAGTCGCTCGAGCGATACCACCCGTCGTTGTCCTTATACCCTCGAACAGATTCAGGTCGGCACGGTTTGGGTCGGGGTGAATACGCACCGGGCCAATGCATTGGTGGGGGAGGCATTGAAACAGGGAGCGATCAGGGAAGTATCCGGCTATGCTCGCCATCGTCCGGAGGTACCCTATGGGCAACAGCGCAGTCGGATCGATTGGTTACTTGAGGATCAGGGAAAATCGATCTGTTATCTCGAAGTCAAAAGTGTGACTACCAGTCTTGAACCGGGCATCGGATTATTTCCTGATGCGGTCAGTCAACGGGCTTTGAAACATTTGGAGGAATTGCGAGACTGTGTGGTGCACGAGGGCGCGCGCGCGGTGCTGCTGTTCTGTGTCCAACGCTCGGATATTCGCGTGGTGCGCCCTGCGGATGCGATCGATCCGGCCTATGGTCGGTTACTGCGCGCGGTGATGCGTGACGGCGTGGAAGTGTTGGCTTACGGGGTTGAACCTACCCGGACCGGCATCCTTTGGGGGCCGAGGATAGACGTTCATTGCCCCTGATTTTACGAGGGGATGATCCTTATTATTGAGTGCTTGGCGGTATCCTCATCCATGAAACTGAACTTCCATCATTTGAGAGCGTTTGCAGAAGTTGCCCGCACCGGCAGTTTCACGGGGGCAGCAGAGTACCTGCACCTCACTCAGCCCGCCATTTCCAAGGCGGTCAGCAGCCTCGAGGAAGTTCTGGGCGTTGCACTGCTGGAACGAACTTCGCGACAGGTCAAACTGACCCAGGCGGGCGTGTCCTTGTTCTCTCATGCCCGTTCCATCTTTGCACTGGAGCAGGCGGCATTGCAGGATATTGAGGAGCGGCGCGGATTACGCAAGGGCTGTTTGCATATCGGCGCCAGCACGACCATTGCCGCCTATTGGCTGGGACGGGATCTGGCCATTTTTCTGGAGCGCCATCCGCAAATGGATATTCGGGTGAGTAGCGGGAATACGGAAGCCATGGTACATCAGGTACTGGAAGGCTGGGTAGAACTGGCGTTGGTGGAGGGGCCGGTGGATGAGGAACGCTTGAATTGTGAATTGTGGCATAACGAACCTCTGCTTCTGGTGACGAAGCCGGGAGTGGAACGGGAACATCTCGAGCATTGCCGTTGGATTCTGCGTGAAGAAGGATCCGGTACGGCACGGGTGGTAGCGGAAACTCTGGCGCATCTGGGGATCGTTCCTGCCCGACAGATCATCGTGCAAAGCAACCAGGCGGCCGTTCAGATGGTCGTTGCGGGAGTCGGTGTTGCTATCGTCCCTGCAATCATGGCGGCCCATCATCTCGAGCAGGGAGAGTTGACCTGCATCCCCTGGTTGCAAGGAGACCTGCAACGTCCTCTCAGCAAGATCTCCCTGAAAGGACGACCGGTCAGTCCGGCGCGTGCAGCCTTCGAATCCTTTCTCGGCGAAACTCAGGGTCAAACGAATCGATCCTCCTGAGGTAACCGGGTAGCGTATCATTCGATGCGGGTCAAAAAATGGAGAAATCGCCATGCAAGCGGATAAAGAACTGGATGTCAGGGGAATGAGTTGTCCCCTGCCTATCTTGAAAACAAAAAAATCCTTGGCGGATATGGGGTCCGGCCAGGTACTCAGGATCATTTCCACCGATGGCGGTTCGGTGGGGGACATGCGGGCTTTTTCGAAACAGACCGGTCACGAGTTGATATCCGTCGCACAAGAGGGGGGAGAGTACACATTTTTCCTCAGAAAGAAGTGAGGCTGGGGCTCCTCGAAGAACACGCGTGGGCTTGAATTTTTGGTACCATGAGCCATGGAACATCCCTTTTCGAAGTTTATCCAGGCGCTGGGCAAAGGACAGCGCGCCGCCCGGGGTTTGACCGAAGCAGAAGCCGAGGAGGCTCTCGGGCTCATTCTGGCGGGCGCAGTGCGTCCGGAACAGATCGGTGCTTTTCTATCCTTGGTGCGCCTCAAGGAGGAGACTGCAGAGGAAGTGGCCGGCATGGTCCGGGCATTGCGGCATTCTCTCCCCTCGGGGTCCAGGGCATCGGCGGATCTGGACTGGGCAAGTTATGCCGGCAAACGACGTCAGTTACCCTGGTATGTCCTGTCGGCGCTGCTCCTGGCCGAGCACGGCATCCGAGTCCTGATGCACGGTCTCGAGCAGTGTGATTCAGGACGCCGCTCTGTCGCTGATGCTTTGAAGGCCCTGGGGGTCCCCTTGACACACTCGCTGGACGAGGCGACGGACTCCCTGGCGGAGACGGGTTTCGCTTTTCTCCCCGTGGCAAGTTTTTCTCCCCAGATCACGAAGTTGCTCGCACTGAAGCAGGTGCTGGGATTGCGTTCGCCCATTCACACGGTGGCACGGATGAGCAATCCGTTGAACGCTCCCGTCTCCCTGGCCGGAATCTTTCATCCCGGCTACGACAAAATCCACCAGCAGGCAGCCCGATTGCTGGGAGATCCCTGTTTCTTCGTCTTCAAGGGGGAGGGGGGGGAGGCTGAAATCAATCCGGATGGCACGACCCAACTTTATTGGTCCAAACAGGGTATGGCGTACCAGGAGATCTGGCCCGCCCGTTTCGAGAAACGACATCTGCGCGATGAACCAATGGATTGCGCACGTTTGTACCGTGTGTGGGTGGGTAGCGAGGAGAGCGACTATGGGGCGGCTGCCGTGGTGGAGACGGCGGCGGTCGCCCTGTTCGCCATGGAACGAGCGGCCTCTGCTGAAGAAGCACGAGCACTGGCCGGGAAATGGTGGGAACAACGAGACCGTCAGCGTTTTACCGGGCCGCGTGAGGATCCTGTCCTCCCAGGAAAGGTATTTTTGGTGGGGGCGGGTCCAGGGGACCCCGACTTGCTCACCGTCAAGGCGTTGCGTCTCATGAATCAAGCGGATGTCGTGGTGTATGACAATCTGGTGTCTCCGGGAGTTCTAGCTCTGCTGCCTCCCGGGGTGACGTGCCTCTATGTGGGAAAGCAACGCGGCCATCATGCCGTACCTCAGGAAGGCATTAATGAACTTCTGGTGCGTTTGGCGCTGGAAGGGAAAAGGGTACTGAGGCTCAAGGGGGGAGATCCTTTTATCTTTGGGCGGGGGGGAGAGGAAATCGAGACCCTTGCAGCGCACGGGATTTCCTTCGAGGTGGTTCCCGGCATCACGGCGGCTTCCGGCATCGCAGCCTACGCGGGCATCCCCCTGACGCATCGGGACCATGCCCAGTCCTGTGTCTTTGTGACGGGACATCTCAAGGATGGAACCATGGATCTGGACTGGGAAAACCTGGCGCATCCCCAGCAAACTCTGGTGGTATACATGGGGTTGCACGGTCTGGAGATTTTATGCCGGGAACTGATCGGTCATGGTCTTTCCCCGACCACTCCGGCTGCGATCATTCAGCAAGGGACCACGCAGCGTCAGCGGGTCATGACGGGCACGCTGGAAACCTTGCCGGCACAGGTGCGGACCGAACCCCTGCAAGCCCCTACCTTGATCATTGTGGGAGGAGTGGTAGGGTTGCATCGCACCCTGCACTGGTTCAAGCGGGAGTTGAATCAGTCCGGGGTGTGAATCCCGGCAGGTTTTTGAAGAGGGTTCGGTTCGGGCGGACGCGGTTTGCAGAATTGGGTTTGTAATGCCTTGAGGATGGCAATCGACTCCAGGCTGATCACCCGGTAGAAAATATGCTTCCCTTCTCGTCGGGTGGTCACCAACCCCTCTTCCCGCAAAATTCCCAGTTGCTGTGACAAGGTGGGTTGATGAATGTCCAGGGCAGACTCCAGTTCGCTGACGCAACACTCGCCTTCTGCCAAACGGCAGAGCAGGACAAGACGATCCGGGTTGGCCAACACCTTAAGAAAACTGCATGCTCGATCAGCCGATGCATACATCTGCTTGAAATCATGCAGCATTGTGCCATCGCATGGGTGCATTCCGAAGATCTCCGAATGATAGTTTCAGAAAAGTGTTGACAGTTTACCATAAAACGATATATAAAGTTACATAATATAAATTCATAAATAATTATGAAGAGACGAGAACTGTAAAGCGAGGAAAGTGCACCATGGCAAGAACCGTAATGAAAAAGGATGACCGGTCCAAGCGAACGCTGATTTGGATCTATGGGGTCATGCTGTTGGGGATTTCTCTTCATATGGTCTCTTTGCAGGCCCAGGAAACAGGGGGGGCAGAGGAACCTCGCGGTATGATGGGTTATGACGGCGTGATTGAAGCCGAGCGTCAGGCGGTGATCGCTGCCGAAGTTTCCGGTCGGGTAGTGGCGGTGGCAGTACATCCCGGTGATCGGGTCAGGAAGAGCCAGATCATGATTCGTCTGGATGCGCGGGCGGCGGATCAGGATGTTGCGGCCAAGTTGGCCCAGGAGCAGGCGATCAGGGCTGAACTGGAAGTGGCAACCCGTGAGTATGCGCGCCAGGACCAGTTGTTTTCCAAAGGGTATATCAGTCAGGCAGCACTGGATCGGGCAGAAGCCCGTTTCAAAAGTACAAAAGCCCAGGCCGAGGCACGATTGGCCGAGTCGTCGGCAGTGCGTGCCCAGGCCGGCTACTACGTCTTGCGCGCACCCTTTGACGGAATTGTGGCAGAAGTCCCTGTGAACCTCGGAGATATGGCCCAACCGGGGCGCGCCCTGGTGTCTTTTTATGACCCTTCCCATCTGCGTGTCACGACTCAGGTTCCGGAAAGTGCGCTCCTTTCTTCATCCACCCCTGTGCAGAGCCGGTTGGAGTTGAAGAGTGCGGACATGAAGACGCAATGGGTCATACCGACCTACGTCACTGTATTGCCTACTGCGGATCCGGCCAGTCATACCGTCCAGGTTCGTCTGGGTTTGCCAGAAGATGCCGTTCATCCCCCGGGGCGGCCCGGGACCTTTGTTCGGGTCTGGCTACCGGGCGGCGATTCAACGCATGAAGCACTCTGGGTTCCCCTCGGGGCGGTGGTGCATCGTGCTGAGATGACAGGCGTTTATGTGCAAGACCAAGAGGGGAACGCCCTGCTGAGGCAGGTTCGTTTGGGACGAATCCTGGATCAGCAAGTGGAAATCCTGAGCGGAGTTTCCCTCGGTGAGAAAGTCGTTCCCGATGCGCAACGGGCTCTGACGCAGGGACGGTGAAGAGACGATGAAACCCAACCTCGGTATCTCCGGACGCATCGCCCGATTTTTTCAGACTGCGCAGATTACGCCCCTGCTGGCACTGGTTGGTTTTTTGTTGGGGGTTTTCGCCATTCTGGTGACTCCACGGGAAGAAGAGCCTCAAATCAATGTCACCATGGCCAATGTTCTGATTCCTTTTCCGGGGGCTTCTGCCCGGGATGTGGAACAAATGGTGGCGGCACCGGCCGAACAGGTCCTGAGCCAGATTCAAGGTCTGGATCATGTGTTTTCCGTATCTCGCCCCGGATTGGCGGTCATGACCGTCCAGTTCAAAGTGGGGGTGCCGCGCACCAAGGCGCTGGTGCGACTGTATGAGGCCGTGAATGCCCATGCGGACTGGCTCCCAAAAAATCTGGGCGTTTTATCGCCCATCATCAAACCCAAGGGGATCGATGATGTGCCCATCCTTGCCTTGACGCTCTACAGTAAAAATCCGCAGATCGGTGCTTACGCACTGGAACAGGTCGCTCAGAGCATGGAAGGCGATCTCGAGCGGGTAGCCGGGACGCGGGCCGTGTTTACGGTGGGTGGACCTGGGCGTGCCCTGCGCATCAATCTGGACCCTGCGCGATTGATGAGCAGCCACATCACCCTGGAACAGGTTCGGGCTACCGTACAGTCGGCCAATCAGGGGTTACCGGCAGGAGACTTGCTGGTCGGAAACCATGCCATCGCGGTGGAAAGCGGGGATTACCTGAGCGATGCACGGGATGTGGGGAATCTGATCGTGGGGGTGACCGACCATCATCCAGTTTATCTGAAAGAAGTGGCTCGGGTCGAAGACGGGCCCCAAACCCCCAATCGCTATGTGTGGTTCGGTCAAGCGGGAAAACAGGGTCCGGTGGACTATCCGGCGGTCACCCTGGCGGTGACCAAGAAACCGGGTGAAAATGCGATCAGTGTGGCCCACGCGCTCATGAATCGGGTGGAACGCCTCAAAAATACGGTCATTCCTGCCGATGTGATGGTCGCCGAGACGCGCAACTATGGCGAAACTGCCAACGATAAGGCAGAGAAACTGATCCATAAACTGCTTTTCGCCACGGCCTCCGTCGTCGCGCTGGTTTTTCTGGCACTGGGGCGACGCGAAGCCGCCATCGTGGGATGCGCGGTGATCCTGACATTGACCGTCACCCTCTTCGCCTCCTGGGCCTGGGGTTTTACCCTGAATCGGGTTTCCCTCTTTGCTCTGATCTTCTCCATTGGAATTCTGGTGGATGACGCCATCGTGGTCGTGGAGAACATTCATCGCCATCAACACCTGTTTCCAGGTAAAACGCTACGCGAACTGATCCCCGGTGCGGTGGACGAAGTGGGCGGGCCTACCATTCTGGCCACGCTGACCGTGATTGCAGCGCTCCTGCCCATGGCATTCGTGACCGGGTTGATGGGGCCCTACATGTCCCCCATTCCCATCAATGCCAGCATGGGCATGATCTTATCCCTGTCCATTGCCTTCATGATCACGCCCTGGTTGGCGCGAATCTGGATGAAGGAAGGACAGACTCACGGCGGACCCTCTGATGAACCTGTTCAAGGCACCCAGGCCGTGCAGGATCTCCACCCTCAAGGATTGGCCAAGCTCCTGACCCCCCTGTTCTGGCGGATATTCATTCCGTTGCTGGACGAAGTTCGAGGGAAGCGTAACCGTCGCCGGGTGGCGCTGGGAATCGCGACGCTGATCGCCCTATCCCTGGCGCTGCCGGCGACTGGACTGGTACGGCTCAAAATGCTCCCTTTTGATAACAAGTCGGAGTTTCAAGTGATCGTGGATATGCCGGCGGGAACGCCCCTCGAGGAAACTGCCGCAGTGATTCACGAATTGGGGGCCTATTTGACCACGGTCCCCGAGGTGACGAACTACCAGGCCTATGTGGGGACGGCAGCGCCCATCAATTTCAATGGGTTGGTGCGTCAGTATTATCTGCGGGCGTCCAGCGAATTGGGCGATCTTCAGGTCAATCTGGTGGACAAGTCCCGGCGCAAGGAGCAAAGTCATGCCATCGCAACCCGCCTTCGTCCTGCATTGCAGGCCATTGGTCGGCGCTTTGGGGCCAACGTCAAGATTGTCGAGGTACCACCTGGACCTCCCGTTCTTTCACCCGTTGTGGCTGAAATCTACGGTCCGACGGCAGAGGGACGTTTGACCGTAGTCAAAGCCGTGCGTCAGGTATTTTCCACGACGCCGGGTATCGTCGACGTAGGGGACAGCAGCATCGTGTCCGCACCCAAGATCCTGCTACAGGTTGATCGTCACAAGGCGGCACTTCTGGGGGTTTCCCAACAGACCATTGCTACTACGCTGCAGACGGCCCTTTCGGGCGAGGCCGTGACATGGTTGCATGACCAGAGCAAGTACCCTGCGGCCGTGTGGCTGCAACTTTCGCCGGATCAACAGGGTAGCCTGGATACCCTGCTTTCCCTGGGGGTACAAGGTTCCGGGGGGCCCATCATTCCTCTGCGTGAATTGGTCAGCCGGGTGGATACGGTGCGCGAACAGCCGATTTACCATAAGGACCTGTTGCCGGTCGATTATGTAGTCGGGGATATGGCCGGGAAGGTGGACAGCCCGTTGTATGGCATGTTTGGCATGCGTTCACGCATCATGCAGATACAGACGCCAGACGGCAGGAAACTGGAGGATAGTTTTATTCGTCCTCCCGAAGACGGCTATCGAAATTATGTCCTGAAGTGGGATGGCGAATGGCAGGTGACCTATGAAACATTCCGTGACATGGGTCTGGCCTATGCGGTGGGGCTCATACTGATCTATCTGCTGGTGGTGGCCCAGTTTGGTTCATACCTGACCCCCTTCATCATCATGGCGCCGATTCCCCTGACCATCATCGGCGTCATGCCGGGGCATGCCTTGCTGGGTGCCCAGTTTACCGCCACCAGCATGATCGGAATGATTGCCTTGGCCGGGATCATCGTGCGCAATTCCATCTTGCTGGTGGACTTTATCAACGTTCAGGTGGCTCAGGGCATTCTCTTCAGGGAGGCTGTCGTGCGTTCTGCCATCACCCGCGCCCAACCGATCGTTCTGACCGGCCTGGCTGCCATGATGGGGGCTTTTTTCATTCTGGATGATCCCATTTTCAATGGGCTGGCCATTTCCCTGATTTTCGGCATTCTGGTATCCACCGTCCTGACTTTGGTGGTGATCCCCATGCTGTATTACACCGCTTATCATTCTCAACACTCAAACCCACCCAAGGAGGGACTCGAATCATGACCAGTTGGCGTATCGTTCGTATCATTGCAGGCACATTCATTCTTCTTTCACTGGTGCTGGGCAGTCCTGCCAGTCCCTTTTACCAGAGTTCCTGGTGGTTGGCCTTCACCGCTTTTGTGGGCGTCAACTTGTTGCAAAGCGGGATTACCCGGTGGTGCCTGATGGAAACCCTGCTCCGTAAACTGGGTGTTCGGACCGGGTGCTGATCCCATGAATCCTACGATCCGGCAGAGATTCCTGGGACAGTCATGGCTCGTTCTGTGGGGAGTGGTATTGTCCCCCTGGAGCGAGGCCAGCGATCTTCTCAATGTCTGGCAGGCGGCTCAGCAACATGACCTGACGTACCAGGCGGCGGCGGCGGGACATCAGGCGGGGGCGACCCAAAAAGACCAGGCCAGTGCACTCTGGCATCCCACTGTGCAAGCCAGTGGGACAGAGGGACGCATGTCAAGTCAAAGCCAGATCCAGGGAGCCCAATTCAGTGCCCCCGGATTTTTTCCGGCCACCAACAATGCCAACTTCAATACTTCCATCAATGGGGGGCTATTGCAGCGCTGGTCTGTACAGGGCCGTCAGCCGCTGATCAGCGGGGACCGTCTGGCGCAAGGACGGGAACTGGATCTCAAAAGCCAGGTTGCGGAATTGGAATGGGCCAATGCACGTCAGGATCTGATCCTGAGAACCGTGCAGCGGTATTTCGAGGTGGTGTTGGCCCAGGAGGCTCTGCGTGTCGCGCGTCAGCAAACATTGGCCGTGGAGCGGGCCTTGGCCGAAGTTCAGCGCAAATTCGAGCTGGGTGATGTACCGGTGACGGATACCCATGAAGCACTGGCGCGTCGGGAAGCCATGAGAGCACAGGTGTTGGCGGCCGAGGCGGAGGTTCAGATGAAGCAGCAGGCCCTCGGCGACATGACCGGCATGAATCCGGAAGAATTGACCCTGGCTGCTCCCTACGACGGGGTATTGCCCACGGTGGGCGCCTCGTTGAATGACTGGCTCACGGACGCTTCCAGCCATAATCTGCAATGGCAGGAAAAATCGCTTCAGGTCGAGATTGCCCGCCAGGAGGCCAAACGATATGGCGCGCTGGCCTCTTCCTCGGTGGATCTGGTGGGAGAGGTGGACAGCGATCATTTGACCGGAAGCGGTAACTACGGGTCTGCCAGTAATACCCTGCGCACCTCCCTGGTGGGCGTGCAGGTGACCATTCCGTTGTACAGCGGCGGGATGCGCAGCGCCCATCAGGACGAAAAAACCTTTTTGGCCCGTCAGGTAGAGGCCGAATCGGAGCAGGTTCATCAACTGGTTCTTCTCAGTACCCGGGAAGCCTGGTTGGGGGTTACCACCGGGACGCAAAGGGCGGAAGCCCTGGCCCACGCCATGACTGCCAGTGATGACCGGGTCAACTCCACTCATTTGGGGCAACAGGTGGGGGATCGGAGCACTCTGGACCTGCTCAATGCCCAGAGCGAGGCGGCTTCCACCCGTCTGGCCTGGTTACAGGCCAGGATAGACGTGCTCATCAACCGCCTGCGCCTGTCTGCTTTGGGCGGGCATCTGACCGATGCTGATTTGCTCGCCATCAATCAATGGTTGTCGTTACCCCCTGCCGATCTGGCTGGAAGCAATTCTTCCGGTTTATTACCCACTGTTGTTACACCACACCCCTGAGGAGGATAGAATCATGGCACATATCGTTGTATTGGGCGCAGGCACAGGCGGCATGCCCGCGGCCTATGAATTGCGCGCCGAACTGGGTACTGAACATCGCATCACAGTCGTCAATGCGGTGGACTATTTTCAATTTGTTCCTTCAAATCCCTGGGTGGCCGTAGGCTGGCGTGATCGCCAATCGATCACTTTTCCGATTCGTCCGTATCTGGCCAAGAAGGGCATCGACTTTGTGGCCCAACCGGTTAATCGAGTGGATGCCGACAACAATGCGCTGGATTTTTCGGATGGCAGTCGTCTGGCGTACGATTACCTGGTCATTGCCACAGGGCCCAGGCTGGCATTCGAAGAAGTAGCGGGAGCGGGTCCGGAGAATGGCTTTACTCAATCCATTTGCACCATCAACCACGCTGAACATGCCTACAGTGCCTATAAGGAGTTACTGGAAGAACCCGGACCGGTCATTATTGGGGCTTTACCGGCGGCATCCTGTTTTGGGCCGGCTTACGAATTTGCCTTTGTCGTGAACCGTGATCTGCGTAACCGCAAACTTCGTCACAAGGTTCCCATGACCTATGTCACCAGCGAACCGTATATCGGTCATCTGGGCCTGGGTGGGGTGGGGGACTCGAAGTCGATGCTGGAAAGCGAAATGCGCAACAACGACATCAAGTGGATCACCAATGCCAAAGTCACCAAGATTGAAGACGGCAAGATGTTCGTGACGGAACTGGACGACCTGGGCAACCTCAAAAGGGAACATGAATTGCCCTATAAATACAGCATGATGCTGCCTGCTTTCAAAGGGGTGGATGCAGTATCGTCGGTGGAGGGATTATGCAATCCCCGCGGTTTTGTGATCGTGGATGAATTTCAACGCAGCAAGAAATACCGCAATATTTTTTCAGCGGGAGTCTGTGTGGCAATTCCTCCAGTGGAAGTTACGCCGGTCCCCACCGGAACGCCTAAGACCGGTTACATGATCGAGTCCATGGTAACGGCCATCGTTCACAACATCGCCGCCGATCTCAAGGGTCAGCCCGCCGATAGCAAGGGGACCTGGAATGCCTTCTGTCTGGCCGACATGGGCGATACCGGTGCCGCCTTTATCGCACTTCCACAAATCCAGCCCCGGAACGTCAACTGGTTTGTCAAGGCCAAATGGGTGCACTGGGCCAAGATAGCATTTGAAAAGTACTTCATTTACAAAATGAAACAAGGAAGTTCCGAACCAATTTATGAAAAATACATGCTGAAGTTGATCGGGATTGAACGGTTGCAAAGCAAGAAAACATCCTAAAGACGGGAGAACGACATCATGGGATTTTTTTCACACTTTATGGCCTCCGTGAATGGCGGCAAGGATGCAGGCGATCTTCCCGCCGGAGCCAGTCTCCTCGATGTGAGAACCCACTCGGAATTCATATCCGGTCATATCGAAGGGGCGATCAACATTCCGTTGGATCGTTTCAACCATGATATCCCTCGTTTGGTGGCAGACAAAGACTGCCCGGTCATCCTGTACTGTCGTTCCGGTGCCCGCTCCGCTCACGCCCTGTCGGTTATGCACCAGTTGGGCTACAGCCAGGCATTCAATGGCGGCAGTGTGGGTAGTCTGGCTTTACGGTTGCAAAAAAACATAAAAAGAGGCGCTTGACACCATGAGTCGGCCACGCATGAAAATCTCCCGATTGGTGCTTGAAATTACGTTGGTGCTCGTTGCCAAAACAGTGGCACTGACGCTGATCTGGGTGTTTTTTGTGCGAGGTCACGACTCGCAGGTGACCGATCGCTCCATGGAGGACGAATTCAGATTCGATCATTTTCAATCCTACCCGCATGGAGAGCAACATCATGACTGATTCGTTGGTAGATTTATCACGATTGCAGTTTGCAGTGACCGCGCTGTATCACTTTTTGTTTGTCCCACTGACGCTGGGCATGGTCTGGATCCTGGTTGTTATGGAAAGCGTCTACGTCATGACGGGCAAGCAAGTCTATCAGGACATGACCCGATTCTGGGGCAAATTGTTCGGTATCAACTTTGCTCTGGGGGTGACAACAGGCATCACCATGGAATTTCAGTTTGGCACCAACTGGGCTTACTACTCTCACTATGTAGGTGATATTTTTGGTGCCCCGCTGGCAATCGAAGGATTGATGGCCTTCTTTCTGGAATCAACCTTTATTGGGCTGTTTTTCTTTGGCTGGGATCGCCTTTCGCGCCCCAAGCATCTGATGGTAACGCTGTTGATGGCGTTGGGCACCAATTTGTCGGCGCTGTGGATCCTGATTGCCAATGGCTGGATGCAGAACCCTGTCGGAGCCGCGTTCAATCCCACCACCATGCGCATGGAATTGGTCGACTTCGGAGCGTTGCTGTTCAACCCGGATGCCCAGGCCAAGTTCGTGCATACCGTCTCGGCTGGTTATGTGACGGCTTCGACTTTTGTCCTGGCCATCTCGTCGTGGTACCTGCTAAAGGGAAAAGATGTGGAGTTTGCCAAGCGCAGTTTTCGCGTGGCTTCCGCGTTTGGTCTGGCATCCGCTCTGTCAGTGATCGTATTGGGCGACGAGTCTGGTTATACGGTCGGCGAAGCACAGCAGACCAAATTGGCGGCCATGGAAGCCATGTGGGATACCGAGCCGGCTCCCGCTTCTTTCAATTTGATTGCGGCGCCAAATGAAAAAACCGAAAAAAACGATTGGGCCGTCAGGATTCCCTATGTCATGGGGCTGATCGGGACCCGCTCCACCACAACGCTCATTCCGGGTATCCATCAGATCAAGGATAAAAACCGTCAACGGATTCTTTCGGGGGTCGAAGCGGTCCGAGCCCTGGAACAGGTGCGTCATGACCCCGCTGACCAGGAAGCCCGGCGCATGCTGGAACTTCACAAGGCAGACCTCGGATTTGGTTTGTTGCTCAAACCCTATGTCAGAAATTTTGATCAGATAACGCCGGAACTCCTTCAAAAAGCGGTAGATTCCACGATTCCCCGCGTGTTTCCCATGTTCTGGAGTTTTCGGATCATGGTGGCGCTGGGTTTCCTGATTCTGACGCTGTTTGTCGCTTCATTCATCAGCACCCTGCAAGGGCGCTGCGAGAACAAGCGGTGGTTACTCAAGTGGGCGCTACTGATGTTGCCTGCCCCATGGCTGGCCTGTGAATTCGGCTGGTTTGTTGCCGAGTATGGTCGGCAGCCGTGGACCATCTATGGGGTTTTGCCGACCCATCTGTCAGTTTCGACTTTGACGTCGGACAGTTTGATGGGATCGCTGGCAGGGTTTGTGGGATTTTATACCGTCCTGCTGGTGGTGGAAATGGTGTTGATGGTGAAGTTTGCCCGTCAGGGACCCGGAAGCCTGGGGACCGGACGTTATGACAACGAACTGGCTCATGCCCATTGATATTGGACGATCGAGGAGAAATTTCATGGATTATCCAACACTCAAAGTAATCTGGTGGGTTCTGGTCGGTTTTCTCCTGATCTGTTTTGCCATCATGGATGGGCATGACATGGGAGTCGGCACCCTATTGCCATTCGTCGGACGCAACGATGTGGAGAGGCGTGTGGTCATCAATACGGTGGGTCCCCACTGGGACGGAAATCAGGTTTGGTTTGTTACCAGCGGAGGAGCGATTTTTGCGGCCTGGCCTCTGGTCTATGCCACGGCGTTCTCGGGATTTTACTGGGCTATGCTGGCGGTTTTATGGGCATTGTTTTTTCGGCCGGTCGGCTTCGATTACCGCAGCAAGATTGACAATGCGGTATGGCGTAGCACCTGGGACTGGGGATTGTTCATCGGTGGAGCTGTCCCACCGATGATTTTCGGGGTGGCTTTTGGCAATCTCTTGCAAGGTGTACCATTTGTCTTCGACGATAACCTGGTGTCTACCTACAGCGGCAGTTTCTGGCAGTTGCTCAATCCGTTTGCTCTGCTGGCCGGGGTGGTGAGTTCGGCGATGATTACTTTTCACGGAGGGGTTTATCTGGCCCACCGGACCGAGGGGGCAATTCAGCAACGCGCTATGGGCAGTGCGCGCTGGTCTGGCCTGATCCTGCTGGCATCTTTTACTCTGGCAGGAATCTGGCTGGCCAGCGGCATCGAGGGGTATCGCATTACTTCCGTAGTCGATCCCGCTGCCATGGCCAATCCGCTGGGGAAAACCGTGGTGCGACATGCCGGGGCCTGGCTCGACAATTATCGGCACTGGCCATTGACTCTTCTGGTTCCGGCCTTGGTCTATCTGGCCACGCCAATGACCTTTGTCGTGCTGAAAGCCCGACGTACCGGTCTCGCTTTCATCCTGTCGTCGCTGGCCCTGACGGGGGTGATTGGTACAGCCGGGGTTTCGATGTTCCCCTTCATTATGCCGTCCTCGTCTTCGCCTGTTTCCAGCCTTACCGTGTGGGATGCGGTGTCAAGCCAAAAAACCCTGTTCATCATGCTGGTGGCGGCGCTGATTTTCGTGCCGATCATCATCGCCTACACCCGTTGGTGTTACCGCGTCATGGCCGGCAAGGTGACGGTCGCATTCATCGAAAAAAACAAACATTCGACCTATTGAGGCAAGGAGATCATTATGTGGTATTTTTCGTGGATACTGGGTGTCGGCTTTGCCGTATTACTGGCCGTCATGAACGCCATGTGGGGTGAAAATCAGGAAGGGCGCAGTCAGACGACGGCTTCTAAGGATTGAGGATCCAGATAGCGGGCAAGAAAAGCCCCCGTCAGGCCACCCGGAAGAGGTAATCGCATGATATGGCCGCTTCCGGGGGCAACTTCCCGCTCTTCGTGTTCTGAGGATTGCATCTGTTCCACAGAAAAGTTGCGATTGCCGGACGGATGAATGATTTCCAGACGGTCGCCACGGGCAAAGCGGTTTTTCACCGTGACGCGAGCCCAGCCGTCGTCGTCATAGCCGATGATGTCGCCGACATACAAACTGCGTTCGGATTCGGAATGGCCGCGTAAATAGTTTTGATAGTCTTGGTCTGGATGCCGCTCGTAAAATCCGCTGGTGTAGCCGCGGTTGGCCAGGCCGTCGAGTTGGCGCAGCAAGGTGGGGTCAAGGGAACGACCGGCTAGGGCATCGTCGATGGCTTGCCGGTAAGTCTGACAGGTGCGTGCCACATAGTAGGGAGATTTGGTTCGCCCTTCGATCTTGAGAGAATCAACACCGATTTCGGTCAGTCGGGCAATGTGTTCCAGGGCGCGCAAATCCCGGGAATTGAGGATATAGGTGCCGTGTTCATCTTCTTCGATGGGCATGTACTGACCGGGTCGTGCAGATTCTTCAATGAAGTATTCGTGTGTTTCTCTAGCGCCTTCCGTGCTGATTGAATAGTTCCAGCGGCAGGCGTTGGTGCATGTGCCTTGATTGGGATCGCGGTGGTTGAAATATCCCGACAGCAGGCAACGCCCAGAGTAGGCGATGCATAAGGCCCCGTGAACGAACACCTCAAGTTCCGTATCGGGGCATGCCTGACGAATCTCGGCGACTTCATCCAGTGACAGTTCCCGCGACAGGATCACGCGTGTAACACCGGTGGAAGCCCAGAAACGGATGCTGGCATGATTGACAGTATTGGCCTGAACTGAAAGGTGAATCGGCATGGTGGGCCAGTTTTCTCGCACCATCAGCATCAGACCCGGGTCTGACATGATCAGTGCATCGGGACGCAGCGCCATGACAGGGGCCATGTCGGCGATAAAGGTGCGCAATTTGGCATTGTGAGGAATCAGATTGCTGACCAGGTAAAAGGATTTTCCTGCCTGATGGGCGATATCGATACCCTGGGCCAGATTCTCGAGTTTACCGAAATCATTGTTGCGCACCCGCAAACTGTAGCGGGGCTGGCCTGCGTAGACAGCATCGGCACCAAAATCCAGCGCGCAGCGCAACATGGTCAAAGAACCGCAAGGGGCTAGCAATTCGGGTTTCTGGTGGGTCATCGAGGAAGATTCAGCAAAGGTAGCAGGGTTGAAAGAAGATCAGCAGGGGTGCTGACGTGAGCCAGTGCCGGCCACTCTTCAACTGGCCGGAGACTGGGCGAAAGGTAGCCCCAACGGGCGACGATGCCGCCCATGCCAGCTGCTTCGGCGGCCACCATGTCGCGTTCGTCATCGCCGACATAAACCAGTTGGTCTGCAGGCAGGTGCAGAGCAGTTGCAGCGGCCAGCAGCGGGTCAGGGTAGGGTTTGGGGCGCGCGCAGGAATCGCCGCTGATGACGCAGCGCGCTCGCCCGCTTAAGCCGAGTTGTTCCAGTACCGGATGGGTGAAGCGGGCGATCTTGTTAGTGACGATGCCCCAGGGTATCAAGCGGCTATCCAGTTCGTCCAGCACGGGAATAATGCCGTCGAACAAGCGACTCTGTCGTGATTGACGAGTTTCGTAAAGCGTCATAAATTCCTGACGCAATTCTTCGTAGTAGGGAGCTCCAGGTTCGATTTCGAAGCCGAGACGAATCAAGCCCCGGGCACCCTGGGAGACAAAGGGGCGGAGTCGTTCCAAGGGTTGGCAAGGGCGCTGGTAGCGCAGGCACAAGTCATTGAGTGCCCCCCCCAAATCGGGAGCGGTGTCGGCCAGCGTTCCGTCGAGGTCGAAAAGAAGCGCATTTACCACGACGTTACGCGGCAAGCCATGAGGTAATTGACACTGGGTTCTGGCCCCAGACGATATTGACGGGTCAGAGGATGATAATGTACGCCCTCGATCTCTTCCACCGTCAGGTGGGCATGCCGCGCCCAACGCGACAACTCGGATGGTTTGATGAAACGGCCATGGTCGTGAGTTCCGCGTGGGAGCAGGCGCAACAGATATTCCGCGCCCAGAATGGCAAACAGATAGGACTTTAGATTGCGGTTGAGGGTGGAAAAAAAGACGAATCCTTCGGGTTTGATCAAGCGGGCGCACGCCTGTACCACGCTGGCCGGGTCGGGTACGTGTTCGAGCATTTCCATGCAGGTGACGACATCGTACTGATGAGGTTGCGCCAGAGCCAGATCTTCGACAGAAATACATTGGTAAGTGACGGGAACTCCACTGTCCAGTGCGTGGAGTCGGGCCACGCCCAGGGGCTTCTCGGCCAAATCGATGCCGTGAACCCGCGCACCCAGACGGGCCATGGATTCACTCAGAATCCCTCCGCCACATCCTACGTCCAACACCTGCTTATCCGAGAGGGAGCCCCACTTCCCGATCCATGACAGACGATGAGGGTTGAGATCGTGGAGCGGCTTGAATTCGCTCTCCGGGTCCCACCAGCGGTGGGCCAGTTGACTGAATTTGGCGAGTTCTGCCGGATCGTGGTTGACGTGCGTCGAAAGGGTCATCATGGGGGTAGTATAAGGCAATCCTGAATCTGGCGGGTTATGATACCATTGAGAGAATTCGTTGCTGTCCTTTCATTTTTCTAGCCTGAAGCCTCCCCATGACTGCCTTTGCCAAAGAAACCCTGCCTGTCACCCTTGAAGATGAAATGCGTCGTTCCTACCTGGAATACGCCATGAGCGTGATTGTCGGGCGGGCTCTCCCGGATGTGCGAGACGGCCTGAAACCCGTACATCGGCGCGTGCTCTTCGCCATGCACGAATTGTCCAACGATTACAACAAGCCCTACAAAAAGTCGGCTCGTATCGTCGGGGATGTGATCGGTAAGTACCATCCCCATGGAGACACCGCAGTCTATGACGCTATCGTGCGCATGGCCCAGGAATTTTCCCTGCGTTATCCGCTCATCGATGGACAGGGAAACTTCGGATCCGTGGATGGAGACAATCCGGCAGCCATGCGTTACACGGAAATCCGCATGGCACGGATGACCCATGAACTGCTGGCGGACATCGATCGTGAAACCGTAGATTTCGGCCCAAACTATGACGGGTCGGAACATGAACCCCTGATTCTGCCCGCCCGTTTCCCCAACCTTCTGGTTAATGGTTCATCGGGCATTGCGGTGGGCATGGCGACCAATATCCCGCCTCACAACCTCAGGGAAGTGATTCAAGCCTGTCTGGTATTGTTGGCCAATCCCGCCGTCGATATCGAGGATCTGATTGAATTGATCCCCGCTCCGGATTTTCCGACGCGAGCGATCATTTACGGTACGGCCTCGATCCGGCAAGGTTACTTGACCGGACGTGGACGTGTGTTGATGCGTGCGCGCACCCACGTGGAAGATCTGGAGAAGGGAGGGCGCCAGGCCCTGATCGTGGATGAGTTGCCCTATCAGGTCAACAAGGCCAACCTGATCGTGAAAATTGCCGAGTTGGTACGGGAAAAACGCATCGAGGGGATTTCTGACCTGCGCGACGAATCGGACAAGTCCGGGATGCGGGTGGTCATCGAACTCAAGCGCGGTGAAGTGCCGGAAGTGGTCCTGAACAATCTGTACAAGATGACGCCGATCCAGGAATCTTTCGGGATGAACATGGTGGCCCTGGTGGACAACCAGCCGCGCCTGCTCAATCTCAAACAGTTTCTGGAGGCCTTCCTGCGCCATCGGCGCGAGGTGGTCACGCGCCGCACTTTCTTCGACCTGGGCAAGGCTCGCGACCGGGCGCATATTTTGGAGGGTTTGGCCGTGGCTTTGTCCAATGTGGACGAGATCGTGGCCCTGATTCGTGCCGCTGCCTCGCGGGTTGAGGCCAAGGCGGCCTTGATGGCCCGCCTTTGGCTTTCGGAACTGGTCCAGGAGATGTTGGCTCGTTCTCCGGAAAATGCGTCCCGTCCGGTTGCCATTGGAGAAGAATTTGGTTGGGGGGAGGCAGGTTATCGTTTGTCCGAACTACAAGCAGTGGCCATTCTCGAGATGCAATTACAGCGCCTGACCGGTCTGGAACAGGACAAGATTCGTGAAGAATATCGCGAGATCATGGAACGGATCGTGGACCTGCTTGACATTCTGGCGAATCCCGAACGCATCACGCGCATCATTGCACAGGAACTGGAGGTCATCCGGACGACTTTCGGGGATGAAAGACGCAGTGAGATCGTGGTCAATGCCGAGGATATCGACATCGAGGATTTGATTACGCCTGAAGAGCGGGTCGTGACCCTGACCCATGGGGGATATATCAAATCCCAGCCGGTTGCGGACTATCGTGCGCAACGGCGAGGCGGACGAGGGAAGCAGGCCACGACCACCAAGGAAGACGATTTCATCGAACGACTTTTCGTGGCCAATACCCATGACCACATCCTCTGCTTCTCGACGCGCGGACGTGTCTACTGGCTGCGGGTCTACCAGGTTCCCGTGGGCAATCGGACCAGTCGTGGCAAGCCCATCGTGAACTTGCTGCCGCTGGAGGCGGGAGAAAAGATCACGGCAGTCCTGCCCGTCAAAACTTTTGATGCAGAACATTATGTCTTCATGGCCACTTCCTTCGGGACCGTCAAGAAAACCTCGCTCAGCGATTTCTCCCGCCCCCGGACGGCGGGGATCATCGCCCTCGACCTGGACGCCGAGGATTATCTGGTGGGGGTGGCCATCACGGATGGTCAGCATGATGTGATGCTGTTTTCCGACGAAGGGAAAGCCATCCGTTTTGCCGAAAGCGATGTTCGTCCCATGGGGCGGAATGCCCATGGGGTGCGCGGCATGCGTCTGCCGGAAGGAAAACGCATCATCGCCCTGCTGGTGGCCGAACATGAACGGCAGTCTGTCTTGACGGCCACCGAGAACGGTTTTGGCAAGCGCACCTCCGTCCTGGAATATACCCGACATGGACGAGGAGGGCAGGGCATCATTGCGATTCAGACCTCCGCCAGAAATGGCAAGGTCGTCAGTGCCGCCCTGGTCGATCCGGAAGAAGAATTGATGCTGATCACCACGGGTGGGGTGTTGATCCGCACGCGCGTGCAGGAGATTCGCGAGATGGGGCGGGCGACGCAAGGCGTCACTCTGATCGCCCTGGATGACGGTGAAAAATTGGTCTGTCTGACCCGTGCGGATGAATCGTCTTCAGACGAAACGCTGGACTGAACGTCGTGAGAGCGCACAATTTTTCAGCGGGGCCTGCCACGCTCCCCACGGAAGTGTTGACCCAGGTTCAAGAGGAGTTACTGGACTGGCGCGGTAAAGGGGTCTCGGTGATGGAACTCAGTCATCGAGGGCCGGAATTCATGGAAATTCTGGCAACGGCAGAGCAGGACCTGCGCGCCTTGCTGGCCATTCCAGACCATTACCGGGTCATCTTCTGTCAGGAAGGCGCAAGCGCCCATTGGGACATGATCCCGCTCAACCTGTTGCAAGGGCATTCCCGGGCAGATTATATCGAAACGGGCTATTGGTCCTATCGTGCCATCGAAGAAGGACGGCGCTACTGTCAGGTCAACATTGCCGCTTCCAATCGAAGGGATAAATTTTGTGCCCTACCCGCTCCCGGCGAGTGGCGCCTGGACCCCGGGGCGGCCTATGTCCACTATTGTTCCAACGAAACCATCGACGGGCTGGAATTCAACTGGATTCCGGAGACGGGCAAGGTTCCCCTGGTGGTGGACATGTCGTCTCATTTCCTGTCCCGACCGGTGCCGGTGGAACGTTTTGGGATGATTTATGCCGGAGCCCAGAAGAATATCGGGCCCGCCGGCCTGAGTCTGGTCGTCATTCGTGATGATCTGTTGCGTCCCCCCGCGCCGGGGACCCCATTTTTGATGGATTACCATGCCCAGGTCCTGGCCAATTCCATGCTCAATACACCGCCCACCTTTACCATCTGGGTTGCAGGCTTGGTGTTTCAGTGGATCAAACGTCAGGGCGGACTGGAGGTCATGGATCGGCAGGCTCAACAAAAATCCGAATTACTTTATGCGGCGCTGGATCGGAGTGGTTTTTACCGAACCACCGTCAAACCTACGGATCGTTCGCGTATGAACATACCCTTTCATTTGCTGGATCCCGTATTGGACGAAGTTTTTCTGCGTGAGGCCGAGAGTCGGCAACTGCTCCAACTGCGGGGTCATCGCATGTCGGGGGGGATGCGTGCTTCGATTTATAATGCCATGCCGGTGGCAGGGGTGCATGCCCTGGTGGATTTCCTCGAGGAGTTCGAGCGACACTATGGATGATACGGCTCAGCGTCTTAAAACGTTGCGACAGACGATCGATGGAATCGATGATCAGGTTCTGTCCTTATTGAACCAGCGTGCCCAGGCGGCAGGTCAGATCGGCCACCTGAAAACGGGTATTCTCTATCGTCCCGAGCGGGAAGCCCAGATCCTGCAACGTCTGAAGGATGCCAACAACGGACCCTTGCCCGATGCTTCAGTGATTTTTTTGTTCCGGGAAATCATGTCGGCCTGTCTGGCCTATGAACGTCCCGTCAGCGTGGCTTGTCTGGGACCTCAGGGAAGTTTTTCGGAAGCTGCCGTGGTGCGCCATTTCGGTCATGCTGCGCAACGTCGCCATTGTGACTCTCTGGGGGAGATCTTTCGAGTCGCGGAAGCCGATGAAACAGACTTTGCAGTGGTTCCCGTGGAGAATTCCACCGAAGGTGCGGTGGGAATCATTCTTGACCAGATGGTGAGTACCCCCCTGCAGGCCTGTGGCGAAGTCATGTTGCCGATTCATCACCAGTTGTTGGTGCGCAACGCCTCCCTCGCGCTGAGCGAGATCACGCACGTCTATTCCCATAGCCAATCCCTGGGACAATGCCACCACTGGCTGAATGCCCATTTGCCCCGAGCCCAGCGCATTCCCGTAACCAGTAACAGTGAGGCTGCACGCCTGGTGGGGAGCAGTTCCGAGGCATGGGCAGCGATTGCCGGCGACCTGGCGGCAGAACCCTATGGGTTGTATCCGGTGGCACGACACATTGAAGACCAGACGGACAATACGACCCGCTTTCTGGTATTTGGGCATTTGGTAGCTCAACCTTCGGGAAAGGATAAAACTTCCCTGGTGGTGGGGGTGGAAAATCGCCCCGGGGCCATTCATGCACTGCTCACGCCTTTGGCGGAGGAGGGGGTCAGCATGTCGCGCCTCGAATCCCGTCCGGCCCGCACCCAACTTTGGTCCTACGTTTTCTACATTGACCTCGAGGGGCATCAAAGCGAAGAGCGGGTGGCTCGCGTCCTTCGGGAAATCAAAAGAAACTCTATCTTTGTCAAAGTGTTGGGATCTTATCCTGCGATGGTGTCGATATGAAGGAACTGCGCTATTGTGATCTGGTGGCGGACCATGTGCGTCATCTGGCCCCCTACCAACCCGGTAAACCCATGGCGGAACTGGAACGGGAACTGGGCTTAACTTCCATCATCAAGTTGGCTTCCAACGAAAACCCTTTGGGGCCCAGTCCGCGCGCCCTCGAGGCCCTCGCTGCGCTGGCTGGGGAATTGGCGCTCTACCCGGATGGCAATGGCTTCGAACTCAAAACCGCCTTGAGTGCGCACTACCCCCTCGGTCCCGATCATTTCATTCTGGGTAACGGGTCCAATGATATTCTGGACTTGGTGGCACGCACCTTTCTGGGGCCGGGTACCTCGGCAGTTTATTCCCAATACGGATTTGCCGTTTATCCCATCGCAACCCAGACCATGGGGGCGCAGGGCATCGAGGTCCCCGCGCTACAGTTCGGACACGACCTCCCGGCCATGATCCGGGCCATCCGTCCGGATACCCGGGTCCTGTTCATCGCCAACCCCAATAATCCAACGGGCACCTTCTTGCCTGGCGGTGACCTCCATGCCGGTTTGAGTCAGGTTCCGCCCGAAGTCGTGGTGGTGCTTGACGAGGCCTATACTGAATATCTGTCGGAGGATCAGCGCTACGATCCGATCGCCTGGTTGGATGAGTTTCCAAACCTGCTGATCTGTCGAACATTTTCAAAAGCTTATGGATTGGCCGGACTGCGCGTGGGATTTGGGATAGGACATCCCCGACTGATTGCACTGCTCAATCGGGTACGTCAACCTTTCAACGTGTCCGTGCCGGGGCTGCGTGCTGCCAGCGCGGCGCTGGGGGATCGGGAATTTCTGGAATGCACGCGGACCTTGAATGCGCAGGGACGCCACTTTCTGAAAGAAGCTTTTGGCTCCCTTGGACTATCCTGCCTCCCCTCTTTCGGCAATTTCATGACGGTGGCGGTGGGGCAGGGTAGAAAAATCTATGGCCAGTTGCTCCGGCAAGGAGTCATCGTTCGCCCGTTGGATGCTTATGGGCTCCCCCTTCATCTGCGCGTGAGCATTGGCACGCCCTCCGAGAACCGGCGTTTCATCGAAGCGCTCACACAGACGCTGGAAGCTCAGACCCCGGTCTCTGCCGTGGTCCTGTGAACGTGGATCTGGTTTCCAAAATTCCTCGCCGTCTGGCCATTCTCGGGGTTGGACTGATGGGCGGGTCCTTTGCCTTGGCTTTGCGTCAGGTGGCTCCGCAGATGCACATCGCCGGTTATGATCGGGATGAGGTGAATCTAGCGGCAGCCCGTCAACTGGGGGTCATCGATCAGGGCAGCGTGGATCTGGCGAGCGTGGTCCGGGAAGCGGATATGGTGTTGATGGCGGTACCGGTGGGGCAGATGGCGGAACTGTTCGAACTCATGGCGCCCCATCTCAATCCGGTGGCCGTGGTGACGGACGTCGGTAGCACCAAAGCCGGTCTGGTGGAAGCCGCCCGCAGATACCTGGGACCAGTGGTGACACGGTTTGTTCCGGGGCATCCCATTGCAGGCGCAGAATTGAGTGGCGTACGCGCTGCTCAAGGGGGGTTGTTTCAGGACCGCACCGTGATCCTGACTCCACTCGAAGAGACCTTGCCTCATCCTTTGGCCTGGGTGCGATCCTGCTGGGAACTGTGTGGTGCCCGTGTGGAATGCCAGACCGTGACCCGCCATGATGAAATTTTTGGGGTTGTCAGCCATTTGCCCCATCTGCTGAGTTTTGCGCTGGTTTACGAGATCGCCCAGCGTCCGGATGCAGCTACCCTGTTTCGCTTTGCCGCCAGCGGGTTCCGCGATTTTACCCGGATTGCCGGCAGTAATGCGGAAATGTGGCGCGACATCAGTCTGGCCAATCGGGGCGTTCTCAAAGTGGAACTGTCCCGCTATCGAGATCAACTCGAACAACTCATGGAATGGCTGGATACCGCAGATGGTGCGGCACTGGAGGATTTCATGCGGAAGGCCCGCACGGCACGACGACAATGGCAGGAAGGATCATGAGTGAGGCGAACGATACCATGCAGGTTTATCATGTGACGCCGGGAGGACAGTTGACAGGGACGATTCGTGTCCCGGGCGATAAATCCATTTCGCACCGAAGCATCATGCTGGGCGCTTTGGCCGAAGGGGTCACGGAGGTCACGGGATTTCTGGAAGGGGAGGATGCCCTGGCGACCATGAATGTCTTCCGTACGCTGGGCGTGCAGATCGAAGGGCCGGAACAGGGACGGGTAATCATTCACGGAGTGGGATTGCATGGCCTAAAGGCTCCGGCCAAGGTCCTGGATTGTGGCAATTCTGGCACCTCCATGCGGCTTTTGGCGGGCTTGCTGGCCGCCCAGCCTTTCGATTGCACTTTGACGGGAGACGCCAGTTTGACCCAACGTCCCATGGCGCGGGTGGCGGATCCCCTGCGCCTGATGGGCGCACAACTGGAGACTGCGGCCGGGGGGCGCCCCCCCCTGAAAATTTTCGGGACTCCGGAATTGCATGGCCTGACTTACACGCTCCCCATGGCCAGCGCCCAGGTCAAATCGGCCCTGCTTCTGGCGGGTTTGTACGCCCGGGGTGAAACGGTCATTACCGAACCCGAAGTGACCCGTGACCATACGGAACGTATGTTCGAAGGTTTTGGCGTGCCCGTTCGACGCGCGGGACGGACCATTCGTGTGACCGGGGGGCATGCGTTGCATGCCACGCCCATTGAAGTGCCCGGGGATATTTCTTCGGCAGCCTTCTTTCTGGTGGGGGCCTGCATTGCCCCTGGTTCCGACCTTCATTTGCAGAGCGTGGGCGTGAATCCTACCCGGACGGGGGTCCTCGATATATTGCGTTTGATGGGCGCGAATCTGGAGGTTGAACGTGCCTGGAGTGCGGGAGGCGAGCCCTTGGCAGATCTGCGGGTGCGCGCAGCCCCTTTGCACGGCATTACCATTCCCGCCGAATTGGTTCCTCTGGCCATCGACGAGTTTCCCGCGTTGTTCATTGCAGCGGCCTGTGCCGAGGGACGCACCATACTGAGGGGCGCCGCCGAATTACGGGTCAAGGAAAGCGATCGCATTCAGGTCATGGCGGAGGGTCTGAGGGCATTGGGGGTCTACACGGAAGTTCTGCCCGATGGCTTGATCATCGAAGGAGGGCAGGGATTTGGGAGCGGTACGGTGGAGAGTCGCGGGGACCACCGGATTGCCATGAGTTTTGCCATGGCGGCATTGTGCGCTCGAGGACCCATCGAAATCCGGGATTGTGCCAATGTCGCGACTTCCTTTCCCGGTTTCGCATCCCTGGCGCGTGCGGTGGGGCTGAATCTGGATGCCTCATGATCCCTGTCATCGCGATCGATGGACCTTCCGCTTCCGGGAAAGGAACCGTTGCTCAACGCGTCGCCCAACAGTTGGGATTCCATTATCTGGACAGCGGCGCATTGTACCGACTGACGGCATTGGCGGCGGCACGTCAGGGATTGGGGGAGGCAGAGGAAGACATTCTGGGGCATCTGGCCGCCCGACTGCCGGTGGAATTCGTTGGGAATGACATCCGTCTGGCGGGCGAAGCGGTGACCGAGGCGATTCGAACGGAAGACTGCGGCCGCCTGGCGTCCCGACTTTCGGCTTTTCCGGCGGTACGATCCGCTTTGCTGGAACGACAGCGGAACTTTTTACGCGCGCCTGGACTGGTCGCGGACGGGCGGGATATGGGGTCAGTGGTATTTCCCCAGGCCCTGCTCAAGGTTTTTTTGACGGCAACGCCGGAAGTGCGCGCGGAACGACGATTTAACCAGTTGATCAGTAAAGGAGTTAATGTCATAATGAAGGACGTGGTGCGTGATTTGCGAAACCGTGATGAACGGGACCGCACGCGGGCAGTGGCGCCTCTGGACCCCACGGGGGCCTTGTTTCTCGATACATCCGCGTTAAGTATCGAGCAGGCGACGGCGCAGATTCTGGCCTGGTATTCCATGAATGCCCGGCAAGAGGGGTAGCAGTACAAAGAGTTTTCTCGTCCATGAAAGGTACCCTGCGCTTCCGGGGGAGTGGAGAGGTTGTACGGCTACAAAACCAATATAAACCCTACGTTGCGGTAGGCTGATCTCAAGGTCCAATGAACATGAACATGACGTCCCAAGTGGAATTCCCCGAAAGTTTTGCCAGCCTCTTTGAAGAAAGTCTGACACACCAGGAAATGCGTTCTGGTGAAGTCATCACGGCTGAAGTGGTGAGTATCGATGCCAATACTGTGGTGGTCAACGCCGGCCTGAAGTCGGAAAGTTTGATTCCCATCGAAGAATTCAAGAATGACCGGGGTGAACTGGAGGTTCAAGTCGGTGATTTCGTCAAGGTCGCCATCGACGCCCTCGAAGATGGCTATGGATCGACTCGTCTCTCCCGCGAGAAGGCAAAACGTCTGGCAGCCTGGCTCGACCTCGACGATGCTCTGGCACAAGGCGCCCTGGTCCTGGGGATGGTGACGGGCAAGGTCAAGGGTGGATTGACGGTGATGGTGAACGGGATTCGTGCTTTCCTGCCGGGATCCCTGGTGGATATTCGTCCCGTCAAGGATACTACCCCTTATGAAGGTAAGGAAATGGAGTTCAAGGTCATCAAACTTGACCGTAAACGCAACAATGTGGTGGTTTCCCGTCGCGCAGTGATGGAAGCCTCGCAAGGTGCCGATCGTCAGAGTTTGCTGGATACCTTGAAAGAAGGCTCCATCGTGCGCGGTCTGGTGAAAAATATCACCGACTATGGTGCATTTGTGGATCTGGGCGGCATCGATGGATTACTGCACATCACTGACCTGGCCTGGAGGCGTGTCAAGCATCCTTCCGAAGTGTTGGCAGTGGGGGATGAAGTCGAGGCCAAAGTCCTCAAGTTCGATCAGGAAAAGAATCGGGTTTCCTTGGGCCTCAAGCAACTGGGCGAAGATCCCTGGGTTGGTTTGAGCCGTCGTTATCCCGAGCGTACCCGCCTGTTTGGAAAAGTAACCAACCTGACCGATTACGGTGCCTTCGTCGAAATCGAACAGGGGATCGAAGGGCTGGTGCATGTTTCCGAAATGGACTGGACCAACAAGAATGTTCATCCGTCCAAGGTGGTTCAATTGGGCGATGAGGTCGAGGTCATGATCCTCGAAATCGATGAAGAGCGTCGGCGGATTTCCTTGGGCATGAAGCAATGTCTTGCCAATCCCTGGGAAGACTTTGCCATGAATCACAACAAGAATGACCGGGTTCGTGGGCAAATCAAGTCGATCACCGACTTTGGCGTGTTCATTGGCTTGCCCGGAGGTATCGATGGATTGGTCCATCTCTCCGACTTGTCCTGGAACCAAACCGGGGAAGAAGCCGTTCATAATTACCGAAAGGGCGATGAAGTGGAAGCCATGGTTCTGTCCATCGATGTGGATCGTGAACGAATCTCTCTTGGAATCAAGCAGTTGTCTGGCGATCCTTTCGGCAATTTCTCGGCCTCCAATGATAAGGGAACCCTTGTCAAGGGCAAGGTCAAATCGGTGGATGCCAAGGGTGCCGTGATCGATCTCGGAGATGAGATCGAAGGCTATCTGCGTGCCTCTGAAGTCTCCCGTGAACGGGTGGAAGACCTGCGCAGCTTACTCAGCGAAGGGGACAGCGTAGAAGCCGTGATTCTCAATGTGGATCGTAAGAATCGCTCCATCAACCTGTCCATCAAGGCGCGCGATGCCGTGGAAGAAAATGCTGCCCTGCAACGCATGGCGGCAGAAAGTCCGCACAATGCGGGGACCACCAGTCTGGGCGCTTTGCTGAAAGCCAAGTTGTCCAACCCGGACAACGCAAGCTGAGGGATTGGGCGATGACCAAATCTGAACTGATCGACCTGCTAGCCAGCCACTATCCGCAGTTAGTGGCCCGCGATGCGGAGATGGCGGTGAAGACCTTGCTGGACTCCATGGGTCAATGTTTGACGGAAGGGCAGCGCATCGAGATTCGTGGGTTTGGCAGTTTTGGTTTGAATCATCGTCCGGCTCGCCAGGGGAGAAATCCGAAAACCGGAGAAAAGGTGCACGTCCCGGAAAAATTCGTGCCTCATTTCAAGCCGGGCAAGGATTTGCGTGATCGGGTCGATCTCACGGAAAGCACCAAACCAGTGGGTGACTGAAGGGTAATTCTGGCAGATCTGCAGACACCGAAAGCGGGATGAGGGTTAAAATCTTTCATCCCGCTTTTTTTTTGGGGGGTGAGGAAGAGGTGTCAATCATGAACACGTTACGCTGGCTGGTCAGAATATTCCTGTTTGTCGTGCTTCTGGGGTTTTGCCTCAAAAACACTACACCTGTGACGGTAAATTTCTTGTTCAGTTTGCAGTGGCATGCGCCCTTGATCATTATTCTATTGTTGGCGGTGTGCGGCGGAGCCTTGCTCGGATTATTGGCCACGACCCGGGTCTGGTGGCGCTTGCGAGGCGAGTTGGCCCGTTTGCGACGTTCGGGTTCTTCGACAAAAAATATTCCATTGCCTACCGAACCTCCTCGGGACTGAAGGGCCTATCGGTTCCCATCCAAAAAAGGTATCATCCTCCTCCTATGGATTTTCAAGTTTACTGGTTACTCGCACTCCCGGTTTTTTTCGGTTTGGGTTGGCTTGCCGCTCGCGTCGATATTCGCCATTTGCTCACCGAATCGCGGGCACTGCCAGCTTCCTATTTCAAGGGGCTCAACCTGCTGCTCAACGAGCAACCGGACAAGGCGATCGAATCGTTCATCGAAGTCGCGCGGGCAGAACAACAGACCGTCGAGTTGCAGTTTGCGCTGGGGGGGCTGTTTCGCCGGCGTGGGGAGGTGGATCGCGCAACACGCATGCACCAGAATCTGGTGGAACGCACGGATCTCGGTCCCCAGCAACGGACGGAAGCACTTTATGAGTTGGCTCTGGACTTCCTCAAGGCCGGTTTACTGGATCGGGCAGAGCCTTTGTTTGAAAAGTTGAAAGACTCCGACTATGAAGAGTCGGCACTACATCATCTGTTGGACATTCATGTCACGGAAAAAGACTGGACCCGTGCCATTCAGGTTGCCCATGTTCTGGAGCAAAAAACCGGGGAGGACCGACGCGGGGATATGGCCAATTTTTATTGCGAATTGGCTATCTTGGCTCATACCCGGTCTCAATTCGAGGAAGCTCAGGATCTTCTGAAACAGGCCCTGGAAACCCAACGCAATTGTGTACGCGCCTATGTGTTGCGGGGGGAGTGGACCTTCAAGGCAGGAAGGATCGAAGAAGCCTGCGCCCAATGGCAGGAATTGGAGCAGAGAGATCCGGATTATTTGTTTCTGGTGGCGCGCCCCCTGAGCGATGCACTGCGTCAACTAGGGCAGGTCAACGAGGCGGTGACCTTGATGCAAGGATGGATGGAACGTTATCCCAATCTCGACTTGTTGAGTCTGGCGTTTCAGTTGACCTTGGAAATCCGTGGAGTGGAAGAAGCGCTGCGTTTGGTGCGCGCGGAACTGGAGCGTCGCCCCACGCTGGGAAATCTGGACCGTTTTCTGGAGGCCCAATTGGTGGGGGTTGCGCCCGAATTACGGGCCGAAGTCCAACGCATGCGCGACATCGTGCATGGTCATTATGAGCGACTGGCTTTTTATCAATGTCGCCACTGCGGATTCAAGGCCCGTTCCTTTCATTGGCATTGTCCGGCCTGTGGCAACTGGGATTCCTATCCACCCCGTCGCCAGGTCGAAACCGAAGGTAGTGTCGTCACACGTTAATTCAAGGACAATGGTATGAATTCTCCCCTGATTCTGGCGCTGGATTTTTCTACGGAACGCGAGGTCTGGACCCTGGTGGATCAATTGGAAACCGGGGCTTGTCGACTCAAGGTGGGCAAGGAATTATTTACGGCCTGCGGCCCGTCACTGGTGCGGGCTTTGGGTGCACGGGGTTTTGATGTTTTTCTCGACCTCAAGTACCATGACATCCCCCATACGGTGTCTCAGGCCTGCCGGGCTGCGGCGGATCTGGGGGTATGGATGATGGATGTCCACGCCAGTGGAGGCAGGACTATGCTGGAAGCGGCCAGGCAAGCCCTTGAACCTTATCCCCAGCGCCCTCTGCTGATTGCCATCACGATTCTGACCAGTCTTCAGGACAGTGATCTGGTGACGTTGGGATTCGGTTGCCCCTTGACCGAGGCTGTGCAACGCATGGCCCGCTTGGCAGAGTCCAGCGGTTTGGACGGCGTGGTCTGTTCGGCGCAGGAAGCCTCTCTCTTGCGTTCCCAGGTTTCTGCCTCCTTTTCTTTGGTCACGCCGGGCATTCGCTTGCCTGACGATGATCAGAACGATCAGAAACGGGTGGTTACCCCTGTCACGGCACTGCAGGCCGGCTCTGATTATCTGGTGGTCGGACGTTCCATCACCCGCAGTAAGGATCCCATGAAGGCCTTGGCACAATTCAATTCACTGATTTCAGGGGCAAGGAGTGCGGTATGAAAATTTCCGTGATCGGAACAGGATATGTGGGATTGGTCAGTGGTGCGTGCCTGGCCGAGATGGGGAATCATGTTTTGTGTCTGGACGTGGATCCGCGCAAGATCGAGATTTTGCGCGCGGGCAGCATCCCTATCTATGAACCCGGCCTGGAGGCCATGGTTCAACGCAATGTGGCGGCAGGGCGGTTATCCTTTACGACGGATATCCAGAAAAGTGTGGAATACGGTTTGATCCAGTTCATTGCCGTGGGCACGCCCCCGGATGAAGATGGTTCGGCCGATCTTTCCCACGTGGTGGCGGCTGCCCGCACCATCGGTCAATACATGAATGGTCGTAAGGTGGTGGTGGACAAATCCACGGTGCCCGTAGGCACGGCTGAGAAGGTCAGTGCTGCCATCGCCGAGGAGTTGAGTCGGCGCAGTGTGGAGATTCCCTACTGTGTGGTTTCCAATCCGGAATTTCTCAAGGAAGGGGCCGCAGTGGAGGATTTCATGCGTCCCGACCGCATCGTGGTGGGGGCCGATGACGCCTTTGGTATCGAGACCATGCGCGCGCTTTATGCGCCCTTCCAGCGCAATCATGACAAATTGATCCTGATGGATGTCAAATCCGCTGAACTGACCAAATATGCGGCCAATGCCATGCTGGCCACGCGTATTTCCTTCATGAACGAACTGGCGCTTTTGGCAGAACGTCTGGGTGCGGACATCGAACGGGTCCGGCAGGGGATTGGTTCCGATCCGCGCATTGGTTACCAGTTCCTCTATCCGGGCTGCGGTTATGGGGGCTCCTGTTTTCCCAAGGATGTCCAGGCACTGCAACGGACAGCCACGGAAAATGGTTTGGACTTGCGCATTCTGGAAGCGGTGGAAACCGTCAACGAGCGTCAGAAAGCGGTGCTGCTGGACAAGATCGATGCCCATTTCGGGGAGAGCCTGAAAGGAAAATGCTTTGCCCTGTGGGGACTGGCTTTCAAACCCAATACCGATGACATGCGGGAAGCGCCTGCACGGGTTTTGATCGAGGGGCTGTTGCAGCGTGGGGCAACCCTACGTGCTTTCGATCCGGTGGCCATGGAAGAAGCACATCATATTTTCGGGCAGCGTGCGGGCTTGACCTTTGTAGAGAGCGCTGAAATGGCTGTGGAAGGCGCCGATGCACTGGTGGTAGTGACGGAATGGCAGGTCTTTCGCAGCCCGGACTTCGAGCATATGGTTCGCTTTTTGCGCGAACGGGTAATCTTCGATGGACGCAACCTGTACGAGCCCCACCTGGTACGCGCAGCGGGTCTCACCTATCACGGCATCGGGAGGCTATAATGCGTCCTTTCCCCCCCTTTCATGAACTTTCCCAGCGGCGGGTATTGGTGGTGGGCGATGTCATGCTGGATCGTTACTGGTTTGGAGAGGTCAACCGTATTTCTCCTGAGGCCCCTGTTCCTGTGGTATTGGTGGAAAAGGCCGAAGAACGTCCTGGCGGTGCGGCCAACGTAGCGCGGGGCGTGGCTGCCCTGGGCGCCCAATGTGAATTGCTGGCGGTGACCGGAGAAGACGAAGCCGCCCAGCATCTGGAAGCGTTGCTGGTACAAGAGGGCGTGGTTTCTCGTCTGCATCGTGATTCTTCCATTGCCACGACGGTCAAACTGCGCGTCATGGGACGTCAGCAGCAATTGTTGCGCATCGACTTTGAAACGCTACCCCGCCAGGAAATCCTGCTCAATAAGTTGACAGATTTTGGAGATTGCCTCAAACGTGCCGATGTAGTCATTCTGTCTGATTATGGAAAGGGCGCCTTGAAGCATGTAGCCTCCATGATCAATCAATGCCGAAAAGCAGGAAAACCGGTACTGGTAGACCCCAAAGGCGAAGATTACCGCCATTATCGTGGAGCGACCCTGCTGACTCCCAACCGTACCGAGTTTCGTCAGGTGGCCGGACCTTGGCTCGATGACCGTCAATTGACGGAAAAGGCACAAATCCTGCGTACCGAACTGGCGTTGGATGCGCTCCTGGTAACCCGTAGCGAAGAGGGGATGACCCTCTATCAGGCCCAGGGAGTGACTCACGAACCCACGGTGGCAAGGGAGGTATACGACGTCAGCGGGGCGGGAGATACAGTGATTGCTACCCTGGGTGTGCTGACCGCGCAAGGCATGCCATTGCCGACGGCTGTGCGCTGGGCCAATCGAGCAGCGGGGATCGCAGTATCCAAATTGGGTACGGCGGTCGTTACTCATCATGAACTGGAGAATACGTCATGGTAATGGTCATCACCGGCGCAGCCGGTTTCATAGGCTCCAATCTGGTCAAGGCACTCAATCAGCACGGCGAAACATCGATTCTTGCGGTGGACAATCTGGAGACGCCCGGGAAATTCCTCAATCTGGCCGATTGTACCGTGGTCAATTACATGGATAAACGCGAATTCATCGAACAGGTGGAAGCCGACGCGCTGGATTTCGAGATTGAAGCAGTGCTGCACCAAGGGGCGTGTTCGGATACGATGGAGCATGATGGCCGGTATATGATGGACAATAACTTTCGTTTCTCCCGGTCTCTCTTTTATTTTTGCCAGGCGCGCGAGATTCCCCTGATCTATGCATCCTCGGCTGCCGTGTATGGTGATAGCGCCGTGTTTCGCGAACATCCTGCCTGCGAGCGACCCCTCAATGTCTATGGCTATTCCAAACTGGCATTCGATCAGTTTTTGCGCCCCTATCTGGCCCGTGATGAGTTGACTGCCCCCTGTGTCGGGTTACGCTACTTCAATGTGTATGGGGACCGCGAGCAACATAAGGAACGCATGGCTTCGGTGGCTTACCATTTTTTTCATCAATACCGTACTCACGGATGCATCCGGTTGTTCGAAGGATGCGACGGCTATGCCCATGGAGAACAACGGCGCGACTTCATTTCGGTGGAGGATGTGGTTCGTGTCAACCTATGGCTGCTGGATCATCCCGAAGTGTCTGGGATCTTCAATGTCGGAACGGGCCGCAGTCGTCCTTTCAACCAGATGGCCGTAGCGACCATCAATGCTCTGCGCCGGAGCGAGTCCACGTTAACTCTGGAGGAGATGATCAAGCAGGAACTCATCGAATATATTGCGTTTCCCGATGCATTGAAGGGTAAATACCAGAGTTACACTGAAGCAGACATGAGCCAACTGCGCAGTGTCGGCTATCACGCTCCCTTCCTCGATGTGGAGGAAGGCATCGCCCGTTACATGGAGGCACTGATGGTTCGTTATCCGGCGTGATGAGAAAGCGGTGGCTCGGATCTTCCGTATTTTCTCCCAGAGGAGAACTGTTGTGCTGCCGAAGATACAAACCTTTCGACTTTTTCTGGCCCTGCTCTGCATATTTTTTCTGTGGACCGGGGGCGAAAAAAATGCCTGGGCTCTGGTGGATCTCAATTCTGCCAATGAAACTCAACTGCGGACCGTGAAAGGCATTGGTCATACCCGTGCCCAGGCCATTCTGACCTGGCGTGCCCATAATGGTGCCTTTCATTCGGCCGCCGATTTGCGCAAAGTGAAAGGATTTGGGGAAAAAACCATTGCCAAGGTAGGACCACACCTTTCCATTCAGGGTCGGCCGCTGATGGCCCCGTCCAGGCATAGTCCGGTGGATGCTCACCCTTAGTGCTCATCGTGGCGGTATAATGACCCTATTTATGTGTCAAGGGAATGAGTGTCATGATCGAGAAAACCATTGAATCTTGTATCGGAAACACCCCTCTGGTACGACTGCAACATCTCCCTGGGCTGACTCGGAACCGACTGTATGCCAAGGTGGAAGGCAACAACCCGGCAGGCTCGGTCAAGGACCGTCCGGCTCTGTCCATGATCCGTCATGCGGAGGAACGCGGACAGATCAAGCCGGGGGATACCCTGATCGAAGCCACCAGCGGTAATACAGGCATTGCCCTGGCGTTTGCCGCCTCCTTGCGGGGTTATCGCATGATTCTGATCATGCCCGAGCAACTCAGCATCGAACGACGTCAGACCATGCACGCCCTGGGGGCTGAAATATTGCTGGTTCCCAAGGCGGGAGGGATGGAGGCGGCACGCGATCTGGCAGAACAGATGGCAAAGGCAGGTGAAGGGATCATTCTCGATCAGTTCAATAATCCGGATAATCCCCGTGCCCATTACGAAACCACCGGACCGGAAATCTGGCGCGATACCCAGGGGACGATTACCCATTTCGTGGCGACCATGGGGACCACAGGGACGATCATGGGCGTTTCCCGCTATCTCAAGGAACAAAATCCGAAAATTCAGATCATCGGCGTGCAACCGGCGGATGGCGCCAATGTGCCGGGAATTCGCAAATGGCCGGAAAACTATCTGCCCAGGATTTATGAGCCCTGGCGCGTCGATCGCATTCTGGAAGTCACCCAGAAAGATGCGGAGGAGACCATGCGTCACCTGGCGCGGGAAGAAGGTATTTTTGCAGGGGTTTCCTCGGGCGGCGGATGCTGGGGTGCCTTACAGATTTGTCGGGAAGTGGACGATGCTGTGATTGTCCATATCGTTTGTGACCGGGGGGACCGTTACCTGTCTACCGGCGTGTATGCCGCCTGACAGAAAAAGAACGGGAGCCCAACGTCCATGCCCAGGAGGCACTCCGTTTACCTCCTGCCCGGCGTTGTAACGGTAAGACTCAGTCCAGCAGCGTTGCGACTGCCTCCTTTTCGCTGACCAATTCCCGGCAGGTTTGTTGTATCAGAGTCTTGCTCCGGGGGTCGAGTTCGATCCCTCGAACGATTTCATAGCGGCCTTCCCTGCAGGTGACGGGCATGCCGCACATCAGTCCCTCTGGAATGCCATAACTGCCATCGGAGAGAACGCCCATGGTGACCCAGTCGCCCTCCGGTGTTCCCCGGATCCAATCGCGCATGTGGCTGAGCGCGGCATTGGCAGCGGAGGCGGCTGAGGACAGTCCCCGCGCTTCAATGACCGCAGCCCCTCTGTTCTGGATGGTGGGAATGAAAAACTGTTCGACCCACTGAGGGTCCTGGAAGACCGTGTCCAGGGGCGAACCGTTGACGAGAACCTGAGAGAGATCGGGAAATTGGGTGGTCGAGTGATTGCCCCAGACCGTCATACGGTGCAGGTCATGAACCGGATGCCGGATTTTGAGCGCCAGTTGGCTCAGGGCACGGTTATGGTCGAGACGCATCATGCTGGTGAAATTGTGCGGATCGAGATCACGGGCATGGTGGCAGGCAATCAAGCCATTGGTATTGGCAGGATTCCCTACCACCAGAACCTTGACCGTGCGCTGGGCGACTTCGCTCAGGGCCTGACCCTGGGCTTTGAAAATTCCTCCGTTGATCTCCAGAAGATCCCGTCGTTCCATCCCTTTGGAACGGGGGCGACTGCCAATCAGAAAGGCGATATCACACTCCCGGAAAGCCACTTTGGGGACCGTGCTGGCAGACATGTCCGCCAGAAGAGGAAAGGCGCAATCCTCCAGTTCCATGAGAACGCCCTTCATGACCTGTTCGGCTGCGGGAATATCGAGCAAGTGCAGGATCATGGGTTGATCCGAACCCAACAAATCCCCGCAGGCGATACGGAACAGCAGGCTGTAACAAATTTGCCCACCGGCTCCGGTAATGGCAATGCGCAGGGGTTTTTTCATTTTAGGCTCCACAAGGTTCACGCCGGGGTGAGCAATTGTCTCAGAACAAAGGGCAGGATGCCTCCGTGGCGATAATAATCCACTTCAACCGGGGTATCAATGCGCAAGAGCAAAGGACAACTGGTTTGGCTGCCATCGCTCCGATGAATGGTCAGGGAAACTCTCTGTTGCGGTTGCAGGGGGCCGTTTCCCGTTTCCAGATCGAAAGTTTCGTCGCCATTCAATTTCAGGCTGTTCAAGTCGTGACCAGGCAAAAACTGGCAGGGGAGCACGCCCATCCCCACCAGATTGCTGCGATGGATGCGTTCAAAACTTTGGGCAATCACGGCCCGTACCCCCAGAAGACGGGTTCCTTTGGCAGCCCAATCCCGTGAAGAACCGGTGCCATATTCTTCACCGGCAAAAATGACGGTGGGGATACCCTCTGCCTGATAACGCATGGCGACCTCATACAAGGAACCTGCTTCTCCGCTGGGAATGTGGCGCGAGACCCCTCCTTCGGTGCCGGGCAGGAGCAGGTTGCGCAGACGAACATTGGCAAAGGTTCCACGCATCATGACTTCATGGTGTCCCCGACGTGATCCATAACTGTTGAAATCGGCCGGAACGATACCCTGTGCCTGCAAATAGCGACCTGCCGGAGAGGATGGTTTGATGGAACCGGCAGGGCTGATGTGGTCCGTCGTGATGGAATCTCCGAAAAAGGCCAAGGCATAGGCTGCGCGAATGGGGATTGGCGGAGTTGCCGTCAAGGAGAAATCAGTAAAAAACGGGGGTTCAGCGATGTAGGTGGACGGTTCCCAGCCATAGGTCGTGCCTGTGGGCGCGGCAATTCCGTTCCAGAGTGGGTGGTCCTGGGTGAAATCGGCATAACGCTGGCGGTAGTCTTCGGGAGAGAGGTACTCCAAGGCTCGGGCGACTTCGTCGGGACTGGGCCAGAGATCCCGCAAATATATGGCCCGTCCTTCGGCATCCTGCCCCAGGGGTTCCTGGGCAAAGTCTATGGTGATCCGTCCCGCCAAGGCAAAGGCGACGACCAGAGGCGGGCTCATGAGAAAATTGGCGCGCAGATTGGGATGGATGCGCGCTTCAAAATTGCGGTTACCGGACAGTACTGCACAGCCGATCAAAGGGTGTTCGGCAAGAAAGGTCTCGATGGGTGCGGGGAGGGGGCCGGTATTGCCGATACAGGTCGTGCAGCCATAACCCACCAAGCGGAATCCCAGAGCATCCAGAGCTTCCTGCAAGCCTGCCCGTCGCAGGTAATCCGTGACCACGCGCGACCCCGGGGCCAGAGAAGTCTTGATCCAGGGAGCCACCTTGAGTCCACGTGCCACGGCTTTTTGAGCCAGGAGTCCGGCAGCCAGCAATACACCGGGGTTCGAGGTGTTGGTACAGGAAGTGATGGCGGCCAGCAAAACGGATCCATCCCCCAGAGTGATTTCGGGATGCCCCTCGGGGTGCAGGTCGTGCAAAGCTTCGGTTTTGCCATACCCGCCTACGTCGGCCGGCGCATGGAGGAGGGCTTCAAAGGTGGGTTTGATCCGGTTCAGGGGGACCCGGTCCTGAGGACGACGAGGGCCTGCGATGGAGGCTTCCACCTGTCCCAGATCGAGACTCAGGGTCGCGCTGTACGCACAGTCACCCAATTGAGGCATTCCATATAACCCCTGGGCTTTCCAGTAGGTTTCGAGCGCGGCGATTTCTTTTTCGCTACGTCCCGTCGCACGGAAATAGCGCAGGGTTTCATCGTCCACCGGGAAAAACCCCAGGGTCGCGCCGTACTCTGGCGCCATGTTGGATAGGGTTGCTCGATCGGGTAGACTGAGCGAGGCTGCGCCTGTCCCGAAAAACTCCACGAACTTTCCCACTACCTTAGCCTTGCGCAGCATTTCCGTGAGGGTCAGGACCAAATCGGTAGCAGTGACTCCGGTCGGCAACTGTCCCGTCAAGTGTACGCCCACGACATCCGGAGTCAAAAAATAGAGAGGTTGTCCGAGCATGGCTGCTTCTGCCTCGATGCCCCCCACTCCCCACCCCACCACCCCTATTCCATTGATCATGGTGGTATGGGAATCCGTGCCCACCAAGGTATCGGGATAGACCACGGTTCCCTTATGCTGAACACCGCGCGCCAGAAATTCCAGATTGACCTGATGAACGATTCCGATGCCTGGGGGAACCACATGAAAGGTTTTGAATGCTTGCATCCCCCATTTCATGAAACGGTAACGCTCCTGGTTGCGCTGGAACTCCAGGGACATGTTGTCCTGAAGTGCCGTGGGTGTGTTGAAAAAGTCCACCTGCACAGAATGGTCCACCACCAGTTGTACGGGGACCAAAGGTTCGATGGCCTGGGGGTCGCAACCAAGACGTCGTGCCGTCGAGCGCATGGCGGCCAAATCGGCCAGAAGAGGGACCCCGGTGAAATCCTGCAGAATGACTCGTGCCACCTTGAAGGGAATTTCTGCCGTGCGTGCTTCGTTGGGTTGCCAGCGGGCCAGCGCATCGATGTGGGCGCGGGTGACTTGTTGCCCATCTTCGTTGCGCAGGAGCGACTCCAGAATGATGCGCAGAGACACCGGCAAACGGGTGACGGCAGGAAGACCGGCTTCGGTCAGGGCAGCCAGGGCATAATATTGGTCAGAGGAACCGGGGAGGGGACGAAGCGCTTGGAAAGAGTCGTGGGACATAGTCAATCTCTCTTGAATCAAATGGATGCCGGGGCATCCTAGGGGGCGTTAAGGGGGATGTCAAGTGTTATATGACAGAGGCCACGCTCTTGCAAGTTTCGGTATTCCGCTAGAATCTCGTGAAAGGCAAGGTATACTACAACCTTAGGCTCTTCCTCATCAGGATGATCGTTCATGAAGACCCAGCGCCCCAAGAATCTCGATTTGCGTACCATCCGGTTGCCCCTTCCGGGGATCGTGTCGATCTTGCACCGAGTCAGCGGAGCAATCCTGTTTCTGATGGGGATTCCTCTCTTTCTTTATTTTCTGGAGAGGGGCCTTCATCCGGAACGTGCGGGGGAACCGGGAATTTTTCCTCGTCTTCTCCTGGTTCCCTTGATTTGGGCCTTTCTGCATCATTTTTGTGCGGGAATCCGTTTTCTGCTGTTGGATATTCACCTCGGTCTGGACAAGCCACAAGCTCGCCGTTCCAGTCTATGGGTGCTGGGTGTCAGTGGTTTTCTAACCTTGATCGTGGAGATGCTGGCATGGTGAAGAGGGTCGTGGTAGGGGCCCATTATGGCCTCAGGGACTGGTTGGCGCAACGAATCACTGCAGTGATCATGGGGGGGTATACCCTCATGGCGCTTTTGTGGGTGGTTCTGGCGCATCCGGCGGACCGCCCTGGGTGGGCGGCCCTGTTGCACGAACGTCCCGTGCGGATAGCCACCTTTCTGTTCATTCTGGCCCTGTGTTGGCATGCCTGGATCGGTTTGCGGGATATTTTCATGGACTACATCCAGTCCGTCGGGCTGCGTTTGACCCTGCAGGTGGGGGTGATTGTGACCTTACTGGCGGAGGTACTGTGGTCCGCCGAGATTTTATGGGGTTGAACATGGGGTTGAATAAACAGGATTTCGATGTAGTCATCGTGGGCGGAGGAGGATCCGGGTTGCGGGCGGCGCTCCAACTTTCGGAAGCGGGACATACCGTGGCCGTCTTTTCCAAGGTCTTTCCGACCCGCTCCCATACCGTGGCGGCCCAGGGCGGGGTCAGTGCGTCCCTGGGAAACATGCAGGAAGACCACTGGCTTTGGCATATGTACGACACCATCAAGGGGTCGGATTATCTGGGCGACCAGGATGCCATCGAGTTCATGTGTCGCAAGGCACCGGAACTGGTCTATGAGTTGGAACATTTTGGCATGCCCTTCGATCGAAATCCTGACGGCACTATTTATCAACGCCCCTTTGGCGGCCATACCCAGAATTTTGGGCAGAGCCCGGTCCAACGCGCCTGTGCCGCGGCCGATCGAACGGGACATGCCTTACTGCATACGCTGTATCAACGAAATATTCGCGAACAATGCCAATTTTTCGTGGAATGGATGGCGATCGATCTGATTCGGGATAGGGAAGGGGCAGTGGTTGGACTGGTGGCACTTGAAATGGAAACCGGCGAGGTCGTCCTTTTCCAGTCGAAGGCCGTCATTCTGGCGACCGGGGGGGCGGGACGGATTTATCAATCCAGTACCAATGCCTACATCAATACCGGGGATGGCCTGGGGATGGCGGCAAGGGCCGGGATCCCGCTGGAAGATATGGAGTTCTGGCAGTTTCATCCCACCGGGGTGGCAGGCGCTGGCATCCTGATTACGGAGGGGGTGCGCGGTGAGGGCGGTATCTTGCTGAATTCCCTGGGAGAGCGTTTTATGGAACGATATGCGCCCAACATGAAGGATCTGGCCAGTCGAGATGTGATTTCCCGTGCCATGGATCGGGAAATCAAGGAAGGACGGGGGGTAGGCCCGGAAAAAGACCATGTCCTGCTGAAATTGGACCATCTGGGCGAAGAAGTCATTCACAAACGTTTGCCAGGGATTCGTGAAATTGCGCTCAAGTTTGCCTCGGTGGATCCGGTTCGTGAGCCGATTCCCGTCCTTCCTACCTGCCACTATCAGATGGGGGGGATTCCCACCAACTACTACGGGCAGGTGGTGGTACCCCGTGGGCAGAAAATGGCTGAACCCGTCCCGGGGCTCTATGCCATCGGAGAATGTGCCTGCGTGTCCGTGCATGGAGCCAATCGACTGGGAACCAATTCCCTCCTGGACTTGTTGGTATTTGGTAAATCTGCCGGAGATCATGTCAGCGCCTGGCTCAAAACCCGTCCCGAAGCGCGGGATCTGCCGCGCGGGGCCGAAGAACCGGCGCTGGCTCGTCTGGCTGATCTGGAAAGCCCTGAAACCGGGGAATCCGTGGCCGTGTTGGGAGCGGAAATGCGCCGGCTGGTTCAGCACCATGCCAGTGTCTTTCGAACAGGGGAACTCCTTCAGGAAGGGGTGTCAAAAATTCGTGCGCTGGCTGAACGGGCACGTCATTTGCGCATTGGAGACAAAAGCCGGGTATTCAATACGGCGCGGGTGGAGGCACTGGAATTGCAGAACCTGATGATCGTGGCTGAAGCCACTCTGGTATCGGCTGCCGCCCGTGAAGAAAGCCGGGGGGCTCATGCGCGCGAGGATTACCCGGAGCGGGATGACCGGCAGTGGCTGAAGCACAGTCTGTGGTATCAGGAAGGCAGTCGGATGGCCTACAAACCCGTCAATCTGCAACCCCTGACGGTGGAATCCTTTGAACCCAAAGTGCGGGTTTACTAAGTCTTGAGTTTGAGGGCCTGTCATGAAATTCAGCATTTATCGTTATAACCCGGAAAAGGACGAGCGTCCTTACATGCAGGATTATGAAGTCGCCCTGCAGTCGACGGACCGCATGTTGCTGGATGCCATACTGCGCATCAAAGTTCAGGATGATTCGCTGGGGCTGCGCAAGTCCTGTCGCGAGGGTGTGTGTGGTTCCGATGGTATGAACATCAATGGACGCAATGGTCTGGCCTGTATTACCCCGCTCAAGGGTCTGACGGAGCCGGTGGTTTTGCGTCCGCTCCCAGGGCTCCCGGTGATACGAGATCTGATCGTGGACATGGATCAATTTTTCAAGCAATACCATTCGGTCAAACCCTATCTGGAAACCACCTCACCCCCGCCCCGGAAGGAGCGTCTTCAATCTCCCGGGGATCGTGAGGAACTGGACGGCCTGTACGAATGCATCCTCTGTGCCTGTTGCAGCGCTTCCTGTCCTTCTTTCTGGTGGAACCCGGACAAGTTTCTGGGTCCTGCCGCTCTTCTGCAGGCCTATCGATTCATTGCGGACACGCGCGACGAGGCCACCCGTGAACGCCTGGATGATCTGGATGATCCCTATCGGCTTTTTCGGTGCCATACCATCATGAATTGCGTCGATGTCTGTCCCAAGGGACTCAATCCCACGGCAGCCATCGGCAAGATCAAGGGAATGATGGTCAAACGGATGGTATGAGATGTCCCTGATCCAGCAACCGGGGCTCCCTTCTTCGGAGCGTATGCTCGAACGCCTGCGCTGGCGCAGTCGACGCGGTCTGCTCGAAATGGATCTGTTGTTGCAGCGTTTTCTGGAACGCCACTTGGCAACGCTGACAGCGGACGAGTTGGTCCGCTACGCCGAAGTATTGCAATTGGATGACAACGGTTTGCTCGATCGGGTGCTGGGCAAAATCCCTTGTGAACCTGAATGGAAGTCCCTGCTCAAAATGATTGTCGATACCTGATTAAATATATTAATAATGCTGGAGAACATAATGAATGAACAAGGAAAAATATTATTGACCTATGAGGATAAACAGGTCGAATTGCCCGTTTATGCCAGCGCTCTCGGACCTGCGGTGATCGATATTCGAACCTTGGCTCAGCAACTCGGCCTGTTCACCTATGACCCCGGATTTTTGGCTACGGCCAGTTGTCAGTCGGCCATCACCTTCATCGATGGCGATGCGGGTCTGTTGTATTACCGCGGCTATCCCATCGAACAGTTGGCGGAACATTCCGATTTCATGGAAGTCTGCTACCTGTTGCTGAATGGCGAATTGCCCACCGCACAGGAAAAGAAGATCTTTGAGACCAGCATTCGTCGTCACACCATGGTCCACGACCAATTACATAATTTTTTCAAGGGGTTTCGTCGCGATGCTCATCCCATGGCCGTGATGGTGGGGGTCGTGGGAGCACTCTCCGCCTTCTATTACGATGCCCTCAAGATCACCAATGCAGAACACCGGGCCCTTTCGGCCACGCGCCTGCTGGCCAAGGTCCCCACCATTGCCGCCATGTGCTACCGTTACAACAAGGGATTGCCCTTCATGTATCCGCGTAACGATTTGAGTTATGCGGCCAACTTTCTGTACATGATGTTTGCTACCCCCTGTGAGGAATATGTGCCCAATCCGGTGTTGGTGAAAGCTTTCGATCGTATTCTGACGCTCCATGCCGACCATGAACAGAATGCTTCCACCTCTACCGTTCGTCTGGCAGGATCCAGTGGCGCCAACCCCTTTGCCTGTATCGCTGCGGGCATTGCGGCCCTGTGGGGACCTGCGCACGGGGGAGCGAACGAAGCCGTCCTGAAACAACTGGAAGAGATCGGCGATGTTTCCCAAGTCGGAAAATACATTGCCCGTGCCAAGGACAGAAATGATTCATTCCGGCTCATGGGCTTTGGTCATCGAATCTACAAACACATGGATCCGCGTGCCGGGGTGATGCGTCGGACCTGTCATGAAGTGTTGGCAGAGTTGGGCCTGCATAACGACCCCCTGTTCAAACTGGCCCTGGAATTGGAGCGAATTGCCCTGGAAGATGAATATTTCATCACCAAGAAACTTTATCCCAATGTGGACTTTTACTCCGGTATCGTCCTCCGGGCACTGGGCATCCCCACCAGCATGTTTACGGCGGTCTTTGCCATGGGCCGAACGGTGGGCTGGATCACCCAGTGGAATGAAATGATCAGCGATCCCCAGCAGAAGATCGGGCGTCCCCGTCAACTGTACGTTGGGCCTGTGCAGCGCGACTGGCTTCCGCTCGAAGCACGGGATCATTGAGCCACTGTGGGGGATAAGAGCATGAGCCAGAGTGAGGAAGAGGGTACGGCGCGGTCATGGATCGAATCTCAATACGCTCTGTGGCAGCAAACGCCAGAACAGGTGGATGCACACTGGCAAGCGTATTTCTTGGCACTGGAGCAGGGTACTTCAGGTCCTCGGCGCGAGAAAGGGTTGCCGGGGGGACAGGTGGCAGTGTTGCGCCTCATCAATGCCTACCGCTTTTTGGGACATCGGGTTGCGCACCTTGATCCTCTCGAACGCCATCCCTTGCCTGAAGTTCCGGAACTGACCCTGGACTACCATGGACTGGCCGACATCGATGAGTTTACGTCTTTTGAAACCGGATCATTGGTGGGGCCACCCCAGGCGTCGCTGAGTGATATTCTGAACCGTCTGAAACGAACCTATTGTGGGACCGTAGGCGTGGAGTATATGTATCTGACGGATACGGCACAGAAGCGCTGGATTCAGCAGCGCATGGAAAATTCTTCCGAAACGCCGGACCCTCGGGCCCAACGTGCGGTGCTGGCTCATCTGAGTGCGGCAGAAACTCTGGAGCGCTATTTGCATACCCGTTTCGTGGGACAGAAACGGTTTTCTCTGGAAGGTGGAGAATCGCTCATTCCCTGTCTCAATTCCCTGATCCATGAGGGGCGTGCTAAAGGGATCGAAGAAATTGTCATCGGCATGGCCCATCGCGGACGTCTCAATGTGCTGGTCAACTGTTTGGGACGATTGCCGCGCGACCTGTTTCTCGAATTTGAAGGGATGCATGAGACTGGCTTGACCTCGGGAGATGTGAAATACCATCAGGGTTTCTCTTCCGACGTGGAAACACCGGCGGGTTCGGTGCATGTCACGCTGGCTTTCAATCCGTCGCATCTGGAAGTCGTGAATCCGGTGGTGGAAGGGTCCGTACGGGCGCGTCAGGATCGCCGGGGAGATACGAAGGGGCAATGGGTTCTCCCTGTCCTGATTCACGGCGATGCCGCCCTGTCCGGTCAGGGAGTGGTCATGGAAACGTTGGCCTTGTCTCAAACCCGGGGGTTCAGCACGGGAGGGACGCTTCACATCGTCATCAACAATCAGATCGGATTCACGACCTCGGACCCGCGCGATACCCGTTCCAGCACCTATTGCACAGATCTGGCAAAAATGACGGAAACCCCGGTCTTCCACGTCAATGGAGATGACCCTGAAGCCGTGTTGCGCATGCTGCGGGTGGCTCTGGACTATCGCACCACCTTCCATCGCGATGTAATGGTGGACATCGTCTGCTATCGCCGTCTCGGTCATAACGAGCAGGATGAACCGATGGTGACGCAGCCCTGGATGTACCGAAAAATACAGGCATTGCCCACCACGCGCCAGCGCTATGCAGCACAACTGATCCAGACCGCTCGCCTGACCCAGGAAGAAGCGGATGCGATGATCGAAGACTATCGGGCCGCCCTCGATCGAGGTGAATTGCCTGAATCCATCGTTCGACCTTCTCCCAAACTCCCTTATGCTCATGCGGCCCAATGGACACCGTATCGCCAGACCGATTGGCGTACGCCAGTGGATACCCGGATGACGCGCAACCGACTGACCCAACTGACCGAACGTCTGACCCAGATTCCGGAAGGATTCGAATTGCATTCCACGGTGCGTAAGGTGGTGGATCATCGGCGTCAGATGGGTGAAGGAACGCTGGCGGTGGATTGGGGGATGGGCGAGTCCCTGGCCTATGCCTCTCTGGTGGAGGAGGGCTATGGGGTACGCCTGTCGGGGCAGGATTGTGGGCGCGGAACCTTTTCCCACCGCCATGCTGTCTGGCATGACCAGAACCGGCAGCGTTGGGATGCGGGCATCCATATTCCCTTGCAGCATGTCAGCCCTACCCAGGCGCCCTTTACGGTGATCGATTCCATTCTTTCGGAAGAAGCCGTGCTGGGGTTTGAATATGGTTATGCTTCGGCTCAGCCTCGTTACCTCGTGCTTTGGGAAGCCCAGTTTGGCGATTTTGCCAATGGCGCCCAGGTGGTCATTGACCAATTCATCAGTTCGGCCGAGGCCAAATGGGGGCGACTCTGTGGCCTGACCCTGTTGTTGCCCCATGGCTATGAAGGGCAAGGCCCGGAACACTCTTCGGCGCGGGTGGAGCGCTACTTGCAACTCTGTGCCGATTACAATCTTCAGGTGTGCATTCCCAGTACGGCAGCCCAGATCTTTCACCTGTTGCGGCGTCAGATGCTGCGCCCTTTGCGCAAACCCCTCATCGTCATCACCCCTAAAAGCCTGTTGCGCCGCAAAGAGGCCAGTAGTCCCCTGGAAGAATTCACGACGGGCGGGTTTCAGCCCATTCTCGCCGAGGTGAGGGGGACCATCGATCCTGCGCTTGTACAACGGATCGTGGTATGTTCCGGAAAAGTTTATTACGATCTGGTGGCGGAACGCGCACAACGGAACATAGAGAACATCGCCGTGTTGCGTCTGGAACAACTCTATCCCTTTCCTCATGAGGAATTCGCTGCCCAGCTCGCCCGCTATCCCGCTGCCCACTCTGTACTCTGGTGTCAGGAAGAACCGGGCAATCAGGGAGCCTGGCATCGTATCCAGCATTATCTGGTGCGCCACCTGCGCCAGGATCAGCATTTGAGTTATGCTTTACGTCCCTCATCGGCTGCGCCTGCCGTGGGCTATCTCAACCTACACGAAGAACAACGCCGGGCATTCCTCGAGGCTGCCCTGACACTGTGACCATAGAGGTGTGACCATGTCCCTGGAAATCAAAGTCCCCCCCCTGGCTGAATCCATCACGGAAGCCACCATTCTTGTCTGGCATGTGACCGAGGGGGCGCTGGTGCAACGGGATCAAAAACTGGTGGATATCGAAACCGACAAGGTCGTGCTGGAAGTTCCGGCACCGCACGCGGGCGTGCTCCAGCGTATTCTCAAGGAGGTGGGGGATAAGGTTCAGTCCCACGATGTTCTGGCACTCATGGAAGAGAGTCAGGCGGAAATGCCTTCCTCTCCCCCGATTGTGCCCGATGTCCCTGTGCGGACCATGCCGGCGGCCGGTAAAATTTTGCGGGAACAGGGACGCGCGCCGCTTGCGGAAGGGGGCAGCGGACGGGGTGGGCGTATTTTGAAGGAAGACGTCATCAACGTTCCACCATCCCCTGAACGGGTTCCCCCCTCCTCTGTGGAAACGATTCCGGAGCTTTTGCCCGAAAAGCCGCGTCAGGAGCGCAGAACCCCACTCTCTCCCCTGCGCCGGCGGGTGGCCGAGCGCCTCATGGCGTCACAGTCGGGCACGGCCACTCTGACCACTTTCAACGAAGTGGATATGTCGGCAGTTCTGGCCTTGCGTCAACGCCACAAGGACTCTTTTGAAAAGAAGCATGGGATTCGTCTGGGCCTCATGTCCTTTTTTGTCAAGGCGGTCGTTTCTGCACTTCAGCGCTATCCGGTGCTCAATGCGCGCATCGAAGGTGAGGATTGGGTGACGCCCGAGTTCATCGATATCGGGGTAGCCATCGGCAGCAAACGGGGCCTACTGGTCCCTATCCTGCGCGATGCTCAATGCCTGAGCATGGCCGATATCGAACGTCAGATCGCAGATTTCTCCCAACGTGCCGATGCCGGGCATATTGCATTGGAAGAATTGTCAGGCGGAACCTTTTCCATTACCAACGGAGGGGTCTTCGGTTCCATGCTCTCCACGCCCATTCTCAATCCTCCCCAGTCCGCGATTCTGGGCGTTCATGCTACGCGCGACCGGCCCGTGGTGGTGGAGGGGGAAATCGTGATTCGCCCCATGAATTACCTCGCCCTGTCCTACGACCATCGACTCATCGATGGTCGTGAGGCGGTTTTGGGGCTGGTGGCCATGAAGGAGGGATTGGAAGACCCGACGCGTTGGCTTCTTGATCTATAAAAAATATTAAATATATCATGCAATCATTTGATTTGGTGGTTATTGGTGCAGGACCTGGAGGCTATATGGCAGCCTTGCGGGCAGCCCAACTGGGTTTGCGGGTTGCCTGCGTCGATGAGAGGGTAGATGCGCAACAGCGTCCCAGTCCGGGCGGAACCTGTTTGAATGTCGGGTGCATTCCCTCCAAAGCATTGCTGGAATCCTCTGCCTTGTATGCCCGGATCACCCAGGAAGCTGCGGGACATGGCATCGATACGGGTCCGGTCCAACTGGATGTGGCGCGCATGCAGGCACGTAAGGAAAAGATCGTACGGCAGTTGACTACCGGAGTTGGCTATCTCTTCAAAAAAAATGAGGTGTCTTTTATACCGGGATGTGCCAGTTTCAAAGGAAAAGAAGGGAATCAGATCCATCTGACCGTTCAACGCAAGGGTCAGGAAACGGAAGACATCGCCGCTCCTCAGGTGATCATTGCGACTGGCTCGGTTCCCCGGGCCCTGGAGGGTGTGCCCTTTGACCAGGAACGGATCCTTGACAGCACGGGCGGCTTGGCATTGACCACGGTTCCCCGCCAGTTGGTGATCGTGGGGGCGGGAGTCATCGGACTTGAATTGGGCAGCGTGTGGCAACGTCTGGGCAGTTCGGTCACTCTGCTGGAAACTCGGGATACTTTTTTACCGACTGCAGACCAGGAAGTGGCACAACAGACCCTGAAAATATTGACCCAGTCTCCAGGCCTCAGAATCGAGTTGGGAATACATCTGGAATCGGTTGAAAAAACAGCAGAATCCATAAAACTTAGATATACGCGCGGAGGGGAACTCCTGACGCTCGACGCCGATGTGCTGATACTCGCGCTGGGGCGTTGTCCCAACACCACGAAACTGGAATTGGAACGGGTGGGTTTGGTCCCCGATGCGCAAGGGTGTATTCCTGTGGATGCCCACTGCCGTACGCCGGTGGCGGGCGTGTGGGCAATTGGAGATGTGGTGCGTGGCCCCATGTTGGCCCATAAAGCAGAGGAAGAGGGGGTGGCCGTGGCCGAGCGTTTGGCAGGTCAGTTGCCCGAGGTGAATTTGGCTCATATCCCTGCGGTCATCTATACCGAACCCGAATTGGCCTGGGTCGGATTGACCGAGGAAGCCGCCCGGGCAGAAGGTAGGGCTGTGCGGATCGGGCGTTTTCCTTTTCAGGCCAATGGCCGCGCCAAAGCACGGGGCGCACCCCTAGGCTTGGTCAAAGTCATTGCCTGCGCCGCCACGGATCGTATTCTGGGCGTTCATATCCTGGGCCCCGAAGCTTCAGAATTGATCGCCGAGGCAGTGGTGGCTCTTGAATTCCAGGCCTCCAGCGAAGATCTGGCGCGCATCGTCCATGCCCATCCCTCACTCAGTGAAGCTCTGCGCGAAGCCTGTCTGGGCGTGGACGGGCGCACGCTCAATCTGTGAGTCTTCCTGTGCCCGGTCCATTGCAATGGTATCAATCATTTCGGGCCCGACCCGATTATCGGGCCGATACGCTCCAATGGCCGGTGGTGGAAAAGTTGCAGGCCTTACACGATGCCCTGGTGGAATTCAAGGAGTATCGCCAGACCTTGCTGGCCCGCACCTTCGGAAACCGACGTCCGCCGCGCGGAATCTACCTGTATGGGGCCGTGGGACGAGGTAAGACCGTTCTTGTGGATGCTTTTTTTTCCACCTTGCCCTATCAACGCAAGAAAAGGCTGCACTTCCATGAATTCATGGCACAGGTGCATGAGCGACTCAACCAGTTGCAAGGACAGGAGGAACCGCTCCAGAGGGTGGCAGCGGAGTGGGTCGTGGAAACCCGGATCCTTTGCTTCGATGAGTTCCAGGTCAGTGACATTGCCGATGCCATGATCCTGCAACGTCTGCTGGAAACGCTGATCGAATGGGGGGCCGTACTGGTCCTGACGTCGAACCATGCCCCTGAAGACCTGTATTCCAACGGATTGCAACGGGAGCGTTTTTTCCCCACCATTGCCCTGATTCGGGACCGTCTCGATGTGATCGAACTGGAGGGAAATCAAGACCATCGTCAGGATGAGGCAGGAACCTCACCCCACTACCTGTACCCTTTGGATGTCGCGACACGCAGCCGTTTCGAAGCAGATTTCCGGCAGAGTTGCCCGCATCCCGAGGCGCGTGCCTGTCTGCTCCTCATGGAGCGTATCGTCCCGGTGCGGGGAGTCTGCGGACGTACGGTCTGGTTCGAGTTTGACGTACTCTGCGGCTCTGCACGGTCACAACGGGATTATCTGGAATTGGCTGCAGATTTCGATACCCTGTATCTGTCCGATGTTCCCCTCCTGACGGATAATATGCGCGATGCTGCCCAGCGTCTGGTCTGGTTGGTGGACGTATGCTATGACAAGGGCATGAAGATGATGGTGTCGGCCGCGCTGCCGCCCACTGAACTGTATCCCGCCGGCATGAAAAGCGGTGACTTCCTGCGCACCGTCAGTCGCTTGCAGGAAATCCAGGGTGCTGACTGGCCAAAACTCAGGCGTGCAGGATGATGGCGTCGGCTTCGATTTCCACCAGCATTTCGGGGTCGATCAGGCGCTTGACTTCCACCAGGGTGGTGGCAGGGCGAATTTCACCAAAGTACTGGCCATGGGCACGGGCAATTTTTTCCCATTGATCGATCTGGGTGACGAAAATGCGCGTGCGGACCACATGGGTCAATTCAGCCCCGGCCCGTTTCAAGGCCTGCTCCAAGTTGGCCAGCGCCTGCAAGGTCTGGGCCTCGGGATCATTGAGTCCCACCAGGCGACCATCGGTACCGGTCCCGGTCGTGCCGGAAACGAATACTTGAGCGCCTACCTTGACGGCACGGGAATAGCCAATGATGGGTTCCCAGGTGGAACCACTGGAAATATTTTCTCGGGTCATGGAATTATCCTTCATAATCTGATCGAAAAATGACGCGGCATTGTACCGCACTCTGAATCAATGTTCTGGACACGGTCATGGATACTTCCCCCCCTTTGCATGTCGACAAGAAATCCCTGCGCCATTGGGCATTACAGCAACGCGCTCAAATTCCACCTGCCCAGCGCGAACGACGCAGTTTCGACCTGCATCGCCTGCTTCACGATCATCCGCGCTTCCAGGCGGCTCGGGTACTCCTGTTGTATGGGTCCATGGGTTCGGAACCGAATACCTGGCCGCTCTTGCGCGCGACCCTCAAACAGGGACGATCCCTGGTATTGCCCCGTATCGAGCGGGATACTTTGGCACTCTATCGGGTACGGGATCTCGACACCGAACTGGGTCCTCCTGGTCTCTGGGGGCTACGGGAACCTCTTCCGCATCTCTGTGACCCCGTGCGTCCGGAGACCCTCGATTTCATTCTGGTCCCCGGCCTGCTCTTTGATGTGCAGGGGGGGCGCCTGGGTTATGGGGGCGGGTATTATGACCGCCTGTTGTCCAAGGCTCCCCGCGCTTGGCGCCTGGCCATGGCTTTTCGCGAACAGTGCGTGGATGAGGTTCCACGGGAGCCTCATGATCTGCCCATTCATGAGGGTCTGAATGACGCAGGGACTTTTTTCGTGACAACGGAACATCCATGAGCGGAGCAGAGGACAGGGGTTTGGAACGCATTTCCAAGGTGATGGCGGCACGCGGTCTGTGTTCACGGCGTGAAGCCGATCAATGGATCCTTCAGGGCTGGGTGCTTCTGGATGGAAAAAAGATCATGGAGTTGGGCACAAAAATGACTCCCGACCAGATCCTGACCGTGGCGCCTGCGGCACGACGCGCGCAGCGGCAATGGGCGACGGTGCTTTTGAACAAACCCGTCGGGGTGGTGTCGGGACAGGCGGAGGATGGGTATCGTCCGGCGGTGCAACTGGTGACTGCCGAAAATCGCTGGAGTGAAGATGCGGCAACGGGCGCTTGGACTCCGGCGCTGATCCGTGGTCTGGCTCCGGCCGGAAGATTGGACATCGATTCCACGGGGTTGTTGGTTCTGACCGGGGATGGTCGTGTGGCTCGGACCCTCATCGGGGCAGATTCCACGGTGGAAAAGGAATACCTGGTGCGCGTGTCGGGGCGTTTGCCTTCCCAGGGATTGAAACTCCTCAATCATGGGTTGTCCCTCGATGGTCGGGCCTTACGTCCGGCACAGGTCGATTGGCAGAATCCTGATCAGTTGCGTTTCATCCTGAAGGAAGGACGCAAACGCCAGATTCGGCGCATGTGTGAATTGGTGGGGTTGCGTGTCACCGGACTGAAGCGGGTACGGATCGGAAACGTGCGCCTGGGCGCATTGCCTCTGGGACAATGGCGCCTGCTTGGGGAAGAAGAACATTTCTAAATTGAGGAGAACCGACGTGAATTATATTCCCCCGCTGGATGACATGGCCTTCGTGGTCAAGGAATTGTTGGGACTCGAACCCTTGGCGGCCCTTCCGGGCGGAGAAGGAGCGGAAGCCGCATTGTTCGATGCCGTGCTGGCAGAATCAGCGCGCCTGACCCGGGAAGTGTTGGTGCCCCTGAATTCTGTGGGCGATCACGAGCCCGCCCGTCTCGAGGGAGGAAACGTTGTCACGCCACGGGGATTCAAAGCGGCCTACGAGCAATTTCTGGCGGGAGGCTGGAACGGTCTGACGGCCCCTGCGGATTTTGGCGGACAGGGTCTACCCTCCATTTTCGCCGCACCTCTGGAAGAGATGTGGCATGGGGCCAACATGGCCTTCACTCTGGGGCCTTTGCTGACCCGAGGGGCCGTGGAAGCCATCGACTATGCGGGAACGGCGGCCCAGAAAGCACGCTATCTGCCTAATCTGATCACGGGAACATGGATGGGGACCATGAACCTCACCGAACCCCAGGCGGGCTCGGATCTGGGGGCCCTGCGTACTCGTGCCGTGCCTGCAGAGGATGGGACCTATCGCATCACCGGACAAAAAATTTTCATCACCTACGGTGATCAGGATTGGACGGAGAACATCATTCATCTGGTTCTGGCCCGTCTTCCCGATGCGCCTGCCGGGGTGCGTGGCCTGTCACTTTTCATCGTGCCCAAGGTTCTCCTGAATGACCAGGGAAACCTTGCCGTGCCCAACCAGGTGCGTACCGTTTCCCTCGAGCATAAACTGGGAATTCATGGCAGTCCCACCTGCATGCTCAGTTATGGGGATGAAGGAGGTGCCTGGGGAGAGTTGCTGGGAGAACCCCATCGTGGTCTGGAGTTGATGTTCGTCATGATGAATGCGGCGCGTTTTTCCGTGGGCGTGCAGGGTTTGGCTATTGGCGAACGGGCTTATCAGGGGGCGCTGGAGTACGCACGCACGCGTATTCAAGGCGTGCCGGCGGGGGAAAGCCAACTTCGGCCCATCGTCCATCATCCCGACGTACTGCGCATGCTGGTGGACATGGATGCGCGTCTGCAGGCAGGGCGCACCCTGGCCTATTATGCGGGCTGGATGATCGACCGGGCGCACTTTGAAACCGATCCTCAGCGCAAGGCCTGGGCACAACGCCGCTCGGACCTGTTGACTCCCCTGGTGAAAGGGCATTGTACGGAACTGGGCGTCTGGGCCAGCAATGTGGCCCTGCAGGTTTTTGGCGGCATGGGTTTCATCGAGGAGACGGGGGCCGCCCAGCATTACCGCGACGCCCGAATCACTACCATCTACGAAGGCACGACGGGGATTCAGGCCAATGATCTGGTGGGGCGCAAACTTTGGCGTGACCAGGGGTTGGCTGTGCGCGAACTCCTCGAAGAAATTTCTGCGACCCTGAAAGAGTTTCAAGAGGGTGAGAGGATCGGAACAGCGGTGATCCAGGCACTGGCAGAAGTACTGAAATTGACGGTACAGGCTACCGAACGACTGCTGCGTCAGGGCGCAGCGGATCCCCGTTGGGGACTGGGCGTGGCGGTCCCCTATCTGCATCTGCTCAGTCTCTGTGTGAGTGCCTGGTGGATGGCACGTAGTGCATGGGTTGCCGCACAGGGCAGAGGGGGATTGACCGCCGAATTCTATCAACAGAAGCAGAATGTCGTATCATTTCACGCGGCTCATGTCTTGCCCCAGGCCTTGGTACTGGCCCGTCAAATCGAAGCTCCCGGAGATCTGCTTGAGTCCCTGCGTTCCTCCATGGCGGGGGATGGAACGGTAATACATTGAGGAATATGATGAAAAAATTGCTTTATCAGTTGGATACGGACCTCCTGCCGTCCATTTTCGACAACGTGGTTGCTCATGACGGCGGTGCCGATCAGGTAATTCCCTACGGCGGAATCACTCCCAACAATGTCGGTCCCCTGGTGGAAGGGGCCATTTTTACCCGTGCGCCCAAGGATAAAAAAAATACGGCCATATTCGTGGGCGGGAGTGATCTGGTGGCTGGCGAATCTCTCCTGGCGGCTATCCAGAACAAATTCTTCGGCAAGTTTCGGGTTTCCCTGATGCTCGACAGTAATGGCGCCAATACGACGGCAGCGGCTTGTGTGGCCTGGCTGACTCAAGGGCGTTCGGTCGTGGGCAAACAGGCGATCGTGCTTGGGGGCACCGGGCCGGTGGGACAACGGGTTGCCATCATGCTGGGTCGAGCAGGGGCCGAGGTGACCGTGACGGGCCGTCAACTGGAACGGACTCAGCAAGTTTGTGCCTACCTCAACCGACGTTTTGGATCGAGGCTCACTGCTGCAGCTGCTCCCGATCTGGAAAGTCGCGGGCAGTGTATTCAAGGCAAGGAAATCGTGGTTTCTACTGGGGCCTCCGGCGTGACCATGCTGGAGGAAAACCAGTGGGCGCAGACAACCGGGCTGGAACTGATCGCCGATGCCAATGCTTCTCCACCTGTGGGCATTGGCGGGATCGATATGACAGACCGGGCCACTCTGCGCCATGGAGTCCTCTGTTTTGGTCCCCTGGGCTTCGGAGCCCTAAAATTGACCCTGCATCGGGAATGCATCGGACGCTTGTTCGACAGCAACGATCTGGTGCTGGATGCAGAAGCGATTTTCGAGCGGGCCTGTACCTTGGTGGCCGCTCCTCTTTAAGAACCTTTGTTTCTCGCATGAGCGGGAAGTACCAATTTCAGGAGTAACGATGACGACTCAACCCATTGCAGATTTTTTGGAAGAACTGGCCAGTGCAACACCGACTCCTGGGGGAGGAGGGGCTGCGGCCTTGATGGGCGCCATGGGCGCCAGCCTGATTGCCATGGTGGCCCGCGTCACAGCGGGCAAAAAAGGACAGGACACGCTGATTCCGGAAATGGAACGGCAAATCATGGAGGCTGAAGCATTGCGTCAGGAATTCACTGCCATGATCAGCGCCGATGCCGTGGCTTTTGATGGGCTGATGAGCGCTTTCAAATTACCCAAGGATAGTATGGAGGCCATCGATCGTCGTGCAGCCATCATTCAGCAAGGGTATCAGAATGCGACGGAAGTGCCTCTGTCCTGTATTCGTGCCTGTTTGCATGGTCTTGCTGTGGCGCACCGCTCGGCCGAGCAGGGACATCGCAATGTTCTCAGTGACAGTGGGGTGGCGGTTCATGCGCTGCTGGCTGCTCTGCGCAGCGCCATTCTCAATGTTCAGATCAACGTGCCTGCCATCAAGGACCAGACTTTCGTCGATGCCGCCTTGGAGGAGGTACGGGCGGCCGAAGAGGCAGCCAGTACCGGCGCAGCGATCACCTTGGGCGTGGTCACTGCACGCTTGTCCTAAAGGTTGGAGTATTGGGGACCGCTTCCTCCTTCCGGAGGAACCCAGCGGATATTCTGCTGGGGGTCTTTGATATCGCAGGTCTTGCAGTGGATACAGTTGGCCGCATTGATTTTCAGGTGTCGTTCCGGGGTATTCGAGTTTATGATCTCGTAAACCCCAGCAGGGCAATAGCGGGTTTCCGGCGAGCGATAGATCTCCCAGTTGACGGTGAGGGCCATTTTTGGGTCAGCCAGGATCAGGTGATCTGGCTGGGTTTCTTCATGGGTGGTTTGCGCCAGAAATACCGAAGAGAGCCGATCAAAGGTCAGTTTTCCATCGGGTTTGGGATAAGCGATCGGCGTGCAGAGATTGGCAGGGCGGAGGGTCTGATGGTCGGCATGGGCATGAGCAAGTGTCCAGGGGGCACGGCCTCGCCAAAGCCAGGTATCCAGCGCCGCATGGAGTAAGCCGGGAATCAGTCCCCAGCGAAAACCGGGACGCAGGTTGCGTACGGCTTGCAGTTCCTGACCGACCCAGGAGGTGCGCAAGGCCGGTTCATAAAGGGTGCATTCCGACACTTGCGCGGTAGCATTCAGATGTGCGTACAGGGACTCTGCAGCGATCATGCCTGATTTGAGGGCCGTGTGACTGCCTTTGATCTTGCCGACGTTGAGAAACCCCGCACTGTCTCCGATCAGAATGCCGCCCGGGAAACTGAGCCGGGGAATGGACTGCCAACCTCCTTCATTCAGGGCGCGGGCCCCATAAGCAATCCGCCGCCCCCCTGCAAACAAGGCGCTCAGGGCAGGGTGGGTTTTGAAACGCTGGAATTCCTCGAAGGGACTGAGGTAAGGGTTTGTATAATCCAGCCCCACCACGAATCCGACGGATACCCGGTGTTCATCCAGGTGATAGACCCAGGACCCGCCGTAGGTATTCGCATCGAGGGGCCAACCAACCGTATGGGTGACCTGCCCGGGACGGTATGAAGGAGAGTCCACTTCCCAGATTTCCTTGAGCCCCAGACCATAGGTTTGGGGTTGAGAGTTTGCAGATAGGGAAAAGCGTTCATTCAACTGGCGAGCCAGAGACCCTCGGCACCCCTCTGCAATCACGGTTTGTCGAGCTCGCAACTCCATTCCGGGTTGAAAGCGGGGGCCGGGTTGACCATCCTTGAAGCGTCCCACATCACCCGTCAATATCCCCTGAACTTCTCCCTCGGCTCCCAGCAACACGTCAGTGGCTGCAAATCCGGGGTAGATTTCCACGCCCAAGGCTTCGGCTTGAAGGGCCAGCCATTTGCATACCTCCCCCAAACTGACGATGTAGTTACCCGCATTGTGGAGTTGTGGCGGAGTGGGAAGACGCCAGGCACGATGTTGGGTCAGGAATAAAAATTGGTCTTCCGTGACGGCGGTGATCAGAGGGGCGCCGCGTTGTTTCCAGTCGGGAAAGAGTTCGCTGAGGGCACGAGGTTCCATGACGGCACCAGAGAGGATATGGGCGCCCACTTCGGCGCCTTTTTCCAGGACGCACACGGAGAGTTCCTGGCCCTGACTCAGGGAAAGTTGCTTCAAGCGGATGGCACAGCCCAATCCGGCCGGCCCTGCGCCCACAACTACCACGTCATACGTTAGACTGTCCCTTTGGGTCATGGATCACGGCAGAGGAATAAAGGGAGTAATTATACCCACACTTGGGGAACCAATAGGAGAAGGAAATGGTCCATGAATGACAGGATGGAAAACGACAACAAGGATGATCCCATGCCCCAAACGTCTACGCGCGTGTTATCCCTGGCTTCCCACATGACTGGGCAGGCCTCTACAGGATCGCCCGAGGTTCAGGAACCCATGATTCCGGTACCCACGGCCACGGAAAGGGAAATTGACCAGCAGTTGGTGGAACGGGCTCAGCATGGGGATAAACTGGCTTTTGAATTGTTGGTCATCAAGTATCAACGCAAGTTGCTCCGCCTGATAGGACGGTTGGTTCGTGATCCGGCCGAGGCGGAAGACGTGACGCAAGATGCCTTTATCAAGGCCTACCGCGCATTGGGCTCTTTCCGTGGGGACTCGGCTTTCTATACCTGGCTTTACCGTATCGGTGTCAATACGGCAAAAAACTTTCTCATGAATCAGGGGCGTCGCATGCCCTCGTCCATCGGGGTGGAAGAAGCCGAATACTATGAGGGCAATGATCTTCTTCAGGACGTGAATACTCCGGAAGCGGAGTTATTGAGCCGCGAATTGGCGCGCACCGTCAACGACAGTATGGAAGCACTTCCGGAGGAGTTGAAAACAGCCATTCGCTTGAGGGAAATCGAAGGTCTGTCCTATGAAGACATTGCAACCATGATGAATTGCCCGATTGGAACGGTGCGTTCCCGCATATTTCGGGCCCGGGAAGCCATTTCGCATAAATTGAAACCCTTGCTGGAGGTTTTGGGGAGCAAAAGATGGTAATGGAAGATATGGAACTGGAGCGCCTGTCCGCTGCCATGGATGGAGAGTTGGACGACGAGAAGTTGCCCCGGTTACTCGGGGGATGCCGCCGCGATCCAGTCTTGCAGGAATCATGGTACGCTTTTCATTTGATTGGTGAAACATTGCGTGATCCTCAGTTGCCCCCGGTACACCTGCATGGTCGGGTAGCCCAGGCCCTCAAGGATGAACCGACGGTGCTGGTGCCCGGTAAATCATCCGTGGGCTCCGTTCCGCTGGATGGGGTGACTCAACGACGCTGGCTGGCCATGGCCGCTGCCATTGCTGTTGTGGTCCTGACTACGGCCTTGCTCCGACCGGGTTTGCCGACCAACCCGGTTATCGCACAACAAGAACCCAGCGCGCCTGCTTTGATTGAAAACAGCGTTTCTGACAAGGACATTCAGACCTTCGTCGCATTGCATCGGCAGGGTTCTCCGCTGTCCGAGTTCCAAACTGTCGATTACACGCCACAAACGATTGCTCAACGATAGTGGGTGCGGGAAGGGTGCGTTTCTCGATCATGAAGGCATTCGGCAAAGGGATTGTTCCCATCATCGGCCTGCTGGTCTGTGGGGTGGTACAAGCAGGATCCGAGTTTGTCAGTGACCCTCTCTCTTTGCTCGGTCAATTGAGTCATGCAGCTCATGATCAATCCTACAGTGGTACCTATGTGGTTCAGCGCGGCAGCGAAATGGAATCGTCCAGGATCGTGCATACCCATATTCACGGAGAGGAAGTGACCCGCATCGAGGTACTGGACGGGCGTCCTCGAGAGATCATCCGAGACGGCAAGGAAACACGTTGCTATTATCCGGTACAACATAAGATTCGCATCGAGAAAGGCTACACTCGGCGTCTTTTTCCCGCTTTGATAGAAGTTCCCTATGAGCAATACCTCCGGTTTTACGAGATTTCCAGGGTCGGGATGAATCGTGTGGCAGGACGGGATTGTCAGCGCATTTTGCTCCGTGCACGGGACCGTCAACGTTTCGATCACGAGTTTTGTGCTGATGCGAACACGGATTTGATTCTCAAGGCGGTGACCTATGATCAACACCATGAACCTCTGGAAACATTGCTCTTCACTGAAGTTTCCGAGGGTGACTCCACTTCGCCGGAACTCCTGAAATCCACTTATCCAGAGTCAAACCATTGGAAAAAAGTTTTTTTCCCTCCCCCTGTGGTAGATCGTCTGTCCTATCAGTGGAGCATCCCGGCTTTGCCCTCGGGTTTTGGCCAAGTGCTGCAGATGTCCATCCAGTCGGCGTCGGTGCCGGGAGCGCCCTTCGAACATCTGGTATTTTCTGATGGATTGTCTTCATTTTCAATATTCATCAAGCCATTACAAGGGGAAGATTTTCGTCCGGTTCAGGCACGACTCCAGTCCAGTGCACTGAGTTATTATTCCGGGACGGTTGGGCAGCACCGCATCGTGGTGGTAGGTGAGATTCCTCAAGAGGTTGTCACCGCCATAGGACAATCCATGACCATAACGGAGGAAACACATTGATGAAACGATTGTTACTGCTCGGACTGCTGGTGTTGGGTACGGGACTGGCGCAGGCTGAAAACCTGCCTGACTTTACCGATATCGTGGACCATGAATCCAATACGGTGGTCAACATCAGCGCCATCACCAAGGCACATTCCGAAGGAGAAACCAATTCAAGGATTCCTGAACACGATCCCATGCTCGAGTTTTTCCGTAACTTTGGGATACCCGTGCCTGAAATGGGACCTCAAGGTCAGGGCATGGAATCCAGTTCCATGGGGTCCGGCTTCATTATTCGCCCGGAGGGTTACATCCTGACCAACGGCCATGTGGTCCAGGGTGCAGACGAAGTGACCGTCAAACTGCTCGACAAACGTGAATTCAAGGCCAAAGTCATCGGTATCGATCCCAAGACCGATGTGGCTCTACTCAAGATCGATGCCACCGGTTTGCCCACTATCAAAGCCGGGGATCCTGCCAAAGCGCGGGTTGGGGAGTGGGTGGTGGCGATTGGTTCTCCCTTTGGTTTCGAGAGCACCGTGACCAAGGGCATCATCAGTGCCAAAGGACGATCTCTGCCCCAGGAAACCCTGGTACCGTTCATCCAGACAGATGTGCCCATCAATCCCGGTAATTCAGGGGGACCTCTTTTTGATATGAAAGGGGAGGTGATCGGCATCAATTCCCAGATATACAGCCGGACGGGGGGATACATGGGATTGTCTTTTGCCATTCCCATCGATGTCGCCCTTCAGGTTGCCGATCAACTGCGCCTTCATGGCAAGGTAAGCCGAGGTTGGCTGGGGGTCGTCATTCAGGAAGTGACCAAGGAACTGGCCGACTCCTTCGGTTTGCCTAAAGCCGAAGGCGCGCTGGTGGTGGCCGTTCAGAAAGGATCTCCGGCAGAACGGGCCGGCATTCGCCCCAGCGATATCATTCTTCGCTTCGACGGCAAGACGGTGAGCAATCAAACTGATCTGCCGCGCATCGTCAGTGCGATCAAATCCGGTTCCGAAGTTTCTACAGTGATCTGGCGTAAGGGTGCTGAGCATTCACTGTCCGTATCGGTGGGGAATATGCCCGCCGAAAAAATCGCTCAGGCCGAAGGCGGAAGGGCGATCCATGGGGGTGTCCCCGCTGGCCCGGCAGCCCGATTGGGTCTGGCAGTGGCGGATCCGGGAGAGGGACAGGAGGGCGTCATCATTACGGGAGTTCGAGGCGAAGCGGCGCAGGTAGGGTTGGAGCAGGGCGACCAGATTCTTTCGATGAATAACAATGAGTGCCATTCAGTCCGGGAATTCAACCGGTTGGTGGAAAAACTCAAGGGGCCGGTGCGTGTGGCATTGCTCGTCAAACGGGGAGATAGTCCGCCAGAATTCATCACTCTTCTCCTGCAGTGAGTTCTAACAGTATGACTATTCTGGATTTTAGGCTAGAATAGCGGGTCTGTGGGCGCTGCTCCAGCGCTCCTTCCCCGGAAGGGCATCGCTGGATGCCCTTTTTTGTCTACACAGGAAGCAGGATGTCATTGATTCGAAATTTTTCTATCATTGCCCACATCGATCACGGCAAGTCCACTCTGGCAGACCGATTGATCCAGTTGTGCGGTGGTTTGTCGGCGCGTGAAATGGAGGCCCAGGTCCTTGACAGCATGGATCTGGAACGAGAGCGCGGCATCACGATCAAGGCCCAGACTGCCGCACTCGAGTACAAGGCCAAGGACGGTCAGATCTATCACCTCAACCTGATCGATACTCCGGGGCACGTGGATTTTTCCTATGAAGTATCGCGTTCCCTGGCGGCTTGTGAAGGGGCCATCCTGGTGGTGGACGCCTCTCAGGGAGTGGAAGCCCAGACCGTTGCTAATTGCTATACCGCCATCGAGCAGGGTGTGGAAGTTTTTCCAGTGCTCAATAAAATCGATTTACCCTCTGCCGAACCCGAGCGGGTGATGGCGGAAATCGAGGACATCATCGGCATTCCGGCGACCAATGCCCTGCAGATCAGCGCCAAGACCGGTGTTGGCGTGGAGGAGGTGCTGGAAGCCGTCATTGCGCGCATTCCTGCGCCGCAGGGTTCCGTGGACGCCCCGCTCAAAGCCCTCATCATCGACTCCTGGTTTGATAATTATGTCGGGGTGGTGATGCTGGTGCGGGTGATGGAAGGAAAGTTGCGTCCGCGCGACAAGATACTCCTGATGTCCACGCACTCGACTCATCTGTGTGAGCAGGTCGGGGTATTCACACCCAAATCATTGTCTCGAGAATCCCTGAGTGCGGGAGAGGTGGGGTTTGTCATTGCAGGCATTCGGGAATTACAGGCTGCGCGGGTTGGAGATACCCTCACTCTGGCGCTGCGTCCGGCAGAAACCGCCTTGCCTGGCTTTAAAGAAATCAAGCCACAGGTGTTTGCCGGCCTCTATCCGGTAGAGACAAACCAGTACGACGCACTCCGTGATGCACTCGAAAAGCTTCGCTTGAACGATTCATCGCTTCACTTCGAACCGGAAACCTCACAAGCTCTGGGATTCGGATTTCGTTGTGGCTATCTGGGCTTGCTCCATATGGAAATCGTTCAGGAGCGATTGGAGCGCGAATATGATATGGATCTCATCACCACAGCACCCACCGTGGTTTATGAAGTGGTGTTGCAGGATGGGACCCTGATGGAAATAGAGAACCCGGCGCGTTTGCCCGATCCCTCCAAAATCGCCGAAATTCGGGAACCCATCATCACGGCCACCATGTTGTTGCCTCAAGACTATGTGGGACCGGTGATCACCCTGTGTAATCTGAAACGTGGCGTTCAGGTGGACATGCAATACTTGGGCCGGCAGGTGGTCCTTACTTACGAGTTGCCTCTGAATGAGGTAGTCATGGACTTTTTTGATCGACTCAAATCCGTCAGCCGTGGCTATGCCTCCATGGATTATGAATTCAAGACGTTCCGTGCAGCTGATCTGGTCAAACTGGATATCCTCATCAATGGGGAACGGGTGGACGCTTTGTCTCTGGTGGTTCACCGGGCCAACAGCCAGTACCGTGGGCGGGAATTAGTGGCCAAGATGCGCGAGTTGATCCCTCGACAAATGTTCGATGTGGCCGTACAGGCAACCATCGGGGCCCACATCATCGCGCGCGAGAACGTCAAGGCCCTGCGCAAGAATGTGTTGGCCAAATGCTATGGGGGCGATATTTCGCGCAAACGAAAGTTACTGGAAAAGCAAAAAGCCGGGAAGAAGCGTATGAAACAGGTCGGCAGTGTGGAAATTCCTCAGGAAGCCTTTCTGGCCATCCTGCAAGTGGAGAATAAGTGATGGATCTGTTTTATTGGGGGATTGCGGGCCTCATTCTGTCCGTACCTGTGGTGGGGTGGGATTTATTGGCGCGTCGGCGTCAGGCCCCTTCGAGTTTGGCTCTGAACAATCTGATTCAAGGAGCATGGTTGCTCTTATTCGTGTGCGGGTTTGGCCTCTTGCTCAAGATCACCGGGTTTTCAGAAATTCTTCTGTCCGCCAGCATTCTGACGGGCCTGGTGGTGGGTTGGGACAGGTGGCGCTGGCGCCGGGGGGGGCGAATGGAAGCTCATCAGGATGCCCCTTGGTTGGAAATTTCAAAAAGTTTTTTTCCTGTCATTCTGGCGGTATTCGTGGTTCGATCTTTTCTATTCGAACCGTTCAAGATTCCCTCGGGGTCCATGATTCCCACGCTACGCATCGGCGATTTTATCCTTGTCAACAAGTTTGATTACGGTTTGCGCCTGCCCATCACCAATCGGGTATTCATTCCGGTGCACCAACCGCAACGCGGCGACGTCATGGTCTTCAAATATCCGAAGGATCCTTCCACCAACTATATCAAGCGGGTTGTGGGATTGCCGGGTGACGTGGTGACCTATGTCAACAAGCGTCTGATCATCAATGGTCAGGAAGTTCCCACCCTCCATGACGGGAACTTTGGGGATGTGGATCAACCTCTGACCTATGCGACATTCAATCATTACTCTGAGCGGCTGGGGACCCATCTCCATGAAATGATTACCCTTGACGGACAAGTTCCCGTATTTCTCGCCGAAGTTCGTAATTTCCCCTTCCGTTCGGCTTGTGTGTATGGAGACGAAGGATTTACCTGCAAGGTTCCCCAGGGGCATTATTTCGTGATGGGGGATAACCGTGACCGCAGTTCAGACAGTCGCTACTGGGGCTTTGTTCCGGATGAAAATATTGTGGGCAAGGCTGTACTGGTGTGGATGAACTTCCAGGATCTCCACCGGATCGGGCGTTCCATTCCCTGATGCGGACCGTTCCATCGTGACTTCTCCGACAGGTTTGGAACAACGTCTGGGTTACACTTTTCGGGATGCCGCTCTGCTCAGGCAAGCATTGACCCATCGCAGCCACTCTGCCCTTCATAACGAGCGGTTGGAATTTCTGGGAGATGCCATCCTCAATATGGTCGCTGCCCAAGTCCTCTACGAACGTCACCCGCATTGGAATGAAGGAGAATTGAGCCGTGTTCGTTCGCTTCTGGTCAATCGGGAAGCCCTCCATCGCATGGCTCAGTTTCTCGATCTGGCTCCCCTGATCCGATTGGGCAGCGGTGAACTGCAAGGTGGGGGAAGACAGCGTTCCTCCATTCTTGCAGATGCCATGGAAGCCGTTTTCGGAGCGCTCTACCAGGATGGCGGGTTGACCCCGGTGATCCCGCTCATCACCCGTCTTCTGGAACAGGCCGGTCTGGATTCCGCTGCGCTTCAGCAGGGTGGCGATAAAGATGGAAAAACTCGTCTTCAGGAGTGGCTGCAGGCGCGTCGTCACCCTCTACCCATCTACGAATTGCTGGCGCGCGAAGGGGCGGATCATGCCCCCCACTTCCGGGTTCGTTGTCAGGTGCAGGGCAAGGAAGCGTTGGGGGAGGGAGGGAGTCGGCGCGATGCGGAACAGCAGGCTGCCCTCAATATCCTTCAACAACTGGAGACCTGATCATGCGTGTCGGTCGCATTGCCCTGGTAGGGCGCCCCAATGTGGGTAAATCCACGCTTCTCAATCAGTTGGTAGGACAGAAGTTGAGCATTACTTCCCGTCGGGCACAGACTACGCGCGTTCAGGTCCAAGGGATCCTGACCCTGCCTGAAGTCCAGATGATCTTTGTGGATACTCCCGGTTTTCAGCAGCAGCATGAGGGAATGCTGTACCGCTCCATGAACCGGAGTGTGACCGATGCTCTGGGAACCGTGGATCAGGTCGTCATGGTCGTCGAGGCCCTGCGTTGGACCCCTGCAGATCAAGCCATTCTGCTGCAGATTCCGGCCGGGATACGCCCCCTGCTGGTGATCAACAAGGTGGATCGGGCCGTTTCTTCGGAGCGGATGATCCACTATTTGCAGGAACGCCAGGAAGAAACACGGTTTTCTGCCATTTTTCCGGTCAGCGCCTTGCAGCGTTCCAGCCTGGACCCCCTGGTCCGATATCTCGGTCAACACTTGCCGGAAGGCCCGCTTCAATATGAACCGGATCAGGTCAGCGATAGAACGGAACGTTTTTTTGTGGGGGAATTCATCAGGGAACAAATTTTTCGTCAGTTGGGAGACGAATTGCCTTATGCCACGGCAGTGATGATCGACCGATATGTTCAGGAAAAGCGTTTGATTCGAATCGAAGCCACCCTGTTGGTGGACAATCCGGGTCAAAAAGCCATCCTCATCGGTCAGCAGGGCAGTCGTCTCAAGGCCATCGGTACTGCCGCCCGTCTGCAGATCGAAAAATTCCTAGAGTCTAAGGTTTATCTCGGTTTGTGGGTCAAGGTCAAGAGTGGTTGGGCTGAAGACGGTACCTTGCTCAAACAGTTGGGTCATGACTTCTGAAAGACGCGGGACGACCCACGAGGATCAGGGTTTCGTCCTTCATACCACCCCTTGGCGCGAAACCAGTCTGGTGGTGGAGGTTCTAACCCCGCACAGCGGACGGATTTCTCTGGTGGCCAAGGGAGTCCGTCGTCCCCGCGCTGCCCTGCGTGGAGTATTGCAGCCCTTTCAACCCCTTCATCTGGTATGGTACGGTCAGGAAGGACTGCGCATTTTGAAAAGTGCCGAATGGCAAGGGGGATTGCCTTTATTGCAGGGACGGGCGTTATTTTGCGGCTTTTACCTCAATGAATTGCTCTTTCGCATGGTGGTTCCAGAAGATAACCAGGAACTTCTGTTCGAATCTTACCGACGGGCCTTGTCCCGTTTGGCGCTGGAGACGGTACAAGAACCCATTTTGCGGACTTTCGAGTATGAATTATTGCGGAGTATGGGGGTTGCTCCGGTTCTGGATCGGGAATCCCTGACAAACCTGCCCGTGGTTGCTGAAGTTCTTTATGGTTTGGACCTGGACGGTGCGGTTGTCCGGCTCGGTCCGGACCAGGAGAATGCAGTACAATGCCACGGCAAGACTTTGCTGGATATGGCCAGAGGCAATTATGGAGATCCGCGTTCCGCCCTGGAGTGCAAGCGGGTCATGCGCTGGTTGCTCCAGGTTCATCTGGGTGGGCAGGAATTGCATACCCGTCGTATTCTTCAGGAGATTCCCACGTTATGATCCAACTGGGCGTAAATATCGATCATATTGCCACGCTTCGCCAAGCTCGTGGTACCCGTTATCCCAGTCCGGTACGAGCCGCTTTGTTGGCCGAATATGCCGGAGCCGATGCCATTACGCTGCACCTGCGCGAAGATCGGCGTCACATTCAGGACCGCGACCTGGAAATCCTGCGTGAGGTGTTGACCATCCGGATGAATCTGGAAATGGCCGTGACCGACGAAATGTTGGCCATTGCGACGCGCATCCGTCCCCATGACGCCTGTCTGGTGCCGGAACGGCGCCAGGAATTGACCACGGAAGGGGGGTTGGACGTGGTTCAGCAGTTTGAACGGATACGCCATGCCTGTACGGTTTTGGCGGCGGCAGGGGTGCGGGTTTCCCTGTTCATCAATGCGGATCGGGAACAACTGGAAGCCGCCCAGGCCGCAGGTGCTCCGGTGGTGGAGTTGCATACCGGGCAGTATGCCGAAATGGAGGGGGAAGAAGAGATCCTCAAGGAACTGGAACGGATTCGCATGGCCACCGAACTGGGCACCCGTCTGGGCCTGCGGGTCAATGCCGGGCATGGACTGAATTACCATAATACCCGTCCCATCGCGGCCTTGCCCCTGATTCGTGAACTCAACATAGGCCATGCCATCGTGGCTCATGCGCTTTTTGTGGGATGGGAAAGTGCCGTGCGTGAAATGAAAGCCCTCATCCTTGGGGCTACGGTATGATAAGGGGCATGGGGGTGGATCTGGTTTCCCTGGAACGGATCGATGGCGTATGGAAGCGTCATGGTGAACGCTTTCTAAAGTACCTGCTGACACCGGAGGAACGGACACACTTTTCTCGGCAAGCCGCCCCGGAACGCTTTCTGGCCAAACGTTTTGCTGCCAAAGAAGCTTTTTCCAAGGCGGTGGGGACGGGCATGCGTACGCCGGTGCTGTGGCGGTCCATTGGAACCACCCACGATGCGCTGGGCGCGCCCCAACTGGTATTTGAGGAACCGCTCGCAACCTGGTTGCAGGATAGAGGAATTACCCGAACATGGCTTTCCATCACCGATGAAAAATCTCATGCATTCGCCTGCGTGGTTCTGGAGGGAGTATGAACCCGGGGCCTGTGATGCTGGATGTTGCCGGTCTGGAACTTCGGCCCGAAGAAAAGGATCTTCTGCGTCATCCCGCAACTGGGGGGGTCATCCTTTTTTCGCGTAATTATGAGAACAAGGCACAGGTTACCCATTTGATCCGTTCCCTGCGTGCCGTGCGGCCCGAATTGCTGGTGGCGGTGGACCACGAGGGGGGCAGGGTGCAACGGTTTCGCACGGAGATGACGGCACTTCCGGCCATGGGAAACGTGGGAGCCCTCCATGAGCGGGATCCCGTGCGAGCCGAACAATGGGCCACTGATTGTGGAACGGTGCTGGCCTGGGAATTGACTCAACTGGGAATCGACTTTTCCTTTACTCCGGTTCTTGATCTCGATTATGGGCGCAGTGCAGTGATTGGAAATCGCGCCTTTCACCGGGAACCAACACGCGTTTGTTCTTTGGCTCAGGCCTTGGTACGGGGGTTGCATGGGCAGAGCATGCGTGCGGTGGTCAAACATTTCCCCGGTCATGGTCATGTGGCGGTGGACTCTCACATCGGTTTGCCTGTGGATGAACGCTCCTGGACCGAACTGGAAACTGCGGATCTCATTCCGTTCCGGGCGCTGCTGGACTGCGCGGGGGTCGGTGCACTCATGCCGGCACATGTCCTGTATCCCGCCATTGCGCCGGAACCTGCAGGTTTTTCTCCCTTCTGGTTGCAGACCCTGTTACGCCAACGCTGGGAATTCGAAGGCATGATCATCAGCGATGACCTTACCATGGGGGGGGCCGTTTCCTGGGGGGGGGACGCGGAGGAACGCACCCACCAAGCCCTGGATGCGGGCTGCGATGCCGTGCTTCTGTGCAATGATGCACCGGCTGCCGGACAAGTGCTGGAAAGTTTGGAAAAAAATATTTTTTCGTCGCAACTCGCACAGCGCTGGATGAAAATGCGCGGTACCTCCCATGTGCCGCTCACCCAGCGTGAGCGAGATTATCACGAGGCGCATCGGCGTCTTCAAGACATGGAAGAGTAATCATGGGGCTGGGTCATCATTCCCACTCCCAGGCATCGGGACGGGGACACCGGAATCACCCGCAAGGAGAAATGCAGGCACACCAGTACCACGATCCTGCGGACCATGTCCATCACGGGGCTCGTCCGGCCACGACCAGAGCCATGTTGATTGCATTGATTCTGACGGTTGCCTTTGCTTTGGTGGAGGCTTTCACTGGATGGTTGTCGGGTTCCTTGGCGTTGCTTTCCGATGCGGGCCACATGGTTTCCGATGCACTGTCACTGGGATTGGGAACTCTGGCGATCTGGATCGGTAAGCGGCCGCCTACCCAGCGCCACAGTTATGGTTTGCAGCGGGCAGAAATCATCGCTGCAGCCCTGAATGGGTTATTGCTGCTGGGTGTGATCGGAATCATTTCGGTAGAAGCTTTTGAGCGCATCACCCATCCTTCCCCCGTTCATCCCTTTCCCGTGATGGGGGTAGCGATGCTCGGGATGATTTTGAATACCCTCAATGGATGGATATTGTCACGCATGGAGAAAGGGCTCAATACTCGGGCATTGCTGATCCATGTGCTGGGAGATTTTCTGGGCTCTCTGGCGGCTCTGATTGCGGGGTTTATCATTTGGCAAACGGGATGGATGCCCATCGATCCCATTCTTTCCCTGGTTGTTGCCGGTCTGATGCTGAACTCCACCTTTCAGATCCTGTCCGAATCTGTGCATGTGCTGATGGAAGGCGTACCCAAAACCATTTCGTTGCATGAGGTCGGTGAACAACTGGCGCACACGCCTGGGGTCATTGCCGTCCATGATCTGCACATTTGGACATTGACTTCCGGCATGATGGCGCTTTCGGCGCATCTGGAGGTGGAGGCGCTGGCCAACTGGCCGGAATTATTGACCCTCTTGAGGGCCCGTCTGATTCACCAGCACGGCATCGAACAGATTACCCTGCAACCGGAATTGCGCCGTCCTGCATGACCAAACCCGGCACACTGGCTGACTACCGGGCCACGCTCCCCAATCAGCCAGGGGTCTATCGTTATTTCGATGATCAGGGAAAATTGCTCTATGTCGGTAAGGCGCGCCATTTAAAACGGCGCGTGGATTCTTATTTTCAACGGGAATCTGAAAATCCGCGCATCCGTTTGCTGGTTTCACTGATTGCTACCATCGAAGTGACCCTCGTCACCTCCGAAACCGAGGCGCTCTTGCTGGAAAGCAACTTGATCAAGACTCATCGGCCTCGCTTCAACATCGTCTTTAGGGATGATAAGACCTATCCGTACCTGCAGTTAAGTTCTCATGAATTTCCCAGGCTTTCCTGGTATCGCGGAAAACTGCACCCCCCGCATCGCTATTACGGTCCCTATCCCAATGTCTGGGCTGCCCGCTCCGCACTTCAGTTTCTACAGAAATTATTTCTTTTAAGAACCTGTGATGAAAGTACTTTCAAGAATAGAACCCGCCCCTGTCTTGAATATCAAATCAAGCGATGTTCTGCGCCGTGCGTAGGGCTGATCGGGGCCGGCGAGTATGCTCTGTCCATTCGGCAAACCGAAGATTTTCTCAAGGGAAAGGAACAGAGGATTCTGGATGATCTGCGAACCCGCATGAATCAGGAGGCCAGTGCATTGAACTTCGAGAATGCAGCGCTTTTGCGCGATCGCATCGCCCTGATTCAACAGGTGCTCACCCAACAAACCGTTTCCACCGGGGTGGCACGGGATGTCGATATATTGGCCCTAGTATGCCAGGAGCAGGAATTCGTCCTGAACCTGACCATGATTCGTCAGGGTCGACACATCGGCGACCGTAACCTGTTTCCCGATCATGCCGAGTCCGCCTCGGCTGCCCAGGTTTTGGAAGCCTTTCTGACCCAGCATTATGGAGAATATCCTCCGCCTGCCCAAATCATTTCAAATCATCCCGCACCTTCTCCTGAACTGTTACAGTGGATGAGCGAAGGAATCGGGCGGCGTATTTCATGGGTCCAGGCGCCGCGCGGCATGCGCCGTGTCTGGCTGGAGGGGGCTTTGACCAATGCGCAACAGGCCTGGGCCCAGCACCAGGCGCAACGTCTGCACGAAGAACAACGACTGCAGACACTGCAACGCGTGCTGGAACTGGACTCTCCACCCACGCGCATGGAATGTTTCGATATCAGCCATACGCAAGGCGAAGCCACGGTGGCTTCCTGTGTGGTATTTCAACACGGTCGGCCCCATAAGCAATCCTATCGCCAATATCATATCGATGGCATCACCCCCGGGGATGATTACGGGGCCATGCGCGTTGCTTTGGAACGACGCTATCGAGATCGGGGAGAATCTCTTCCTCTGCCTGATCTCCTTCTGATCGATGGCGGGAAAGGGCAACTCGCTGTGGCGGCAGAGGTATTGCGAGCCCTGGACCTGCGAATCCCCGTATTGGGCATTGCCAAGGGGCCAGCACGCAAGGTTGGTGCAGAAACCCTGTGGATACAGGGTCATGCTACCGAACGACATTTGGCCCCTGAAAATCCCGGTTTTCATTTGATTCAGGCGATTCGAGATGAAGCCCATCGTTTTGCCGTATCTGGACATCGTCAGCGCCGCCAAAAACGCCAGGAACATTCTCTTCTGCAAGATATTCCGGGCATTGGAGACAAACGCCGGCGTCTCCTGTTGCAGCAATTTGGGGGGTTGAAGGGGGTGGAACGAGCCAGCGAAGCGGATATGGCCGAAGTTTCAGGCATCGGGGAGGCTCTGGCTCGCAAAATATATGCGACTTTACATGGCGTAAAGGACAGGAATGGGTAGAATGGGCACATCATGCTGATGACCATCCCCAATCTGCTCACTCTATTGCGCCTGCTCTTGATCCCGTTGTTCGTGGGGGTATCCTACTTTCCGGATCATTGGCTGGCAGTACCCTATTCGGGACTGGCTGCAGCCGCTCTCTTCGTGCTCGCAGCCCTGACCGATGCGTTCGATGGGTACTTGGCCCGTCGTCTTAACCAGACCACTGCTTTTGGGGCCTTTCTCGACCCCGTGGCAGATAAATTGATGGTCATGGCCGCCCTGATCGTTCTGGTCGACCTGCAACGCGCGCCTTCCGTCCTGGCCCTCATCATCATCGGACGGGAAATCACCATTTCTGCCTTGCGCGAATGGATGGCTCATCTCGGCAAGAGTGCCAATGTCGCCGTTTCTACCCTGGGAAAAGTAAAAACTGCAGCGCAGATGGTAGCGATCCCTTTTCTACTGTACGACCATCCTTTGTTTGGCTTCATTCCCTGTCACTGGATCGGTTCCTTCGCACTGTGGGTGGCCTCCGCACTGACCTTGATCTCCATGGCCTACTATCTCCAGATGGCAATCAAGGCGGCGGGGGCCACTACCCGTCCCTGAAGCAGAGTTCCAATGTTCAGGTGGCACAAAGAATGTCGCTGTGCGCTTCGTTGCTGGCCGCCATCTTTTCCAGCCCGGCCATAACCTCCAGGCTGGCGCTTTCCATCTTCTCCACATGACTGACTACCAATGCATGCTGACCTCCTTCATAGGCAGTCAGAGCACGAAGGGCATGATCGTGCACCTGGACATGAGGCGCGTCGATTTCACTGTAGCCTGGAAATTTTGAGAAACTCGCGCGTCCTTCCCCTTCGTAATACCATTTGCCCAGACGACACTGGGTATGATTGGTAAACTGGCTGGACTTTTCGTGGGAAATTCCGAGCAGGACTCGATAAATCTGAAACTTGAAGACGACATGGTCAATCTTGACTAATTCGCAAAAGGCACGCAGGGCCGTTGCAGCGATGGCTTTTTCCATGCTGCTGGAAATATCCAGGACGGAACGCATGGTTCCGGCAGTTTCCTGACCTTCATGACTGTAGTCCACGGATTGTTGGGCCAACTGGGTCATTTGGGTGCGGCTGATGGAACTGTCGGAACGGATCTGTTCCACCAGACGGGAAATTTCTCCGGTCGCATTGGCCGTCCGCTCAGCCAGTTTGCGTACCTCATCGGCAACCACCGCGAATCCACGACCCTGTTCGCCAGCACGGGCTGCCTCGATGGCCGCATTCAAGGCCAGCAGGTTGGTTTGATCAGCCACTTCCTTGATCAACTGAATAATCCGAATGATTTCCTGGGCTCGTCCATCGAGACGATCCACCTGTTCTGCAGTTTTTTGAGAGGCCGAAGACAGTGCGACCAGATTGGTGGAGATTCTTTCCACGGCGGAACGACTGGTGATCGAGACGTCTTGGGCCTTGACTGCTTGTTCTTCTTCGCGTCGCATGGATTCTGACAATCCCGCTAAACTGGTTTGAACATCCATGATGGAGCGTCCGAAATTGTCCAGATGATGAAGCAAAGACTGGTTAAGGGACAACTCCTGAACTTTTGATTGCAACTGACGATCCTTGTCCTCCAGGATTCTTTGCAAACGTTCCACTTCGGACTGTTGTTGCTCCAACTGTTGCTCCAGTACGCGACGTTCCTTGTGCCACACCTCATCCTTCTTTTTTTTAGAAAAAAACATGGATCCTCCAAATCATGATGTCATATGCGGTCCATACATCAAACCCCACCGGTAATGTACCACTATTGGCTGGTGTGAGATCACCAAATATGAGAATGGATTTGACGCCAACTCAAGAGATGGTTAGAATGTCGATCTTTCGCGGGAGTAGCTCAGTTGGTAGAGCGCAACCTTGCCAAGGTTGAGGTCGCGAGTTCGAGACTCGTCTCCCGCTCCATTTTATTCATTCCCCAGGCGCGATAGCAAAGCGGTTATGCACTGGATTGCAAATCCATGTAGGTCGGTTCGACTCCGGCTCGCGCCTCCATATTTTTATTTTTCCTTCATCTCGTTAATTTCTTTCAGGGTATTTTCATAGAAAGGGCGATGGGCGCCGCCCAGCGAGAGCGCTTGGGTGATTGCCTCCCGGGCGGCCGAAAGATTTCCCAGTGCGCGCCAGGTTTCCGCCAAATTATTGAAAGCATCCCCCTCCCCAGGATGTTCCCGGGTAACTCTCTGATAATCTTCCAGTGCTTCCGGATAACGATGGGCCTGAAAAGCCAGTGCCCCCAATCCCATCCATGCGCGGTAACTTTCCGGCCAGCGTGTCAGAGCGTTGTGATAGCCCTGTGCGGCCAGGGCAGGGGCAAATTTTTCCAGGGGGGCAATCTGTGTCAGATAGGCATTTTCCGTCGCGCTGGCGGGTACCGTACCCGCAGCGGTAATGACCAGAGCCCAGTTTCCTCCGGGACTCCAGAATTTCTCAAATTCAGTAAACCCCTCGGACAGGCGTTCCTTCATTCCGGAGTGAAGCCACAAAGTTTGAGTAGGCAGGTCATATCCGATGACCACTGCATAGTGCCAACTCCCCTCCAGTAGCCCGACCTTCTGCAAGACCAACACTGGATGGTCATGGGCGACTTCCACCAGTAGCGCCGAGAGATCAGGCGGCAGGAGAAAAGGAATGAGACCCTGCTGGCGGGTTGCCCCGATCAGGTCCAGAGGCAGGGAGCCGTGCAGATCCGGAGAATACACATGTGGCATCAGTTCCTGGGGAGAAACCGGATGTCCTGCCCAGGAAAGGCTACTGGCCAATGCCGAAGGTCCGCACCAATCCTTGTCGTCTGGAAAAAAAGGCACCCGGGCGAGCACAACCGTGGCGGGGAGGGCCACAGGCAACTCGGGAAGGGCAGGGCTCGAGGCGCATCCGGCCAGAAGGAGGACCACCAGCGCCATCCATGCGTCTGAACGGGCCAACTGGCGCTGTAACGACTCAAACAATCAGAACAAGCAGGATCGCGGCCAACAAGATGATGATGATGTCCGTGGTGGTCAAACTGGAGAAATTTCCTCCTGCCGGCATTTCCCGAATTTTGTTGGCCAGATTCCGTGCTTCGCTGTCACTGAGCAGAGAGAGGCGCTGGGCCGTAATGATCGAACCCAGACCCAATTCCTGAATCTTTTTCTGTACCTCGGCGCGGTCTACGAAGCGCTGCACGGCTTGCCGGTCTTCATCGGGAGTCAGCGGTCGGGACGCGCCGGGGGCGGGGCTGGGCGTGGGAGGCGGATTGAGTTGAGTGCTGGGAATGAGTTCGGCATGGGCAACCAGACTTCCTCCCAACAAGGTGAGGGAGCAGACATTGACGATCACAATACGAATCCAGGGTTTCATGACATTCTCCTTTCAAGCAGACTTGTCGATTTCAATCAGACGGGTCCATTGTAGCCGACTCCTGGGGTGACAACAACAGAGTGGCGGTCAATGGGGGAAGATTCCCCAGAGTTGCATGAATTCGCCCGGAACTTTTGAGAAAATAGACCCCTGAATAACTTCCAGTGGTAATCCAGTGATGGGGTTCGATGGGGAGACCACGTTCGCGACATTGGCGGAGGAAGGGCAGGAGAAGGGCGCGCGGGTCACCCGCAGGATTACCGGAAGGGAATCTGGCCTGTTCGTTGCCTTCTGCCTGGAGAGAGACGGGCGGATTCAAATAGGGAAAATCCGGGTCGTAAGGTACCGGTGATCCCAGGAAAAGTGCTCCATGGTTCTGCAGGTCTGCCAGTTTCCAAAGTTCAGGAATATGGGGCCAACCCAGAAAGCGACTGGAAACCACTTCGATGGCGCAGGCCATTTCGAGAATTCCTTCATGAAAAAATGCTTCTTCGGACAACGGTTTCTCCTCCTCCTCGAGAACCTGCGGTGAGAGGCGGAAGGCCAGTTCCACTTCCAGGCCCCGGACGACCCGAGGGGGGAATGACGTCTGTGAGGTCTTGAGTGCGGCGCAGGGCAGGGGTGAGCCCCACACTCCCCACTCAGGGGCGATCCCTACCTTCCAGGCTCCGATGGGTTCCTTCAGATGGACCAGAATGGCTTCCTGTAGTTGGTAGGCGTCGGCGATGCTGCCGGGGCGATGCGCCGGAACGGGCAGGCAGCGACGATCGATCCAGGCGCGGGCGAGGTCTTGGGAAGATGTCTTCCATTCTTCAGGGAGGGGTGAGAGAGTCATGGGGTCTCCGGCTTAGTCGAAGAGAGAAGGGGAAGAGAATAGGTCGTGATTTGTCCCAAAGGAAGAACCGTGAAGTCGGCCCGGGGAATGCCTGCTTGTTGCAAGGCTTTATCGAGGTCCTGGGGAGGCTGATCTGGATTTTCATCACTCAGGGGGAAGGTTCCCCAATGAATTCCGATCGCACGCAGGGCATGAATCCCGGAGAAGACTTTGACGGCTTCGGCCGGATCCACATGAAAGGGGCGAAGGTACCAATGCGGTTGATAAGCGCCGATGGAAATGGCGGCTAAATCGAAATAACCGTACTTGATTCCGATATCATGGACGTCTTCAGAGTACCCCAAATCACCGGAAAACCAGAAACGGAAGTGGGGAAACAATACGGCCCAACTCCCCCATAAACTCTCATCCTTGTCGAACAGACTGCGGGTAGCCCAATGTTGCACGGCATCGAAATGAAACTCGACGGGGCCCTGCCGTCCCGGTAGGGTGACATGTTGGTCCCAGTTCAACTCCAGCACTTGTGACCCCGGATTGTCTCCCGGGATGTGGACGTTGTCGAGAAACCAGGATCGATTGCCCAAAGGCAGCAGGAACCGGGGGGGGCCGCCGCGCTGATGAGCCAGGGCACGCATACTGGGCAAATCGAGGTGATCGTAATGGTTATGGGAAACCATCACCACATCGATATGGGGCAGATCTGCCAGGGAAACTCCAGGGGCCTGGTAACGTCTGGGTCCCAAAGGAGGGAAGGGACTGGCGTAGTTGGAAAAGATGGGATCGAACAGGATATTCAGCCCATCCATCTGAAGCAGGAGGGTTGAATGACCAATCCAGGTGACTTGCGGGGCCGGTCCGGGATGGGCCAATGCCTGGAGATTGACGGATACCGGTTGGGGAGGATGATCGGAGGCATGATTCAGTTCGCGCCACCAGTGGGTGATCAGCCACTGAAAGAATCCGCTGCGCAGAGCCGGCATGGGGTAACGATTCTGATATTCCTGGCCTATTCTGAGTGCGGGACGGGAAGGAGAGTCATTGACGATGGTGAGTTCATCCGGATGGACGGAAAGGGAAAGCAAAACCAGACCCAGCCCACATAGGACTGTCCGGATCAGGTGGGGGAATCTATGCATATTCAAAGTCCTGTGCATTGAAACGGCGAGTACGCCACCAGTAACTCAAGGAAAGTCCCGGCCAGAGTGCGGTATTACGTCCTTCAGGGTCCAGATACCAACTTTGACAGCCCTGCATCCAGAGGGAGTTTTTCGAACGCCGGTTCATCTCGTTCGTAAAGGCCGCATATGCTTGTGCCCGCACCTTGAATTCGCTCTTTCCCAGGGCTGCGACATGCGCGAGGGCCGACTGGATCCAGCGCGTTTGGCACTCGATCATGAAAACGATGGAATTATGCCCCAATCCGCTGAAAGGGCCCGTCAGCAGAAAAAAGTTGGGAAAGGAAGGCATCATCATCCCCAGATAGGCACTCCGTTGCTCTTTCCAGAATTCTTCCAGAGTGATGCCCTCTTCTCCTTTGAAAAGACGGGCCATGGGGTTATCCTGATAACGGAATCCTGTGGCCAGGACCAGGGCATCCAGGGCGTAGCGGGTCCCTGTTTCAGTCACCAGATGAGTGGCTTCGATATGGTGTATGGGATCCGTTTCCAGGGTGACATGAGGGAACTCCAGGGTAGACCACCATGTATCCGAGAGCAGGATGCGTTTGCATCCCATGGGGGTTTTGGGCATGATTTTTTGGCGCAACCGGGGGTTGACAACCTTATGGGTCAGGTCGCGCCGTACATACGCTTCGATCTTGCGCATCAGATTGGGCCGGAGGAAAGCCAGTCCCTTGAGTTCACGGGTGAAGTAGAGCCAAGTGCGGTATGCCCTGCGCAGAAAAGGTGATGTTCTGAGAAGCCTGCGGATTCCGGGCGTGTAGGGATGATCCTTGCGGTCCACGACCCAGGGTGCCGTGCGCTGAAAAATAATCAACTGTGCGACCTCGGGTGCCAGTGCCGGTCCCACCTGGATGGCAGATGCACCAGTACCGATCAGACCGACCCGCTGCCCTTTCAGATCTTGATTCTTGGACCAACGGGCAGTATGCAGAAGCGGCCCCGTAAAATTTTCCACACCGGGAAAATCAGGCCAGGCCGGTTCGCTCAAAGGCCCGACTCCTGCCACCAGAAAGCGGCAAGTCAAGCAACTGCCGTCGTTGAGTTCGACTTGCCAAAGTTGCTTATGTGCTTGCCAGGAGGCAGACGTGACCTGTGCCCGATAGCGTATTCGGGAGCCCAGCGAGTGCGCCAGATGGGCCAGATACGCTTCGATATCCGGCGCTTCTGCATATTTTCGCTGCCAGTCCCAAGGTGGGGCACCAGAGAGAGAGTACAGATGCGAGGGAACATCGCAGGCGCACCCGGGATAACGATTGTCCCGCCAGGTTCCGCCGGGGGATTGAGCCTGTTCCAACACGATGAAGTCTTCTTGTCTGCCATTCATGCGCTGGAGGGCGAGGGACAGTCCGGCAAAGCCCGTCCCAATGATGATGAGCGACCAGTGTGCGGAGGGAGGCGAGGAGGTCATGAGTGAATCGGATTGGCGTACCATGGGAATTCATGCGATGATTACGGGTTATACTACCTTCATTTGCCTGCTTGGGTGTAATTGACCGTAATGATTCAGGATCTGGCACCATCGAACAATAGTCAGTACGGGGACGGAAGCATACGCGTACTCAAGGGATTGGAACCCGTCAAGGAACGTCCCGGGATGTATACCCGGACTCAAGACCCCACCCATATCATTCAGGAGGTCATCGACAACGCGGCGGATGAGGCTCTGGGAGGGTACGCTCGTAAAATTGAAGTAACTCTTCACGAAGACGATTCCATCAGTGTCGAAGATGACGGTCGCGGAATTCCCTGCGGAATCCACCCGGATGAGGGGGAACCCACGGTGCAGTTGGTATTTACGCGATTGCACGCAGGTGGGAAATTCGACAAGAAATCGGGACAGGGGGCTTACGCTTTTTCCGGAGGGTTGCATGGCGTCGGAGTCTCCGTCACCAATGCCCTGTCACGGCGTCTGGAGGTTACCGTCAAGCGGGAAGGCAAGGTTCACTTCATGGCCTTTGGTGAAGGGTTCGTCATCGATCCCTTGACGGTCCAGGGAACTTGTGGGGTGCGCAATACCGGAACCCGCGTACGGGTTTGGCCTGAGCCCCGTTACTTCGATGAACCCCGGATCAACTTGACCGAACTGGAGCGAGGACTGCGCTCCAAGGCCGTGCTGTTACCCGGAGTCAGCGTACGGCTCAGAAAGGAAGAGGAGGGACGTACCCTCGAACAGACCTGGCATTACCCAGGAGGGTTGGAACAGTACCTGACAGAAAGAATGGGTGAAGACCCTTTGTTGATTCCGATTTTTACGAGCGAGCGATTCTTCGGGGCTGAAGAGGGGGATAGTTTCGCGCCGGGAGAAGGAGCATCCTGGGCTTTCTCCTGGCATGAAACCCGGACTTTGCAAGGAGAGTCCTTTGTCAATCTGATTCCCACGGCGCTGGGCGGGACCCATGAGGCGGGTTTGCGCACCGGTCTTTTCGAAGCGCTCAAATCTTTCATCGAACATCATGGTTTGTTACCCAGAGGAGTGCGTTTGCAGTTGGAAGACGTCAGCGCTCGACTCCAGTTCATCCTGTCGATCAAAATGCTGGATCCGCAGTTTCAGGGGCAAACCAAGGATAAACTGACCAGTCGGGAAGCTTTGAAACTGGTCGCCACTCTGGTGCGCGACCCCTTTGAGCATTGGCTCAACCGGCATGTCGAGCATGGCAAGGCCCTGGCTGATCTGGTGATCCGCCATGCCATGGCGCGCATGAAGTCCGGTCAGAAAATAGAGAAACGCAAGAGCAGTGGGGTGGCCGTTTTACCGGGGAAATTGACGGATTGCGAGTCGGAACGTATCGACGAACGTGAGTTATTTCTGGTCGAAGGAGACTCCGCCGGGGGGTCTGCCAAGTTGGCGCGTAACAAGTTGACTCAGGCCATCCTGCCACTGCGGGGCAAGGTCCTGAACAGTTTTGAAGTGGAACGAGGGCGCCTGTTCGGCAATATGGAAATTCATGACATCGCGGTGGCTCTGGGCATCGATCCCCACGCCCGTGGGGATTCGGTGGATCTGTCCCAGCGTCGTTATGATCGGGTCATCATCATGGCCGATGCGGACGTGGATGGCAGCCATATCAAGGTGCTTCTGTTGACCCTGTTTTTTACGCATTTTCCGGCACTGGTCACGGGTGGACATATCTGTGTCGCCAATCCTCCCCTATACCGACTAGATGTCACTGCACAGGGTAAGCGTCCGGCGCGTAAACTCTACGCCCTTGACGAGGCGGAACTGGCGGGGTTGGAAGAACGCCTCAAAACCGAAGGCGTCCGTTCAGGAGGCTGGACGGTGGGACGGTTCAAGGGATTGGGAGAAATGAATCCCGAACAGTTGTGGGAAACCACCATGAATCCGGAAACCCGGCGAATCCTCACGCTTTCCTTGAAGGACGGTGAATGGGAAGACACCCATCAATTGTTCAATCGCCTGATGGGCAAGGGAGAGGCCGCAGCACGGCGCGAATGGATGGAGCGCCAGGAGGTGACGCTGGCGGTGGATATCTGATGGCGATGCTCCCACCCCCGGATCAGTCTCCCCTGATCGGCGATCTCTTTGCCGGACTGGAAGACCCTGTCGTCGGTATGCTTCCGCCCCCCTCTGAGGCGACGAAGGCAACGCCTTCCCTGGCGGACTTCGTCGAACGCAGTTACCTTGAATACGCCATGAGCGTGGTCATGGGACGGGCCTTGCCGGATGTCACGGATGGGCAGAAGCCCGTACAGCGCCGGATTCTCTTTGCCATGCATGAACTGGGCCTGTATCGGCCGGCCCGGCACGTCAAGTCCGCGCGTGTAGTGGGGGACGTGATCGGGAAATATCATCCTCATGGTGACAGTGCGGCTTATGAGGCACTGGTTCGCCAGGCTCAGGATTTCACCTTGCGCTACCCACTCATCGATGGACAGGGCAATTTCGGTAGCCGCGATGGGGATGGGGCGGCCGCCATGCGCTATACCGAATGTCGCCTGACCCCACTGGCAGAATTGCTGCTGGGAGAAATTACTGAAGATACGGTGGATTTCGCTCCCAATTATGACGGGTCTTTTCAGGAACCCACCCTGTTGCCCGCGCGTCTTCCCATGGTGTTATTGAATGGGGCGTCAGGGATCGGAGTGGGCATGGCAACGGAAATTCCGTCGCATAACCTGACCGAAGTGGCTCAAGCCTTATTGGCGCTCCTGGAAAACCCTCAGTTGACGCTCGACGAATTGATGACCTTCATTCCCGGTCCGGATCTGCCTGGTGGAGGGCAGATCACCTCATCCCCACAAGATATCCTCGAGGCCTACCGGACAGGGCGGGGAACTCTGCGCATGCGGGCACGCTGGACCATTGAACCCCTGGCACGGGGACAATGGCGCGTGGTCGTGACAGAACTTCCGCACGGGGTATCGGCCCGATCCGTTCTGGAAGATGTGGAAAAATTGACCAATCCACGAGTGCGCGAGGGCAAGAAAGCACTTTCTCCCGAGCAGGCACAACTCAAAGCTCTGTGGCTCAATACGCTGGACCTGGTACGCGATGAGTCGGACAAAAATGCTTCGGTTCGTCTGGTCTTCGAACCCAAATCGAGCCGGCAGGACCCTCAGGCATTCGTCAATCTTCTATTGGCGCATACGCCACTGGAAACCAACCTGTCCCTCAATCTGGTAATGCTGGGACGGGATGGACATCCCCGTCCCAAAGATCTCAAAACCATTCTCCAGGAATGGCTGGAGTACCGTTTCCACACGGTGGTTCGGCGTACCCGTTTCCGCCTGGAACGGGTCGAGCGACGTCTTCACATCCTGGAGGGGCGTCAGCGTATCCTTCTGGATATCGATGCAGTCATTCGTCTGATCCGCGAATCCGATGATCCCAAGCACGATCTGATGGTGGCCTACCCATTAAGCGCACTACAAGCCGAAGACATCCTGGAAATTCGTCTGCGTCAGTTGGCCCGTCTGGAAGGCGTGCGCATCGATCGGGAAATCGACCAACTGCGTGGCGAGAGGGAAGGGTTACAACATATTCTCTCAGGGAGAGAGGCCCAGGCTCGTCTGATCGCCCAGGAAATTCATTCTGATCTGACGACTTATGGAGATGACCGGAGAACCCGCATCGAAGCTCAGGCAGCGGTGACCCTGGATACCCCGGTTCTGGATGAACCGATAACGGTCACTCTGTCCCGTCAAGGCTGGATTCGTGCCCGCCAAGGGCATCACCTGGACAGTGCGCAGTTTTCGTACAAGGCCGGCGATGAGGCTTGGGTCGTTCTGGAAAGCCGCTCCATCCATCCTCTCTTTGTCCTGGATACCCAGGGCCGCGTCTATACCCTCAAGGGTGCGGATATTCCTGGAGGTCGGGGTGAAGGAGTCCCGCTCACCAGCCTGATCGATCTCCCGCAGGGCGCGCGAGTTGCCCAGGCCTTCGTGGCTTTACCTGGTGAGCAGTGTTTGGTGGCGGGGTCTGGGGGAAATGGCTTCATGGTGATGCAGGAAGATCTGGTGTCCCGAGTCCGCGGTGGAAAATCTTTTTTATCTTTGGAAGACGGGGAAATTCCCCTCCTTCCCCTGCGTCGCAAAGTAGGCGAAACCCATGTCGCCACCTTGTCCGCACGGGGGCGTCTCCTGCTGTTTCCGCTGGATGATTTGAAAACACTGGCCCGTGGTCGAGGAGTGATCCTGATGGCCCTGGAACGCGACGAAACATTGCGCGCCGTCACTCTGGCAAATCCCGCCCGGGGGCTGGTCATCCAGGGGACGGGACGGGGCGGGAAATCAATCCAACTGGTCATGACTGCTCCCCAGTTGCAGCGGCATATTCTCATGCGCGCACGCAAGGGAATGCTGCTGGAATCAAAAATCAGTCCATCGGGGTTTGGAATTCTTCCTGAACGTTGAACGGTCTGTGAGGTTCACAGCCCATGAAAAAAACAATCCGGGCTATAATCAGGGCTGACGGCGTGACTAGACCGTTTTTGTGGCTATTATTTCCGAATAACTCTATCTATGAATAATCAATAAGGATCCTATGGAAAACGATCAATTGCCCGGGACCTGCTTTGTCGTAGAAAACAGCCCCCGCATTCCGGAGAAATTGAATCGCCTGGAAGAATTGGCCTACAACCTCTGGTACAGTTGGGATCGATCCTGTCGCACGCTGTTTGCCCGGATGCATCCCCGTCTCTGGGAATTGGTGGGATCCAACCCCATCCGTTTCCTGCGCAGGGTGGATGAGTACCGCCTGAACGAAGCTGCCGAAGACCAGGCTTTCCTGAGTTCCTACTACCGTGTGCTCTCTGCCTACGATACCTACCACAATGAATTGCTGCGCAAGCCACATAAGTTGCCGCCCGGGAATCTGGTGGCCTACTTCTGTGCCGAATTTGGATTTCATGAAAGTTTCCCCATTTATTCCGGAGGATTGGGGATTTTGGCAGGAGATCATTGCAAGGCTGCCAGCGATATGGGACTGCCGTTCGTGGGCGTGGGGTTATTGTATCGCCAGGGATATTTCACCCAGAACATCGATCGTAGCGGGCGTCAACTGGCCCTCAATTTCGACTCCGATATCGATGAATTGCCGGTTCATGCGGTCCTCGATGAGGCAGGAAAGGAAGTACGAGTCAGCGTCACCATTGGCGTTCGCTCGGTCCAGGTCAAAGTGTGGTGGGCACGGGTAGGCAACATCAAAATTTACCTGATGGATACGGACCTCGAGGAAAACCATCCCGATGACCGTGAAATCACCCATCGACTTTATGGTGGCGATCGCAGGGTCAGGATCGAACAGGAAATCATCCTGGGGGTGGGAGGCGCGCGCGCACTCGAGAAAATGGGCATTCAACCCACGGTCTGGCACATCAACGAGGGGCATGCCGCCTTCATGATCCTGGAACGAATCCGTACGCTGATCCAACGGACCGGTTATGATTTTTCCACGGCGATCGAAGCCGTCGCCAGCAATACCGTATTTACCACCCATACCCCCGTTCCTGCCGGACATGACCATTTTCCCCGCGACATGGTGGCCCATTATTTTGGACACATGTGTTCCGATCTGAATATTCCCATGAATCAATTGGTGGATCTGGGCAATGACCCCGGAGTAGGGCATAGCGACTTCAACATGACCGCACTGGCGGTGCGCGGATCTCGTTTTCAAAATGGCGTTTCGCGGATCCATCGCGAGGTATCGGCGCGTATCTGTTCCGGATTCTGGCCAGCGATTCCTCATCATGAAAACCCTATAGGGTATGTGACCAATGCCGTCCATGTCCCCACCTTCCTGGCACGGGAATGGGGCGAACTGTTTGATCGCTTCATCGGTGCGGAGTGGCGCGCCCGTTTGTCGGATCGCTCTTTCTGGAAGGGAATTCAGGAAATTCCCGACCATCTGTACTGGAGCGTCCGTCAATCGCTCAAGTCACAGATGCTCCACGCCGTGCGCGAACGGATTGCCTCCCAATACCAACGTAATCTGGGGGATGACGCGCACATGGAACGGCTTCTCAAATATGCCAATGTCCATGAACCCAACATTCTGACCATTGGGTTCGCCCGCCGTTTTGCCACATACAAGCGTGCAGATTTGCTCTTTTCCGATTTGGACTGGCTGCGCCAGATTCTCCTGGACCCTGAACGTCCTGTCGTCTTTGTTTTTGCAGGCAAAGCGCACCCAGCGGATGAGCCTGGCCAAGGGATGATCCGACGTATTCATGAAGTAGCCGGGATGCCCGAGTTTCAGGACAAAATCCTGCTCCTGGAAAACTATGATATGGGTCTGGCTCGCCGTTTGGTGGCCGGTGTGGATGTCTGGCTCAACACCCCTATTTATCCTCTGGAAGCAAGCGGGACCTCAGGCATGAAAGCGGGGGTCAACGGCACCATCAATCTGAGTGTCCTGGATGGCTGGTGGGGAGAGGGCTACGATGGTCATAACGGGTGGGCGATACGCCCCGCCCCTGACTATCTGGACGAAACGCAGCGCAACCGGGAAGATGCGCGTACGCTCTATGAAATCATTCAGGATCAAGTGGTTCCCCTTTACTATGACCGTGGCAAATTTGGTTATTCTCCAGGTTGGGTGGCAAAATCCAAGGCCTCCATGGTCAGTATTCTGACTCACTTCAATACAGGTCGGATGCTGGATGAGTACCTGGATCATTTCTATGTCCCTGCTTCCGGACAGGGAAAGCATTTTATGGAAAATGATGCAGCGTTGGCTCGTGATGTTGCCCACTGGAAGGAGAAAGTCCGCCATCACTGGACCGGAGTGCGCATTCGACGGGTGGACTCACCCATCAAACGGATCAAATTTGGCAGTTCCATGAATATTGAGGTGGCCGTGGATCTACAGGGACTCGAGCCCAAAGACGTCTGTGTGGAGTTGTTGCTCAACCGTTCCATCAGTCGTAGCGGTGTTCCCGTGCTTCCCCCTTTCCAGTTCCAAAGCCGAGGGACCTTGGGGGAAGGAACGGAATATCTCTTTGCACTGGAATTGCAACCCGGATTATGCGGACAACTGGATTACCGAATCCGCGTCTACCCCTACCACGAAAGTCTGACTCATTCCTTTGAATTGGGTCTGATGACCTGGTTGTGATCCCTCCTCCCCATTGAGGAGGGGGGGCTCACGGCGCGGATAAAAGAGTCTGGTAAAGCGTTTGGTACTCCAACGCCGCTTTATTCCAGCGGAAATCCCGTGCCATGGCGTGGCGCATCAATCGTTGCCATACTTCCTTCTGGTGGAAGCAGGCCAAGGCTTGTGTGAGGGCACCATGAAAGTCTTGGGGATCCGCATTCTCAAAAAGAAAGCCCGTCCCTTCCACGGGTTGGCTCCCTGCCTGATAGGGGATGATGGTATCCGCCAATCCCCCGGTAGCACGGGCCAGGGGCAGGGTCCCATAGGTCATGGCATACATCTGTGCCAATCCACAGGGTTCAAAACGAGAGGGCATCAAAAACAGATCCGCCCCCGCAATGATTTCATGGGACCGGACTTCATTGAATCCCAGGATCACCCTGACGCGTTCGGGAGCGCGACTGCTCCAGTGGGCCAACTGTCTTTCCACTTCGGTCTCGCCACTGCCTAAGACGACGACTTGAACTTCGTCCGTGAGCCAATCCTCCAGTGTATCGAGCACCAGATCGATTCCTTTTTGCCAGGTCAAACGACTGACCATTCCGATCAACAAGGCATCAGGACGGACAGGTAACCCTATTTTCATCTGTAGATGTTTCTTGAGTCGCGCTTTTCCCTGAAGTTTTCTGGCCGTGTAATGGACCGGGAGGAAAACATCCGTTTCCGGGTCCCATAATTCGTCGATGCCATTCAGGATACCGCTCAAAGCGGAGGCGCGTCGGCGCAGCAATCCATCCATTCCACAGCCCATCTCGAGAGTCTGGATTTCTCTGGCATAACGCGGACTGACGGTGGTGATCTGATCTGCGTGTACGATACCCGCCTTCAGAAAGGACAACTGACCATGAAATTCGAGGCTTTCCATATGGAATTCGGAACTGGGCAGATGCAGGGATGCGCACCAGTGGGCAGGGAAATTTCCCTGGAAAGCCAGATTGTGAATGGTGAGTACCGAGGGCACCGGGCAATCCCAAAGTTTCATCAGGACCGGAGTCAGAGCGGTTTGCCAGTCATTACAATGAACCAGCGCCGGGGCCCAATTCAGACGCGACCCTGCCTGTTGAGCCAGCCAGGCCCCGGCGGTGCATAAGGCGCCAAAACGGGCAGGATTGTCCGACCAATCATTCCCTTCTTCATCCTGGTACGGGCCACCCGAGCGTTCAAAAAGTTCCGGACAATCCAGAATCCAGAGCGTCAGTGGGGTATCCGGTAAGGTAGCCTCCAGCAAGCGCGCGGGCGCAGGAAGCAATCCCTCCGGAAAATTCTCCAGAATGCAGTGCACATCAGGCAATTGCGACTGTACGCTCGTGTAATTGGGTAACAGGATACGTACTTCATGATCCAGAGCGTGCAAGGCAAGAGGAAGAGAACGGGATACATCGGCCAGTCCTCCTGTCTTGATCAAGGGATGTATTTCAGAAGTCAAAAAGAGAATATTCATGATCAACCCCGGGATGAGCCGAAAAGAACGTCCCGAATATGGTAAATCAAACCGCCGGTGGAACCGTCATGCGCGGAAGTCGTTCCCTGTTCAGACAGTTCGGGTTCGATGGAGCGCGCCAACTGTTTGCCCAATTCCACCCCCCATTGATCGAACGTATTGATATTCCAGATAATTCCTTGCACGAAGGTGCGGTGTTCGTACAATGCCAATAGGCCCCCCAGCGTATGGGCAGTGAGTTCCTCAAAAAGAAGGGTATTGCTGGGACGATTGCCGGGAAAGACCTTATGCGGGAGCAAGGCTTCCAAAACCTCTCCAGACATGCCTTGGGCAAGCAATTCCTGGCGCGCTTCATCTTTGGTCTTGCCGCGCATGAGGGCTTCACTTTGCGCCAGAACGTTGGCCGTCAATACCTGGTGATGTATCCCCAGTGGGGCACGACTGCGTAGCGGGAGAAGAAAGTCGGCAGGAATCAGGTGAGTACCCTGGTGCAATAATTGATAGTAGGCATGCTGCCCGTTGGTTCCCGCTCCTCCCCAAACTACCGCTCCAGTAGCGTAATCCACCGTTTCGCCATCCAGGGTGACGGATTTCCCTGTGCTTTCCATGCTGACTTGTTGAATGTGCGCGACAAAACGTTCGAGCCCCTGATCGTAGGGAAGAATGGCGTGGGTCTGAGCACCAAAGAAATTGATATACCAGAGACCGATCAATCCCATGAGGACGGGTAGATTCCGGGACAGCGGGGCGGTCCGAAAATGTTCGTCCATTTCATGAGCTCCAGCCAATAATTCACTGAACTTGTCCATTCCTATGCCCAATGCAATGGAAAGTCCGATGGCCGACCACAGTGAATAGCGCCCTCCGACCCAGTCCCAGAATCCGAACATATGCCGAGGGTCGATGCCAAAACGGCGTACCTCGACTTCATTCGTCGAAAGGGCCACGAAATGTTGCGCAATATGCTGTTCATGTTGCGCAGCAGCCAGGAACCAACTCCGTGCAGAATGGGCATTGAGCAAGGTTTCCTGGGTGGTGAAAGTCTTGGAGGCCACCACGAAGAGGGTTTGAGCGGGGTCAAGGGATTTCAGGGTGTAGGTCAAATGTGCCCCGTCTACATTGGAGACATAATGGACGCGCGGACCCGTGCAATCGGCAGGGAGGGCGGTCATGACTGACGCCGGGCCCAGATCGGAACCCCCAATCCCGATATTGACCACATCGGTGATGGGACGTCCATCATAACCGAGCCATTCCCCAGAACGGACCTGATTGACGAAAATCTCCATGCGTTTCAAAACCTGTTGCACCTCGGCCCGGATATCCTGTCCTTGCACTTTCAGGGGTGGGGCCCCTTGTCCTGCACGCAGGGCCACATGAAGTACGGCTCGATGTTCTGTCCGGTTGATGGGATCGCCCGCAAACATTTTCTGGATGGCCTGTGGAAGATTGGCTTGCTGAGCCAGATTCAGGAGCAGATCCAGGGTCTCGGGGGTCACAAGATTCTTTGAGTAATCCAGAAAGAAGGGGCCAGCACTGGCATTGAATCGATCAAAGCGATCCGGATCTTCGGCAAATAACTGACGCAGGGTGAGGGGCGCAAGTGATGCACGGTGCTTTATCAAGGTTTGCCAAACGGGGCTATTCGTCAACGCAGACATTTTTTCTCCTCGAGAAATGAAGGAAGGGAGGTCAATGGGCTTGTGGTTCAAGAATCAAACCGCCCAGGGGGGGGAGTGTCAGGGACAAGGATTGGGCGAATCCATTCCAGGGAATGGGTGCAGTCCACAGCCGCCCGTGGTTGCCCAGATTCCCGCCGCCATAATGATGGGAATCGCTGTTCACGCATTCGTGCCAGGCCCCTGCACAAGGAACGCCCACGCGATAATTGGGACGGGGAACGGGCGTGAAGTTGAAAATGATCAGCAACGTGCGACCATCCCGTGCCTTGCGCAAAAAACTGAGGACCGATTGAGCGTGGTCATTGCAGTCCACCCACTCGAAACCAGCGGGATCAAAATCCAGTTCAAACAATGCCGGATGTTGGCGGTAGTAATGGTTGAGATCATGGCTTAAACGCTGTATTCCTCGATGTTGGAGATGTTCCAGCAGTTTCCAGTCCAGTTCGCTTTTGACCTGCCATTCCCCCCCATGACCAAATTCATTACCCATGAAGTTGAGTTTCTTGCCAGGCGAAGTCATTTGATACAGAAACAGCAAACGCAGATTGGCGAAACGTTGCCAGGAGTCTCCGGGCATCTTGTCCAGCAAGGATTTCTTCCCATGCACGACCTCGTCATGGGAAAAAGGCAAGACAAAATTCTCGGAATAGGCATAGAGTTGTCCAAAGGTCAATGCATTTTGGTGGTGACGACGGTAAACCGGATCTTTCGAAAAATAACTCAGGGTGTCGTTCATCCAGCCCATGTTCCATTTCATGGAGAATCCCAGTCCTCCCACATAAACCGGTCGGGAAACCATGGGCCAGGAGGTCGATTCCTCGGCCAGGGTGAGGGCTCCGGGAAACTGACCGTGGACCATTTCATTCATCTCGCGCAGGAAAGCCAGGGCTTCCAGGTTTTCTCGGCCACCGTAACGGTTGGGAATCCAGGCATCGGCAGCACGAGAGTAATCCAGATAGAGCATGGAAGCCACCGCGTCGACGCGCAAGCCATCAAAATGGAATTCTGACAACCAGAAATGGGCGTTGGCCAACAAAAACCCGCGTACTTCATTGCGTCCATAATTGAAGATGTAGGTCCCCCAATCCTGGTGTTCACCCAGACGGGGATCCTCATGTTCATAAAGTGCGCTACCATCGAAGCGGGCCAGGGCGAAGTCATCCTTGGGGAAGTGACCGGGTACCCAATCCAGCAATACGCCAATCCCTGCTTGATGACATCGGTCGATAAAATAGCGCAGATCGTCCGGTGAACCGAATCGACGGGTAACGCCGAAATATCCAGTAGTCTGATAGCCCCAGGATTCATCCAGGGGATGTTCGCTGATGGGGAGCAGTTCAATGTGTGTATAACCCAACTCGACGACGTAGGGAATCAACTGGTCGGCAATTTGAGTAAACGTATGAAAATCCCGATCCCAGGGTTTCCGCCAGGAACCCAGATGGATTTCATAGATATTCATGGGCGCGTGTAGCCAGTCTTTTCGGGCTCTCTCAGACATCCATGGGCCGTCGTTCCAGAGATGGGCAGAAGGTTCCGTTACCACGGCCGCCGTTCCGGGACGAGGTTCGAACTGGAGTCCACAGGGGTCGGTCTTGAGGTGCACATGTCCCTGATGACGATTACGGATCTCGAATTTGTAGAGTGTTCCGGGAGCAAGGTCGGGCACGAACAACTCCCACACGCCATGGGGACTCCGCACCCGCATGGGATGATGACGGCCATCCCAGTGATTGAAGATCCCGACCACGCTCACGCGTTCGGCATTGGGTGCCCAAACCGCGAAACGAACGCCCGATACCCCCTCTACAGTGACATACTGGGCACCCAGCATGGTGTGCAACTGGAGAAGACGCCCCTCACTGAAGAGGTACAGGTCATGGTCACTCAATAGGGGTTGAAAGGTATAGGGATCCCAGGTTTCCATTTCGATGCCATCTTCACGGCGTCGATAGCGACCGGGGCGGGGAGGGCAGATCGCCCCCTTCCAGCAAAAGAAGCCTTGGTCATGAACCTGCGGGGCTGCTTCCCACTGACTCCCGGTCCATATTTCAACTTCCTGGGCGTAAGGCAGGAATAAGCGCCAATGCCATTTGCCATGACCCGAGGCATGAATTCCCAAGGGATGAAATGGGTCGTGATGGAGGCCCTGCAAAATTTTTTGCAGGGCACTATCGTTATAATGAGGAGCCATAATCCATCCCTGTCATATTTTTACAAAGGATTCCATTATAATGGCCTGGAGTACGTAGTGATATTTCATTTCGTGATTGTTTTTTTCTCAACAGGAGTTCGTTATGAGCCCCCGTGATATTGCTTCTGAACGATTCATCAGCGTACTGACCAAGAACACCATGGCACTCATTCTGGCGGGTGGCCGCGGCTCCCGCCTGAAGGACCTGACCAAGTGGCGAGCCAAGCCTTCCGTCCAGTTCGGAGGCAAGTTTCGCATCATCGATTTCCCTCTTTCCAATTGCATCAATTCTGGCATCCGTCGCATCGGGGTCGTGACCCAATACAAAGCACATAGTCTGATTCAGCATATCCAGCATGGATGGAGTTTTCTGCGTGGTGAATTCAATGAGTTCGTGGAACTGCTTCCGGCCCAGCAGCGTATGCAAGAGGAGTGGTACAAGGGGACTGCAGATGCGGTCTACCAGAACATCGACATCCTGCGGGGACATGCTCCGCGCCACATCATCATTCTGGCTGGCGATCATATCTACAAGATGGACTACGGCAAGTTACTGGCGGCTCATGTCAGCACTCAGGCGGATATGACCATTGCCTGTCTGACGGTACCCGTCGAGGAAGCCTCGGCCTTTGGCGTGATGACGGTCAATACCGAAAGACGGATCGTGGCTTTCGATGAAAAACCCGAACATCCCAACCCTCTGCCCGAGGACCCCAGTCGTGCCCTGGCCAGTATGGGGATCTACGTATTCAGTGCCGATTTCCTTCTGGATCAATTGATCCGTGATGCAGAGGACGACACCTCCACCCATGATTTTGGTCATGATCTGATTCCCTGGCTGGTTCCGCGCCATCGCGTCTTTGCACAACCTTTTGAGGAAAGTTGCGTGTGCGAACCGGACACTGCCCCTTACTGGCGCGACGTAGGGACAGTGGATGCCTACTGGGATGCCAACATGGAAATGACCAAGGTCATTCCCGACCTCAATCTTTATGACAAGAACTGGCCAATCTGGACCTATCAGGAGCAATTCCCCCCCGCCAAATTTGTCTTCGACGAGGATGAACGACGGGGGTACGCCGTGGATTCACTGATCTCCGGCGGCAATATCATCAGCGGAGGAGTGGTGCGACGCTCCGTGCTGTTTTCAGATGTTCATGTCAATGCCAATGCCCTGGTGGAAGATGCGGTGATCTTGCCCAATGTTCGGATAGGTAAGGATGCACGGTTGAAACGGGTGGTTGTCGACCGTGGCTGTATCATTCCCGAAGGGTTGGTGGCAGGCATGGATCCGATACAGGATCGGGAGCGTTTTTACGTTTCGGAAAACGGCATCACGCTCATCACTGCCGAAATGCTCAATCAACGCAATTATCACCCTGGTTAGGAAGCACTCTGAATTCCATATGATGGAAAAGACACGTACCCTGAAACTCATCCTGTGCTGGCACATGCACCAACCGGATTATCGCAACGCTCTGACCCGGGAATTCGAACTGCCCTGGACCTATCTGCACGCCTTGAAAGATTATACGGACATGGCGGCTCATCTGGAGCGTTATCCAGATCTGCCGGTCGTGGTGAATCTGGTTCCGTCCCTGATGGAGCAGTTGGTGGATTATGCGGAACAATTTCATTCCGGAGTCTGGCGTGACCCCCTCTTGCGCTGGCTGGTCACCCCTTCGCTGGAAGATCTTTCATTGGCAGAACGCCATTCCCTGATCGGGACCTGTCTGCGTTGTCATGCTCCCAAGATGATCGACCCTTTTCCTGGTTATGCCCGATTGCGTGACTGTATCCAACGTTTCCAGAAAGACGATGCGGAGCCTGCGCTCTACGTTTCAGGACAGTTTCTGGCGGACCTGCTGGTTTGGTATCACCTCGCCTGGATGGGAGAAAGCCTGCGCCAGACGGTTCCCCTCCTGGGTCGCCTGATGGCGCAAGGCGGAGGGTACACCCTGGCCGATCGGCAGGCCCTGAATACGTTGATCGGTGAAACCCTGAATTCGATTTTGCCGCGTTATCGGGCACTCCAGGAGTCAGGGAAAGTGGAACTGTCCACGACACCCAATACCCACCCCATCCTTCCACTTCTCCTGGACTTTGCCACAGCGCGAGAAGCCGTGCCCCATCTGGCTTTGCCGCGACATCATTTTTATCCGGGAGGAGAAAACCGGGCCATCGACCACATCCGGAAAGCACTCGATGCCTATCATGGACAGTTTGACCAAAATCCCACAGGATTCTGGCCGGGAGAAGGCGCCCTGTCCACCGCCACTCTGGAAATGTTTGCCACGCAAGGTCTTGGATGGACCGCCAGCAGTGAAAACGTTCTGGCCAAGACTCTGCGGCTATCCTGGGAACAGGAAACCCCGCCCAAAGAACAGTGGCTTTATCAACCCTATCTGTTCAAAATCGAAGGCCATGAGTTGCGGGTTTTTTTCCGGGATGACCAACTTTCGGATCGAATCGGGTTTGAGTATGCGCAATGGGATGGCAAAAACGCAGCCGAAGACTTCATTCATCAACTGGAAAGGATTCTGGAATCCACACCTGAAGACCGGGATCCGGTGGTCACGGTCATTCTGGACGGGGAAAACGCATGGGAATACTACCCTTACAATGGTTACTATTTTCTCGATTACCTCTATCAAGCGCTGGGTTCCCACCCTCTGATTCGTCCCGTCACTTTTGGTGCCCTGTGTCAGCAGTCTGATGGAATGGACTTGCCAGTCCTGAAACAGGTGGTGGCAGGCAGTTGGGTTTACGGATCTTTGACCACCTGGATGGGCAATCCCGACAAGAATGCGGCCTGGGACCTGCTGGTAGAGGCCAAGGTGGCCTACGATCGCGTCCTTCCCACCCTGTCTCCCGAGCAACAACATAGGGTCAGTCGTCAACTGGCTGTATGCGAAGGGTCTGACTGGTTCTGGTGGTTTGGCGATTACAACTCGGCCGAGAGCGTTCAATTATTTGACCGACTCTATCGTCTGAACTTGACGACCCTTTATCAACTTCTGTCCCTTGAACCTCCCCGCGTTCTGTCCCTGCCTTTCAGCCGGGGAAGTCGCAGTCAAGAGGCGGGAGGTGCCATGCGACGTAACATCCATCCCTGAACGAGTCTGTCATGCCAAAAAAAATCGCTTTCCTGATGGGGGTCCATGCACATCAACCCGTCGGCAACTTCCCTTCTGTCCTGGCCGATGCCCATCGGCGGTGTTATGGCCCTTTTTTGCGCCTGATGGCCCGTTTTCCGGAATTTCCCTTCGCCCTGCACGTCAGTGGTTGGTTGCTGGACCAATGGTTGATCCATGACCCGGAAGATATGGAATTGCTCAAAATCATGGTGCGGCGTGGGCAAGCCGAACTCTTTACGGCGGGTTATGCCGAGCCGGTCCTGGCTGCCATTCCCGAGGCAGACCGACGGGGTCAGGTGCAATTCCTGTCCCAACGAATCCACGATTGTTTCGGTGTGGAACCGCAGGGTTCCTGGCTTACCGAACGGGTCTGGGAATCTTCCGTGGTATCCGCGCTACACCAGAGTGGGGTACGCTATGTCACGGTGGACGATTATCATTTTCTTTGTGCCGGCGTGCCCGCAGAACGTCTGAATGGTTATTTCAGTACGGAGGAGGGCGGGGAAAGACTCGACATATTCCCCATTGCCGAGGGACTGCGCTACCGTATTCCCTTTACACCGGCCAACGAAGTCGTCGGTTATCTGGAGGGTATGGCGCGGGATGATCGCATGGAAGCCGCGATCTATTTTGATGACATCGAAAAATTTGGTATCTGGCCGGAAACCTATGAATGGGTCTACGAAAAGGGGTGGCTGGAACAATTCATCCAGGGGGTTCTCAATTCTCCCTTCATCGAACCCATGACCTATGCGCGTTACCATGCCCAGAATGCAACCCGGGGGCCGGTTTATCTGCCCACCACCTCGTACATCGAAATGAATGAGTGGACCTTGCCAGCCCAAGCCGGAGAGCATTATGCCTATCTGGTGGAACGGGCACGGAATGAGCAGACCTATATTCAGGATCGACCTTTTTTGCGCGGCGGGATCTGGCGAAACTTCATGATGCGCTATCCGGAAGCCAATCACCTGCATAAACGGATGCTGGGACTGTCTACCCGTTTCCACGCGCTGCCTGCGCTACAGCAGACCGCTGAACGCCGTCGTCTGCTGTATGAAACTCAAGCCAATGACGCCTACTGGCACGGTTTGTTCGGAGGACTTTATCTTCCGCATCTGCGACGCGCCCTGTATCGCGCCCTGCTACAACTGGAGGAGGATCTCGACCGGCATCACCCGCGTCCTGCATTGGCCCACTACGATCTGGATCTGGACGGCAACGATGAAGTGATTCTCCAGAATGGCAAGATTCAAGCGATCATTGCCGGGGGTGGTCCAGCCCATGTGCTGGAGTTGGACGTCTACGAACTGGCCCATAATTTTGCAGATACGCTGACTCGTCAGCGGGAGCATTACCATGCCAAAGTTCTGACTCAACCCGTGGAGGAGGCGAACGCCACCACGGGCGTCGGAAATCCCCACGAAAAGGTGCAGTTCAGACATCGCCTGACTGCCGGGGACTTGATCTTCGATTCAACTCGGCGCGCACTTTTTACCGACTATTCCCGGACGGATGGAGAACGACTTCTGCTGGAATATGATGAAATCCGTGGGTGTGAAACGGATTCAGGGGTAAAATTCCTGGGCAGGGCACAGGAGGGGGTCCATAAAGAAATTTCTCTTCTGGAGCACGCGTTGCTGGTACGCTACGAGCATCCCGATCCTGTGTTCTGGTCAACGTTCGAAATTGAACTCAATCTGGTCATGCCCAGTTGCGATGGCCCGGCGGGTCGTTTCGAATTCAATGGAAGCATTCCTGGGGGATTTGGTCAGGACATCGAACTCAACGGGGTGACCCAGTTGATCCTGCGCGATGAGGTTCTGGGAGGAGGCATCACCCTATGTTGCGATGTACCCTGTCGGGTTATTTCTCGTCCCTGCCACAGTGTTTCTCAATCGGAAGCCGGTTTTGAAAAAATCATGCAGGCTGTGACGTTGACCTTTACCGATTTTGCGGTGCCGGTCCGGAAACTGTTGATGACCCTGACGGCATGGTCAAGTTGACGAAACGCGTGAATTCTTCAGAATATCCCGAGCCCGAAGAGCAAGGTTGCTCCTCCCAGTCCGAATAGTTTCAGAAAAATCCCCCGATTGCGCGCGTGGTTCCCCAAAATCAGGGTATATCCGCTTTCCAACAGGATATTGCTGCCCGCCGCCATGACCAGGGCGCCCGCACTCTGCGTGAGAGCCAGATCATGGTGCGAATTGTTGAGCAATGACATGACGAAAGGATTGATGTCGGTAAAACCGATCACCAAGGCTAAAACTTCTATTCCACCTGAGCCAAAATCCTGCAGGACAAAATGGGTCAGGACCGTCATGAGCACGAACAGAAGAGCAAAAAGCAATGCCGTACGCAGCGCCAGAGGGTTGTCGCTGGATATATTGTCCAAGGCATCGGGGGTTTTCCTGTCTGTTTTGCGTTGGCTGAGCCAGGCAAGACCCAAGGCAATCATGCCGCCTCCGAGAAGAGGCAAGGCACAATACGGAAGCAGCATGGGAGCCATCAATAGGACCAACAACAACAATCGGCCATACATCATGCCCACAGCGCTCAGAATCCCCCCATGGATCTGGGCGAGAGAGGCGGAGGGGGGCGCCGAGGCCCGAGCCAAGACCACAATGGTGGCTGTGCTGGAGTAGATTCCCCCAAGCAGTCCAGTCAGCAGATAGCCGCTTCTCTTGAACACATAGCGGCGCAACAGATAGCCTGCATAGGAAATAGCGGAAATCACGACAACCGCCATCCATACCGAAAAGGGTGTGAGGGGTACGTTTTTGAACGGGTATTCTTTGGGCAAGAGGGGAAGGATCACTGCAGAGAGTAGCAGGAATTTGGATAAAGTCAGCAATTCCAGGCGATCCATGGTCGCAATCAAGTGATGGGTCAGGGGGCGGGCGCCCAGAATCAGGACCACGCTGACAAAAATCAGGATCAGGAACCAGAGTGGAAAAAATTGAGAACTCGGCCCATAGGTATAGACCAGCATGCCAATCAGGAATTGATGGATACCTTTCTGACCCACCTGCAATTTATGATGATAGAACTGCACGAACAACGTGATCAGAAACACCATGCCACCGAGATAGAGCAGACCTGTCGGATTCAGATAATAGAGAAGAAATCCCAGTGCTGCGATAAATGCATAAGTACGGGATGAACCCATGGCCAGCGGATGTTCCAGGTGGCGCGTGAGAAGATATTCGCGGAATTCCAGTCCGGTCAAAAACCCCAGGCAGACCACCAACAGGAAACGGGTACCGAGTTGGGAGGATAATTCCAGGAGGAAAAGATGTAGTTGAGACATGGTAGGAAATGACAATCGTTGAAAGTCTGTTAAAATGCTAAATAATGAATCTTGACAACTCGAAAAACCACACTACTTAGCCAATCCATCGCCATGGGCAGACCTCCGCGTCAACTTCCCTCTCCAAGCCCGTCCAGTGCCACGCTTCCTGCTGCCGAGGACGCGCTGGAGGCTGTGACCCACATCATGGCCCCAATGATACGCCTGCTCCTCTCCTGCGGGGTGGATTATGTGCGTTTTGCTGCGGTACTCAAGCAAACCTTCATTGAACAAGCTCAAAGTGAACTCGAGGAAGCACACTGCAAAGATACGGACTCTGCCCTGAGTTTACTGAGCGGTGTTCATCGCAAGGATGTGCGTTATTGGCGTGAAAACGGCATGGGCGATCGAATTGCGCGAAAAGTTTCCTTGAGTAGTCAGGTATTCTCTCATTGGATACAAAATCCACTCTATCGCGATCGCTTCAAAAACCCCAAACCCTTGTTACGTATTGGTGACGAAATCTCCTTTGAAACACTGGTGCGTCAGATCACTCAAGATGTCCATCCCTACACAGTGCTTTCTGAATTGGTTCGCCTGGGATTGGTGACCATCAAGAAAAAACAGGGTCAAGACTGGGTCATTCCTTCTCCCCGGGGATTTGTGCCTCCAGCGGGTTCCGCCGAACTCATGGAATTATTTTCAGGAAATCTGGGGGATCATGTGTCCACCGCCGTCAGTAATATCAAAGGTCACGAGCCTCGCTTGGAACAAAGCGTCTTCGTCAGCGGGCTGACCCCAGAATCTGCGGCCAAACTTGCCCAACTCTCTCAAAAACTCTGGTCCCAGATGCGTAGCGAAATAATCCGTGAGGGCAGTCTGCTCTACGAGAAGGAACGACAAGATCCGCGGGCCTTGCACCGAATTCGTTTTGGATCCTATTTCTGGGATGCGCCCCTGTCTGAGTCGCCCTCTGTTCAAGAGGATGAAACTCATGGACAGTGATTCTTCTCGGTGAATTCTTCCATGCTTTCTCTCCGTTTCCGGAATCTGAAAGTCTCGAGCGAAGTGCTGAACAAGGCGGGACTATCCTTACTGATTTTCATCCTGAGTTCCTGTGGCGGTGGGACTCAGGTGGCCGGCGGGGTAGGAACCGGGGGAACCGGAGTGGTTGCCGGAACGGTTACGGGGTTTGGCAGCCTGGTGATGGATGGGATTGCCTACAATAGCGCCACCCCCCGATACGCAGCAGAATCCACCACCCAACCCAGTGTCCCGGTCACCGCCATGAAAGTCCCTTTGGGAGGTCAACTGAATATTCAGACCGATGCCCGGGGCAATCCAGTTTCAGTATGGATCAACCCGGCGCTGGTAGGGTTGGTGACGAGTGTCAATCCGATGGCAGGCACTTTGACCGTCAATGGCATGGAAGTCGTTGTGAATTCTACTGCGCCCTCCCTGCCGAATACCTTTTTCATCGGATATGCGGGCATGGGTGCCATACAACTCAACGATATGGTGCAAGTGCAAGGCGTACCAGGGGTCACCGCCTCCGGAACGCCTTTTGTTCAGGCCACACTGATCAAGTTGATGCCCGGCAACCTTCCCTTCACCCGGGTCAGCGGTCCTTTGGCCCAATGGAATCCGTCCCAGAATACTTTCACGGTCAATGGAATTCCGTTCTCTTTCAATGCCAGTACCCGGTTCTCCAGTCCATTTTCAAATCAAACGCTGGGCGTAGGAGCACTCAGGAATGGACAATGGGTCAATATCTGGAGTCAGACGCCCTCCGGAACCACGCCTTTAGTTGCCGGATCCCTTCAGGTCAGCACGGTCTTGCCGGGCATGAGCGGCAATATCACGCTGTCTGGTCTGGTGTCGGCCGTGCAGGGAAATCAGTTTCAAGTGGATGGGGTTCTGGTCAATGGCATCAATCAGGGAGGAGTAACGGCAGGTCAGTACGTTACGCTCAAGGGGGTCATCGATTCCACGACGGGTGAGGTTTCCGTCCAAACGCTGACTCCCTATATCCAGACACCTGTCACCTTGTCGGGAACCATCAGTGAATTTATCTCAACGGGGAACTTTGTCATTCGAGGGACTCCGGTCATCACGAACAGTGGAACGGTACTCACCTCTGCCAATGGCACCGCCGCCCCGTTATCTGCCTTGCAAGAAAATGCCTATGTCGCCCTGCAGGGGACCCTTCAGGGGAATATGGTCCTGGCAAGTTCCATTACGGTCTATCCCAGCCCCCCCGTAGATGAGGTAGTGGACTATCTGGGGAAGGTCAGCCAATATAACCCTTCCCAGGGAACGTTTACCCTCACACCGTTCAGCGGTTCTCCGCAGCAGGTGACATTGTCGGCTGTTGCTTCCTTTAGCAACGGGACTGTCGCCAACCTGGTCAATGGCACCCTTGTGGAAGTGGAAGCCACTGCGGCCTCTCCGCAGACGTTGTCGGCTTATGGGGTCAGTTTCTGGAATATCACGAATCCCAATCTTCCTTCAGGTACCTTAGAAATCAGTGGGGTCGTCTACGATTATGTTTTGGGAGGGAATAGTTTCGATCTGAACGGTCTTCATCTGGTATTCGGCAGCGGGGTTTCCTTGCCATCGGGATTTGGCAATGGAGACAACATCGATGTGCTGATGACGCCTTCCGGCAGTCAGTATCAAGTCAATGCCATCGCACAGGAAGATTCCAACTGACGGCGATGTTCATTGCTTGGGCCTTGTCATGCTCACGGGTTCCTGATAGAATTCTGGTCTTGATTGTTCCCTGATAGCTCAGTCGGTAGAGCGACGGACTGTTAATCCGCAGGTCCCAGGTTCGAGCCCTGGTCGGGGAGCCAAAACGAATTCACGAGAAATCAGGCAGTGGGGTCTTCTTACCCGGTGCTTTTTTTTACCAAAACATCAGATGTGGTCCCAAGCCAGTCTGAAAGACGCAAAGCCATCCCAGCCGTTGCGGAAAAGGCTTCCCCTCCTTTGTGGCAATATGCCGTAAATTATTCTTGTCGAGCATTACATCAGGAGGATGGAACATCCAACACTGGGAGCAAGGATTTTAATAACTGCACCGTCATGGCACTGGTGAATTTGTAGTCTGCCGCATAGGGTTCATGAACATAGGCCGTGACGGTGCCAAAAAATCGGTCACCGATCAAAAATACGAAAGTGGCGGAACGATTCACGGCGCGCGAGGCGATCAATTTGCCGTTGGGCGCATAGGTGACGAAACGCTGGTCTCCGGTGCCCGTTTTCCCACCCACCTCGATGACCTGGCCATTTTTTTCCACCAATCCATCCTTCAGACGGATGCCCGTCCCGTCCTGCACCACATCCATCAGGGAGCGTCGCACAACTTCAGTTACTGCCACAGGGAGTACCCTGACTCCAGTGGCGGGTTGATTGACAAAATGAGTCTCATAGGGTGTTCCCTTCGCAAACTGCAAATCTCGCAACTCCACCATCGGCATCAACAAACCCTTATTGACGATGATCCCCATCAATTTCGCAAGGGAATCGGGGCGATCACCGGAGGCCCCCAATGCGGTGGCATAGGAAGGGGTCAAGGCTTCGAACGGATAACCCAAATGACGCCAATCGGCGGCGATCATCTGAAAAGCCTCCAGTTCCAGCATCTGATGAATGCGCGATTCTTGAACTCTTTTATTATGGCTCTTGAATAGCCACTGATAGACTTCCTGGCGTTGCTGGGTGCTGGCTTCGACCAACTGCGTCAGAGTCGCCTTGGGGTGGTGAAAGAGATAGCCGACCAACCACAATTCCAGGGGATGAATTCCGGCCAGATAACCTCTGTCCATCAGGGAGTACTTTTCAATAGAGAACTTGTCATAGAGGACCTGTAGGGATTTTTCACCGAGTTCCTCTTCGGGTAACTGCTTGTGCATGAAGGCCGTGAATTGTGAAAAACCGGCCTCAGGTTCAACGCTTCTAAATAACAGAGCCAAATTCCTTGGTCTGGCATGGACCCCATCGATCAGGGTTTGTACCATCTCGTCAGGGGATTTTCCCCTGTATTTCTTGTAAAATCGAAGCAGAAACTCACGCCCTTCATGGTCCGCAAAAAGTGACAGTTGGGTTTGTTGAGATGGATTCAGTGAAACTTCGGTTGTTTCCGCTACGGTGTTACGGTTGGAAGGAGGTGTCCTGGTCAGGCTCACTATCCCCGCACTCAACGTCTGTGCTTCATAATAATGCACGATGTCGCGCATCAGGCGCACGAATACCAGATTGACGGAGTGCTGAAAACCTTCTCGCACTGTCATGATTCTATTATCTTTTTCTGGCTCGAAGTTCTTGAATTTCTGTAATCCGCCGCCAGTAAAAAATGCTTCTGATGGATCGCCTGAATAGGTTCGAGTCATGGCGGCTTCGAGCATGTTCTGTAGACTGTCATGGGGATTGTTGACAAAATAGGTCAGCGCCCAGCAGGTCAATGTATCTTGTGATTCTGCACGAATTTTCTGTAGATCTCCCGGGTTCATGGCCGCATAGGATTGATGCAGTTGAGTCATGATTTCCAGGTAAGTGACCAAGGTGCGCAGTTTGGAGGTCGATCCCAGATTCAAGCGCGCTCCACTGTTGATGTCAAAAGGTTGGTCCAGATTGTCGGTTTGCACTCGCAACAAATTGGCATTGGAACTGCGCTCGAAGAGGGTAAAACTGAAAGATAAGCGCCGGGGATTGTCATCTTCTCCCAGCATATTATGGCCATACAGTCCGGCAGTCCGTGCACCGGTAGGCGTTTGCACTTGTCGCAACAAGTTCGTGACGGCGCGCTGTGCATCGCCATCGAGGGTTGTTTTGGCAGTCAGATCGATCCTGTCCAGCGCATACAGATTTGAGATGTGAAGCAGAGAGAGCAAATTATTGCGTAGCAGATTTGCGGCCTTGTGGGACACAAAGGAATTCGCCTGCGGCACCAATGGCCCTTGGTTCAAGTAAAGTGGAAGCGCAAGCGATGCCCTTTGTAATGCAGGCGAGATGATATGAGCCGACCCTAACAGCCTCAAATAGTGATTGGTCATCCGCATCAGTACGGGCGAGCCTTCCCGTAAAAAGTAAGAAGGTCGACGCTGAGCGATTATGAGAGATAACGCCTGCTTATAGGCTTCGGCTCGCTGTTGCAGAAATTCGTCACCCTGCATCTGCAATAGGTGATTGAATTCATGAAAATCGCGACCATACCACATCCACATTCCATCGCCCAATCCGTTGACTTCGCCATAGCCCATCCTTGCAGTCAAGGGCACCGTGTTCAAATAGGACACTACAATTTGGCGGCGGTTCGCCATGTTGTCCATACCCTTCAGGTAGGACCGGATCGAGGCAGAATCCATTTGTAAAAACTTTTCATGGATGGATGAAGTACGGCCCTCAGGGGAGTGGCGGTATTTCTCTATCTGGGTGACCAGGGTGCTGGCACCGGGAGTGTCATGTTGACGATGAATGGCATGAAGAACTTGATCGAACAGCGCACGGTCAAGCCGACTCCAGTTGACTGCAGGATTGCGCATCGGATAGCGGCTATCAAGCAATTCCTTATCCTCAATGAACAGGAGCGTGTCGGTCAATATTTTTGGAATGCTATCGAAATTCGTATAGACCCGTGTCGGAGACAGGAGTACATAGAGCAATCGTTGGTTGTAATCCAACAGTGTCAATCCGGCCTGATCTTTTTCTGCATAAATCGGCGCTAGCGGAGAGTCAAGCAAAGTGGGCGACATGCGGACCTGTTCGGTGACAACGAACCCGCGCGAGGTCAACGATTTGGTGTATTC
>JAKBLB010000043.1 GCA_021832305.1 Pseudomonadota bacterium | reverse complement strand
CCATACGACTTGAAGGCGGCCTCCTTTATTGCCAAGGCAAATGCAGCAGGGGATGGTTGCCCATGAATGTTCTCGAAGCAACCCATCTTGTAACCCGCGTCGGCAGGGATGTCCGCCAGACGAATCTCCTGACCGGCATTGGTCTTTTTTCCGACTGTGGCCATGTGTGAGGCAATTCCCACTTCGCCTGCGGATAGAAACAAAATTCTCCAGGAAGCAGAGGGTCTGGCCGTCCCGTTACGGGATGCCCTGGTCTTGCCCTGGCCGTTCGCCAACATATACGCCACATCTCCGGCTTCCTTGGGGTCAATCTGACCAAGTTCGTCCAGAATCAGGAGCCCATCGTTGTGCAGGGCCGCCAAACCCTCCAAACCGTTTGCAGTGGCCCGCCAAAGCCTGGGGTAGGTGTTCGGGTTCCCCCAAACCGAGGCCGCCACCTTGAGGATCGTGGATTTTCCTGAAGATGATCCGCCTTTGAAGTTGAAGCCACCGGAATCCTCGTCGATCAGGCCCAGCAGTGGTGCTGCGAAGGCTGCCGACAGCGCAAACAACAACCGGGAATTTTCAACTGCTAGCGAGGCCACCGAATCACACCAACCCTCGACGGTCCCGGTACTGGAAAATGCTGGCTCGATGGCATGTGCGTTCTGGAAAACCACGGTTTCAGAGGACCGACCAATGGCCTCGCCGGGGGTCACATAAATTTCAGTACCATGCCACCCCAGCCGATCGACGCAGCGTGTGCGGGTTTCTGTTGGGTAGTGTTGGATGTACGCATTGAGCAGATCGCGGGCTTTTCGGTCCGTTGAAATGATCACGCCCTGTCGCGAAAGTTCGCGTCTCATATCGGCCCCATCGCCCTGCAACAACTCCATCGGCATGGACCATTCATGCCGGTTGTTATCAGAGTCTGCCCAGCGTAGCAACCTGCCCCATTGATCGCTTGAACCATCGCGGGTGAGCGCCTCGACAACTATTTTCGAGCAGATCCACTTGGGTGGAGGTTCAACACCATTTTCATCCGGCTCCCCAATAAACAGCACCCCGGACATCGATAGAGCAAACCGTCCGGTACCAAAGCCAAAGGAAAAGCATTTTTTTTCTTGGGGGTTGGTTGAGTCAGGAGCGGCAGGGATTTCCGCCTCTATAATCTTTCTGACGCTGTCAAGACCAAGTCGTTGCTGCATATCATTGAAATCGGTGTCTGAATCCTGTCGGCTTTCCCCAAACAATGGAACCGCCAGCAGACCGCCAATTTGAACGGCTGCATCGGTGGCTTTTGTGAGTCCCGGATTCCCTTCGCGTTGATAGTCATCATCTGCGCAAACAACAATCGTCATCATTGGGTAGCGCCGGCGAAGTGCCTGAGCGACTGGCATTAGATTCCCGGCATTGAACGCAATCACCGTAGGAAATCCTGTTGCGGTAAAAATGCTTGCGCCCGTTGCAAAACCTTCGGCTAGGCAGACCTTTGAGGCTCCAACGAGGTTGCCTATGACAAAACAGTTTCCTGAAACTTTTCCGCCGGATAGGAAGCGTTTTTCACCGAGTGAGTTTATGAATTCCAGCGAAGTCACGGTTCCGTCAAGGTCGCACACGGGAATGACCAACTCGTTTTCGAGAAATCTCGCACCACAAGCGGCAATTCCTTTCCTGATCAAATAGAGATGACTGTCAGGCGCTGGCGCAGCAGAAGTCCAGATGGTGTTCGCTTTTGTCGCAGCCGCGGCATGGCGCATGGCTTCTTCGGTTTTGCGGATTTCCCGCGCGGATCTTACGGCGGCCGTGTATTCAGCTTTTTCTCTGGAGGTTAGTTGCCGCCCAATATTTGCATGCCAGTTTTGTTTGATGTCTGAACGCCAGCAGCCAAAGCAGCCACCGGGTACGGTTCCATCAAAAAGGATATACCATCCAGCATCGTCACCTTTTTTCCCGTTTGATGAAAACCTGTGCAGTTTTCCGTCAGGAATTACGGAATCAGGAGGGGTGATGCCTGAATTTCCGATGCATTGAATAAAGTCTTGAAGGTGGTTGCTTGAAACGAATGTGGCTTGCGTCATGTTGGTGTCCCATAATTATGGGCTCGACCATTGTGACGCTGGTTGCTTAGGGTTTTTTACGCGGCGCCAAATGATCGGCCCGAGTTTATACTGAAGTGTGGTGCTAGGATTTCGTTCAGATTTACTCGGGCCTGATGGCGAGGAGGTTCTGCGGGTGGGGCGATGTCACGGGAGATGAACTGGTCATCACCCGATTTACTGGACGCGACCTCAAAGGCGCTTGGAAACAAAAGAACCTCAGTCTGGACCGAATCGGTAACTTCCTTTCCGAGCCTTTCAAACCAGGCAATGGCAAAACTCCAAGCGGGGAGAAAGACAACGCCAATAATCGTTAGAACCTTGGCAATCACAACAGCGCCCGCAGATCCGGTCTGTATCGCCAGATCAAACAGTGCGACTGGGCCAAACAGTACGACAACAAAAGTAAGCACGATCAAGGCGGATGTCCCGTAATAGAACGCCGGGCTCCGGAGTTGAGCGCGACAGCCAGATGCTGCATCACTTAACTTTTGAGCGGCCAACCGTTTTAGGAGGGAAATTTTCGACATGGCGGAAAACTACCACACGGCAACTTGTCCTGTCAATGGTTGAGACTACAATTTTTGGTTGGTCGGAAATCATTATCTGTAGAGTGTTACTGTCGGCTGTCTGAGGCATGGGAAACCGGCATTCAGACCAGTTGCCGGGAGTCTGCGTGTGCTGCCACGCCGATGCTGTACCAGCCCGAGGTGTCAATAGCCTGTACACGGCCTTCAGCGCAGAGTAGTTCGATCAGCTGGTGGTTTTTCAAGGAGTTGAGTATTCGACGCACTGTGGCGTAATTATGTCCTGAAATTTCGGAAAGTTCGGCAATCGATCCGGGTTGCCGGTCTCTGATGGTCCGCAACAGATCACAAGCAGTTTCGGTCAGAATTGACTGAAGTGCAGTATCAGAGGGAAACCAGATGTTGGGTTTTTTCCAGGTGCCCCCCTGTGCGATTTTCAGTAGATGGTTGCGGAGGGTCTCTTGTCCAGGACGATCAGAGTCATTCGCGCGTCCTTTCATGAGTAGGATGTGGTCGATTCCCGTGAAGAAGTCCGTCAGGAGATCAGTTACCGAGGAATAAGTGCAGAGTTTTCCGGTGCTTCGTACCTGACGCCGGAGCGGGTTGTAATCGAACCGACGCGCGGGAAAATGTTCCGCCGGGATTGGATCGCTGGGGCTGGCATTCTTGAAGACCAGCAACTGAGTGCCTTGTGGTCCCAGAAGTGCCAATGAAAAATTGACGCCATGGGGATGTGTCCGAGACACGACTCTATCGTTTACATCGAACTGGGCCAGATACCCTCTCCCTTGGTCCAGAACATAGTCCTGAAGGCTGAGCAAATGCTCCAGATTGTGGCGTGTGGCTTCGATTGTCATGGGGGTTCTCCCTCGTTGATGGCGGTTTCTCAAGCAGCCAGTTGCGGGCATGGGGCAACTGGCTCTACAGGCTTGACTGGAAGGCCCACGTTGAGCGTGACGGCCTTTGAGACCTGGTTGGCGGCATCGATCAGGGTGTCCTGACTCAGATGGGCATAGCGCTGGGTGGTTTTGACCTGGGTATGTCCCAGAATCTTTTGGACCTCGTAGAGCGAGCGCCCTGCGTTGACCAGGAACGAGGCGAAACTGTGACGCAGGTCATGAATACGCACATCGCCCAGTCTGGCATGATTTCGTGCGGTATCCCATGAGGCAAATATCGACACATAGGGTTTATGGGTCTTGGGGTTGGCAAAAACCCAGGGGCAGTTGTCAACTCGTGGGACGGTGGCCAGCAGTTGCAGTACACCATCTGACAGAGGTACATGGCGCGGACGCCCTGCCTTGGTGGTGGGGATTCTCCACTGCTTGCGAGTCAGATCGAAATCCTCCCATTTGGAGTCCAGCACCTCTCGTTTTCTGGCACCAGTCAGGATCAACATGGGCACGATGAATTTCAACATGGTGTTTTCGCTCTGGCACACCGATTCATATAAACGCTGTGCTTCTGCCTCGGTCAGGAACCGCTCTTTTTTGCCAGCAAGGTCCTCGAACAAGGGCACATCCTTGGTGGGGTTGGCTGTGACGCCGGGGATTTCCCAGCGCAGAGCCAGGTTCATGGCATAGCGCAGCAGGATCAGGCATCGATTGCAGGTGCCCAGGGCATAGTCCTTGGCTCGCATGCCATGGTGGAACTGGATCACATCGTGTTTGGTGATCTCGTCCAGATGTTTCTTGCCAAGGGTTGGCAAAAGTTGGTTGCGCAGGTAGGAGTCGTCTGACATCCAGGAGCGCTTATACCCCTTTACAAAGGGCAGGTACCGCTGCTGGATGAATTCGGAGAATGTGGGGACTTGACGGAGCGTTGCCCTCTCGGCAGAAGGGTCGATCCCGAGGGCAATCTGACCGCGTAATTTCACGGTTGCCTTTTTTGCTTGATCGAAAGTGATAGATTTTGCGTCACCAATGCGTAACTGATGCTGCTTGGCACGAGCATCGGTGTAGCGAAGATAGAAGGTTTTTCCACCGGTACGGCGCACTTCAAGCATTAATCCTTTACAATGTGAATCAAATATGTCTACTTTGTCTTTGCCTTTGGGGCATATGGCGGATTTGATAAATTGCGGAGTGAGGGCGGTAACCGGCATAATATGTCCTTGTTGAAAAAAGTGATATAAATATATCAATAAACATCATGCTGGAGTCATTATGCATTATTCATGGGCTACAAGTCAAGCAAAATCTGTCCGTGTGTCTAATTCGGTAAAAATGGCTGTGTTGGTACGCGCATTGCGCAATGCCTTTGGCATGAGTCAGGGATATCTGGCGCAGGTGGCGGGTTTATCGCGTCCTACCCTGAATCGAATCGAAACCATGGATAAGCGTTCACCGCGTGCTGATACTCTGGAAGATCTGTTGCATGTATTCAGATCAATGGGGGTGGAGATCACGCTTTACGATGAAGAGATCAATATTAGGTTCACACAACCCGCGCTGCTTGCGGCGGGTAGTAGCCTAGAAGGCAACGTTGTCTCAGAAACCGATAATAGAGAATGATCGGACATAAGTCGAACTTTTTGGAAGGTTAACGGGATGAAACTTCTCGATGTGACAGAGTACCGTGATTGGCTGATCGATCTGAAGGCAAGAATTCGCAAGGCGCAGACTCATGCGTTTGCCGCAGTTAACTCAGAATTGGTGCTGCTTTACTGGCAAATCGGGAAGGACATTCTTGCGCGTCAAGAGCGCCAGGGGTGGGGGGCAAAGGTTGTTGATCAACTCTCCGCTGATCTTCG
>JAKBLB010000021.1 GCA_021832305.1 Pseudomonadota bacterium | reverse complement strand
AGGGATTCGAACCCTCGATGCAGGTTTTGCCCGCATGCTCCCTTAGCAGGGGAGTGCCTTCGACCACTCGGCCATCTCTCCGGTCTGACGCAGGCGACATTATCGCTCAACTGGAGAATTTTCGCTATCCCAGGCCAAAAGCTTTATGGAGAGCGCGGACAGCCAGTTCCATGTATTTTTCGTCAATCACCACAGAAATCTTGATTTCCGAAGTGGAAATCATCTGAATGTTGATGCCTTCATCCGCCAGGGTGCGGAACATCAAGCTGGCTACGCCCGCATGGGACCGCATGCCGACACCCACGATGGAAACCTTGCAAATTTTACAATCGCCCTGCACTTCCCGAGCCCCGGTCAGGGGTTTGATGGACCGAGTCAAAATATCCAGAGTTTTCTGGTAATCGTTTCGGTGTACGGTGAAAGAAAAGTCCGTAGAACCATCCACCCCCGTATTCTGAATGATCATATCCACATCGACATGGGCTTCACCCACGGGCGATAAAATCGCATGGGCAACGCCTGGGCGATCAGGCACGCCCAGCAACGAGAGTTTGGCTTCATCGCGGTTGAACGCGATACCTGAAATGATGGGTTGTTCCATGGTTTTGGTATCCTCGAAGGTGATCAAGGTGCCTTCATTGTCGTTTTCCGAAAAACTCGATAACACACGCAACTTGACCTTGTATTTCCCGGCAAATTCCACAGAGCGAATTTGCAACACTTTCGATCCCAAACTGGCCATTTCCAGCATTTCCTCGAAAGTGATGGTCGCGAGGCGGCGAGCCTCTGGCACGATGCGCGGGTCTGTGGTGTAGACCCCATCCACGTCAGTATAGATTTGGCATTCATCGGCCTTTAGGGCCGCTGCGATGGCTACACCGGTCGTATCTGACCCTCCGCGTCCCAAGGTCGTGATATCTCCCTGTTCCGTCACCCCCTGAAAGCCCGCAACAACGATGACGGTGCCTGCGGCGATGTCAGCAAGCAACCGCTCGGCCTGGATGTCCAGAATTCTGGCCTTGGTATGTGCTTCGTCGGTCAGGATGCGCACCTGCCCCCCCGTATAACTGCGCGCGGGAATCCCCTGCTCCTTGATAGCCATGGCCATCAAGGCGATGGTGACCTGTTCTCCAGTGGAAACCAGAACGTCCAGTTCACGTCCATCGGGATGAGGATTGATTTCCTTTGCCAACCGAATGAGTCGGTCCGTCTCCCCGCTCATCGCAGACACGACCACCACGATTTGGTGTCCCTGGGCGTGAAATCGGGCAACCCGCTCCGCAACTTTCTTGATGCGCTCGGGATTGGCGACGGAAGTGCCTCCATATTTTTGTACAATCAATGCCATGACGACAACCTAACTGATGGGTTGGTCGATAATTTTACAGGAAATTATGGATACTGGCAGAATAGGAAAATATGTTTATAGTTAAGTCACCCCCGTATCCCCAAGATGGTGGAATCTCAAGACAACTTCGTCACCTTACCATACCGACCACGCCAGGACCCCATGACAGAGACCCGCTTGAGTTTTACAGACCATAACCGTCCTTTTTTCGGCCTGGAAACGGTTTATCCCGTCGTTTCCCGTCGTGCAGGGGGAGTATCCGTGGGAATCAACCTGAACCAGAACAATGCCTGCAACTGGGCTTGCGAATATTGCCAGGTGCCGGGTCTGGTGCGAGGCAAGGCCGCGCCCACCGACCTGAACCAACTTGAGCGGGAATTGAATTTCCTGTTGGATGCAGTGACCCAGGAAGCGTTTCTGGAGACCTATGTCCCGGTTGAATTGCGTCATCTGAAGGACATTGCCTTTTCAGGAAATGGGGAACCGACCAGTTCAGATCAGTTTTCTGGTGCCATGGATATTGCCTTGCGGGCTCTTGAGCAACGCCCGCCGTTACACTCGGTCAAAATCATCACCATCACGAATGGCAGTCATGTTCAGGAACCTGCTGTGCTCCATGCCCTGGAGAGTTCCACGAAACATGGCGGGGAACTCTGGTTCAAGATCGATCGTGGATCATCCGAAGATATCTGGCAGGTCAATCAAATTCACCTATCGCTCCAGCAGATACAACATCGGCTTGCAACCGTCGCACCGCATTGCCCCACCTGGATTCAAACCTGCATGACGACACGGGACGGAGTGGCGCCTTCGACGGAAGAGGTCCAGAGATACCTGGACTTTATTCGGCACATAAAGGATGCGCAGATTCCCATCAAGGGCATCCTGCTGTATACGTTGGCGCGTCTTTCCTTGCAACCCGGAGGAACCCGTCTGGGGGCGATTCCTGGAACCTGGATGGCAGCTTTGGCGGAAAAAATCGAAGCCCTCGGCGTTCCCGTTGTCACTGTCTGAACAACAATGCTATAATCCTTCGGATGCGCCCGTAGCTCAGTTGGATAGAGTACTTGGCTACGAACCAAGGGGTCGTGGGTTCGAATCCTGCCGGGCGCGCCATATAATCAACGGGTTAGATCAGAAATGGTCTAGCCCGTTTTCCTTCCGAAGGGACTTTGAAGGAACTCGGCTTTTTCCCTGAACAGAATTTCCAGGCTGGCGTTCGTCCGGCTGTTCTCGTCGGTGATCAGATTCAAGGCATCCAGCAACTCGCGCACCCGCTGACTGACGAATTCTGGAAGAATGCTGTGCGGAACCCATTTTACCGTCCCACGAAACAGGCGACGACCGTTCGCATCGATGCGGATGTGCTCGCATGGCTTCGTTCCAAGGGAAAAGGCTACCAAACCAAAATCAATGCCATCCTTCGGGATGCGATGATCCACGAAATTACGCACGAACAGAAGAAGGCCTCATCTTGAACGAGAAACCCGCTTTTTTGGTTAATCCCTTCAGATCGCCAGGATCGTCAACATAATCATGATAAATGCTGTTTCTGACGTCAATAAAAAGCCCGCCGTGGTTGCCGGGTAGAATCATCGTGCAACACGCAACCGAATTTGATGTCGTGCATTCATTGTTTGACGACCTGTCCAAAAATTCCGGACCAAGTCAAGAAAAAAATGGCTATATTGTGATATACCCGAAGTCACAGACAGTAATAACTGGGAGAACCATGACCGCGAAACATTATCCGGCGAGCGGCGAGTTCGGTTGCGCCGATGGGTCCATTTTGGTTCAGTCGATCATCAATGCGCTTCCCGTGCCGATCTTCGTCAAGAATTCGAAGGGAATCTACGTGTATTGCAACGTCCCCTTCGAAAAATATGTAGGAAGGAAGATCGATGAGATCGTGGGTCGTGGCGTCCATGATCTCTGGGACGCTGAGTTGGCGAAGGTCTATCATGAAGCGGACAATCGGCTTTTCAGGACTGGCGGCGAGGAGCAGTATGAGGCCAAGGTCAAATATGCAGATGGCACGATCCATGATGTAATCTTTCACAAAGCCGTTTTTCCCTTTTCAGACGAAAACTACATGGCCGGCGCGATTCTGGACATCAGCGCCAGAAAGTCTGCCGAAAGGGAACTCGAGCGGATCGCCCTGACCGACTCCCTGACGGGGGTTGCAAACCGTTACCACCTTTATGCCACCCTCGATGATGCCTGCAGGAAAGCTGCGCGCCAGAATCACATGATCGCAGTGATGGGCATAGACCTGGACGGATTCAAGGAGGTGAACGATACTTACGGGCATCTCGCAGGAGACGAGGTCCTGGTGAAGACTGCAGGCCGCATCAGGGATTCGATCCGCGAATCAGACCTGCTGGCAAGGCCGGGGGGAGACGAATTCATCGTTGTATTCGACAGGCTGGAAAGAAGGGATCCGGCCTACTGTCTGGCGGAAACCATACTGCAGAAACTTTCCGAGGAGATGGAACTGCAGGGCCATCCTGTCATGCTTGGCGCGAGCATCGGTATCGCATTTTACCCGGATCACGGGACAAATCCGCAGGATCTTCTCAAGCACGCCGATCTTGCGCTTTACGAAGCGAAGCGGAACGGCAAGGGGTGTTTCAGATCCTTGGGGATACCATGATCCGCAACCTTACCCCTTGGGCGCGGTATACGTTCGATACCAATCAACGAACCGTTTCACGCCCTCCTCCACCGGCGTGTAGGACGAGAAGTGACAGTATTTTTCCAGTTCTTCGGTATTGGCTGCCGTAGCCATCACATCGCCCGGCTGCATGGGAAGAAGATTCAGAATGGCTTTTCTGCCTGTAGCAACTTCGATGGCACGAATATAATCCATCAAAGGGGTGGGGTGCTGGTTGCCCAGATTGAAGAGGCGGTAGGGGGCCCAACTGGTGGCGGGGTCAGGATACTCCTTCTGAAAAAGTTCGTTGGGGGTAGCGGGTTTGTCCAGAACGTTCACGGTTCCCTCTACGATGTCATCGATGTAGGTAAAGTCTCGAACCATCTGCCCTTCGTTGTAGACATCGATCGGGGATTCTGCCAGGATGGCCCGGGTGAATTTGAACAGGGCCATGTCCGGGCGCCCCCAGGGACCATAGACGGTGAAGAAACGGAGGCCCGTGGTCGGCAGACCGAACAGATGACTGTAGGTATGGGCCATCAATTCATTGGACTTTTTGGTGGCGGCATACAGGCTGACGGGATGATCGACGGCATGATGCTCGGAAAAAGGCAGTTGGGTGTTGCCGCCATAGACACTGGAACTGCTGGCATAGACCAGATGTTCGACAGCATGGTGGCGACAACCTTCCAGAATGTTCAAGAAACCCTGGATATTGGCATCGATATACGCCTGGGGATGCTGCAATGAGTAGCGTACCCCAGCCTGGGCGGCCAGATTCACGACCTTCCGGGGCTTTTCACGGGCGAAGAGCGCTTGAATCGCTGCCCCATCGGCAATATCGAGCCGATGAAAAGTGAAGTTCCCATGGGGGCTGAGACGGGCCAGACGCGCTTCCTTGAGGGAAACATCGTAGTAGTCATTGAGGTTATCCACCCCGATCACCTCGTCTCCACGCTCCAGGAGACGTTGGGAAACTTGCATGCCGATGAATCCGGCGCAACCTGTAAGAAGTATTTTCATGACAGGTGATTTCAGGTTACTTTTTTTTGCCCTTGCGCGCCGCCAGTTCTGCCTTGATTTCACGCATCGTGGCTTCCACCTGGGATTTTTGATAAAAGTCTCCGTCGCCTGCCCCCAGGGCAATCTGAAGCTGATCCATGGCCGCACTGGGATTGTCCAGCAATAGATAGGCCTGGGCCAGGGCTTCGTGACTCATCATCTGTTGGTTCAGCGCAGCATAGGCCTGGGACTGGAATTCGTACAACTGCTCATCGCTGCTGGTGAGTGCGATTCGTTCGTTGATGATCTTGAGCGCCTGTTCAGGCAACCCCGCAACCAATAAAGCCGAGATATAACCGTAATTGAGCGCACGCTCATCGGGAAAGCGTTGCAGCCCATGTTGAAACTGAAGAATGGCCTGATGCACATGCCCCGAGTCCAGGGTGATTTGAGCGCGCAAACTGTCAAACAGAGCATTGGGAGGAGAAACGGCGCGCACCTGTTCGAGCAGGGACTGAGCCTCTCCATAATCGCGATTACGCCAGAGCGCAACCGCCTTGCCATAAAGCAGAGGGACTTCCTCTGGTCGGTGGACATCGTAGTCATGGTTCTGAAAACTTTCCAGTGCTTCATGAGGGGTTCCCACCAGGGCCTGGATACGGGCCTTGATGAGAGCGAAATCGGGGCCGTCCTGAACTTGCCGGTAAGGAACGTTCTGCAGCCTGTCCTGTATTTCCGCCAGACGCTCGGTGGTCAAGGGGTGAGTCTGGAGAAAAGCAGGCGCCCCTTCATAGAAGCGACCATAACGCCCCAACTTGGTAAAAAAAGTCGCCATGGCACGGGGATCGTAGTCGGTCTTGAGGAGGCGGCGAATGCCCAGTCGATCGGCTTCCCGTTCATTTCCCCGAGAAAAGTTCAGTTGGGCCTGGACCATTCCAGCCTGTGCGCCCACCACCCCCCCCATGGCCCCATCGGGGCTGCTGCGTGCCGCCAGAATGGCTGCCGCCATGGCGGCCAGAGACAGAGGCAAATTCTTGTTCTGGTCCTCCATGGCACGGGCAATGTGGTGCTGGGTGACGTGAGAGATTTCGTGGGCCAGTACCGAAGCCAATTCAGACTCATTGTCCGCCGCCTCGATCAGTGCCGTATGTACCCCGATGAACCCACCGGGCAGAGCGAAGGCGTTGAGGGTGGGATCCTCCAGGATAAAAAATTCGAAGTGATGCTGATCCCCCAGATCATCGCTCACGGCCAGAAGGCGGTGCCCCACCGAACTGACAAAATCCACGCTCTCCGGATCGTTGAAATATGAGGGATCGGCACGGATTTCCTGCATCACCTGGCGTCCCAGAGCCATTTCGTCCTTGCTCGACAGAGTCATGGAAGAACTGTCGCCCAGATCGGGCAACTCGTAGGCCACCAGGTGCACGGGCAGCATGCTGGCGCAAAGAAAAAGGAACCATCGTTTCATGGTGCTCATGATACCTCACCCAAGGCGTTTTTCGCGGAAACCCCTTGGGCGTTGACCTCCCTCTTGTTGTCAGAGAGCGGCCAGACGAGCCAATTGGATTTCCACCTCGGCCAGGGCGTGGCGGAAGCGGGCCAAACGCTCGCGTTCCTGGGCAACCACGGCGGCAGGCGCGCGATCCACAAAACCGGGGTTGCCCAGTTTGGCGTCACAGCGTTCCACCTCTGTTTTGGTCTTGTCCCGTTGTTTGGTCAGTCGTTCGATTTCCGCGGGAATGTCCACTTGCACCTGCAATTGCATCTGAAGATGGTCCACCGTCACTACCGGGGCCTCCACCGACAGCAGGGGCATAGCACTGGCGTCCACTCTCGTGAGGCGTGCCAGATGCATCAGATAATGCTCCATGCCAAGGAGCGCCTGCGTTGCTCCCGCCACTTTGAGGGGCAGTCGTTCCGCCGGACTGATGTTCATTTCTCCACGCAAGGTACGGCAACCGTTGACCCACGCCTTGAGATGTTCCATGGCCTCGATGGCGACCGGATCGGGGGCCAACACAGGTTGCGGAAACGACTGCAAAGCAATGCTGGAACCCAGGGCATCCGAAGGGGCCACCTGCTGCCACAACTCCTCGGTGATGAAGGGCATCAGAGGGTGGGTCAGGCGCAGGGCCGCCTCCAGGACAGAGCGTAATGTGGCATGGGTCGTGACCGCCGTATCGGGTTGAGCCAATTGGGTCTTGGCCAGTTCCACATACCAGTCACAGAAGTCTTCCCAGATGAATTCATACAGGGTACGCGCCACCAAATCAAACCGGTACTGGGCGAAATGCTCGTGGACCGTCCGAATGGTGGCATCGAGGCGCTGTCCAATCCAGCGGTCCGCCACCGTCGCCGCTCGAGCCGGCCCCTCCGGAACCTCCTGCATCAGAACGAAACGCGTGGCATTCCACAACTTGTTGCAGAAATTTCGATAGCCATCACAACGTTGCAGATCAAACTTGATATCCCTTCCATGAGTGGCAAGACTGGCAAAGGTAAAACGCAGGGCATCGGTGCCGAAGGCCGGAATGCCCTGGGGAAATTCGGCACGTGTGGCCTTCTCGATCTTTTCTGCCTGACGAGGATCCATGAGATGGGCAGTGCGCTTGGCAACCAGGGATTCCAGATCGATCCCGTCGATCAGATCCAGGGGATCCAGTACGTTGCCACGGGACTTGCTCATCTTGTGACCCTGGGCATCGCGCACCAGGCCCGTGACAAAAACCTCCCGGAAAGGCACCTGTCCGGTGAAATGAGTGGTCATCATGACCATGCGGGCCACCCAGAAGAAAATGATGTCGAAGCCCGTCACCAAAACGCTGCTGGGCAGGAACTGGCGCAGTTCCGGGGTATCCTCCGGCCAGCCCAGGGTAGAAAATGGCCAGAGCGCCGAGGAAAACCAGGTATCGAGCACGTCGTCGTCCTGGCGCAGGGATTTTCCGGCCTGTCGTTCCGCCTCCTGCTGGTTCTCGGCTACATAGACCTGTCCTGCATCGTCGTACCAGGCGGGAATCCGGTGACCCCACCACAATTGCCGGGAAATGCACCAATGTTGCAAATTGCCCAGCCAATGCTCGTAGGTGTGAACCCAATTCCCCGGCACAAACCGGATCTGTCCATCATGCACCACGCGCAAGGCCTCCTGGCCCATGCGCTCGGTATCGAGAAACCATTGATCCGAGAGCATGGGTTCGATCACCGCACCACTGCGGTCACCGCGCGGAATCATCAGGGTATGGGGTTTCACTTCGGCCAGAAGGTTCCGGGCCGCCAGGTCATCGATGAGACGCTGACGGGCGCGAAAACGCTCCAGCCCACGGTATTCAGGGGGCACCTGATCGTTCAAGCAGGCATCCGGGGTAAAGATGTTGATGGGCGTCAATCCATGCCGCTTCCCCATCAGATAATCACTGAAATCATGAGCCGGGGTGATTTTGACACAACCCGTGCCGAAAGCGGGATCCACTGCCTCATCGGCAATCACCGGAATGGTGCGGTCGGTCAGGGGCAAATGAAGCGCCTGACCGATGAGATCACGATAACGCTCGTCGGCAGGGTGCACCGCTACGGCCACATCGCCCAACAGGGTTTCGGGACGGGTGGTGGCCACGACCAGATGGCCTTGACCATCCACGCGGGGATAGCGGATATGCCAAAGATGCCCCGACTCTTCGTGAGCCTCCACTTCAAGGTCGGACACCGCCGTCTGCAGGTGAGGATCCCAATTGACCAGACGCTGGCCGCGGTAGATCAATCCTTCCCGATAAAGACGGACAAATACCTGAGTGACGGCCCGATTGAGGTCCTCATCCAGAGTGAAACGCTCGCGGGTCCAATCACAGGAACTGCCCAGGCGTCGCATCTGCCGGGTGATGGTGGAACCGGACTGTTCCTTCCATTGCCAGACCCTCTCCAGAAAGGCTTCCCGCCCCAGGGTAGCGCGCCCTTCGCCCTTGGCTTCCAGTTGACGTTCCACCAGCATCTGGGTGGCAATCCCGGCATGATCCGTCCCTGCCTGCCACAGCACGTTCTCGCCCTTCATTCGATGGTAGCGAATCAGGGCATCCATGAGCGTATGCTGAAAGGCGTGCCCCATATGCAGCGTCCCTGTCACGTTGGGCGGCGGCAACAGGACGCAGTACGCCGGTGCTCGAGGATCGAGGGAAGGCTTGAAATCACCGCGCGCTTCCCAAATGGGGTACCAGCGCGCCTCGATGGCCTGAGGATCAAAACTTTTGGCAAGACTCATGGGGAACGATCCAGTAATTAAGGGTGGGGCTCAGAACTCAAAAACGATGGTTTGCCAGATTATGGGTCTGTACTTCAAAACCCCGCTGACGATAGAAACGGAAGCGCTCCCGTGCCAGCGCTGCATCCTGATCGACCTGACTGACGATTTCCGCCAGACGTTCGAAACGGGCAAAGTACAGCGGCGGGTCTGAACGCAGGTTGATCAACACCCGGTGCGAGCGTGGTTCCATTTCCAGGGCATCGATGACGATCGGGGTTTCGGCCACCAATGCGTGATCAGACCGGCAATGGGGCACAAATTCGGCCTGCGGATGAGTCCACAGCCTCTGGTCCAACTGCTGGGCCATGGCTTCGTCCGGCACCCGCAACCACACGGGCAATCCTTGCGCCCATGCCTTGCAGGTCAACCGGATGGCCACCGGCACCTTGTCTGACACATGGGTGTAAAAGTCGATGCGAGTCACCCTCACCCCTGGCAGCGCTGTTGCAGGAAGCGACAAAACAACCGGACAGGACGGCCCGTGGCCCCCTTTTCCTTACCACTGCGCCATGCCACGCCAGCGATATCCAGATGAGCCCAACGGTAACGTTTGGTGTAATGCGCCAAAAAACTCGCCGCCGTGATGGTCCCGGCGGGACGACCCGCCACATTGGCCATATCCGCAAAGTTGCTCTTCAACCCTTCCCGGTACTCTTCCCACAGGGGCAAGGGCCAGGCACGATCACCGCTGTAATCGCCTGCCGCTTGCAATTCATTGCGCAGGATTTCATCGTTCGCCATCAGCCCTGCGGCTTCATGCCCCAGAGCAATGACACAGGCTCCCGTCAAGGTCGCCACATCCACCACCACGGCAGGTTCGAAACGTTCGGCATAAGTCAGGGCATCGCACAGGATCAAACGCCCTTCCGCATCGGTGTTGAGAATCTCGATGGTTTGACCTGACAAACTCTTGACCACGTCGCCGGGACGGGTGGCTCCGCCCCCCGGCATGTTCTCGCAGGTAGGAATGAGCGCCACGACATTCAAGGGCAATTTCATTTCGGCCAGAGCACGCATCGTCCCCAGGACACTGGCTGCGCCACACATGTCAAATTTCATCTCATCCATCTCTGGCGCGGGCTTCAAGGATATCCCGCCCGTGTCGAAGGTGATGCCCTTGCCGACCAGCACCACCGGCTTGGCCTTGGCCTTACCCCCGGCGTATTCCATGATGATGAACTGGGGAGGACGATGGCTGCCCGCCGTCACAGCCAGCAATGCGCCCATGCCCAACTTTTCCATATCGGCGCGGTCCAGCACACGCACTTTGAGCCCCCAATCCTTGCCCATGGCCTGCGCCGTTTCCGCCAAATGGACAGGCGTACACAGGTTGGGCGGCAAATTGCCCAGATCACGTGTCAGATCGGTTCCGTTGGCCACCGCCTGGGCTTGTTCCACAAAACTCTGGGCTTTTTTGAGCGACAGGGAGGAAGGTGCCAGGAGGGTAGTCTTTTTCCAGTGAGAAGGCGGCTCCGGGATCTGGGTCTGTTTTTGGATACGGTAGCGCTGCTCCCTCAGGGTCAGAACGGTCTGTTCCAGAACCCAGGCGCTGTCTCGTCCCGGCACGTCCAACTCGACCAGGGTACAGAGCACCTCCTTGACGGCAGTACCCGCCAAGGCCTGCTCCATGGAACACACCAATGTGCGGTAAGTGCTGTCCTTGAGGGGATCGCTGCCCGTTTCAACCAGCAGCACACGGCTCGCCGTCACCCCATTGAGTCCGGACAACAGGAGCGTTTTGCCCGCCTCTGCAGCCAGGTCTCCCCGTTTGAGAATCTGCGTCAACAGACCTTCGCTCGCCTGGTCGAGGGCTTGGGCACTGGGCGACAGGCAACGGCTTCCCGTCACCGGAATGACGATACAGGCGGTCTTGATTGAAGCCGGATGCGCTACTTTGAGTGTAAATTCCACGAAGTTTCTCCCTAAGGGTCATGACCTGAGATAAAGCGGGAGATTATCCCGCCATCCCGGATTGAAGTCAAAAAACAGGGCCGGAGTTTCTACCCGCCCCAACGGATCTCACAGAGTTTCCTTTCGCTCCCGGGAGCGTCGTTGGCCCACCCACCAGCGCCAGGACCAGACGCGCTGGCGTTGCTGCAACCAGATCCATGCCACGGCCAGAAAGAGCAGGTGCACGGGCCATAGGCCGACCCAGAAAGGCAGTTTGCCTTGCGCCACCCAGGCCTGGGCAATACTCATGCAGTTGTAATACACCATATAGGCCAGCAGGGCAAAGATCATGTTGGTGGAACGCCCGCCCCGCACATTGATGTAGGACAAGGGCACAGAAAATACGGACAGCACCAGCAGGCTCAACGGCAACCCCAGGCGCCAGTGCAATTCTCCCCAACCTTCCAGGGTGGGCTTGCGGATCAGGTCCTGAGCCGATCGGGACTTGACCGAAAGGGTTGCCGCCGTCACCCCGTGCTGATCGATGCGCAGGCGCGCCTGTTCAAAATCCACCAGACGATAGTTGAGCGTGCCCGGTTCCCCCTCGTAACGACGTCCACGTTGCAACACCACGAAGCGGTCCCCATTGGGCTCCGTCGCAATGTAACCACTGTCCGCCGCAATCACTCCCACCTGATGACCCTGAACGGACTGGACGAAAACGTTGGAAACCTTCTCCTTGCTCTGGGACAGGGCATCCACGAAGAACACCTGATCCGATTGATGCGACTCACGGAACACGCCGGGCGTGATCTGGGAAGTGTCGTCCTGAACGTCCAATTGTTTCTGATACTGTGCCTTCTGTCCAATGGCCCAGGGCGCGATGACCAGACTGAGGAGGGCCACCACCAGCGCCATGGGCACCGTAAAGCGCAGTACCGGACCAAGAAAACGGTTCAGACTGACCCCGGCGCTCTGCCAGATGATCATTTCCGAGTCGCGGTAAAAACGGGTCAAGGCCAGCAGCAGGGCAGTAAAGATGGAGGCAGACAACAACACGGGCAGGTAGGTCAGGGAACCGAAGGCCAACATGGCCATCACCGCACTGCCCGACAGCGTGCCTCCGGCGGCCAATCCCAGCAACTTGACCAGACTGACGGTCAGCAGGATGGCCAGCAGAATGACCATGGTCATCAATGCCGTGCGCGCAAACTCCTTGCGTAAGAGCCGACTGAAGAGCATGATGTCCTCTGAACCTGATAGTCCGCCATTCTATCAAGAAGCAGGGAACCGGCGCTGTGTCATACGCGCACTTTTCTGTTTGAAGTCCCGGCTGCGGGTTTCACTCAAACCAGTTTCGCTATAGAATCTAGCGAATTTTGAGTAAAAACGAGGCTCGAGCATGATGGCATCCCCCCCCAAAGAACACGATTCAGACCCCCAGGAAACTCAGGAATGGCTGGATGCACTGGAGGGTGTGCTCTGTGCGGAAGGACCGGAACGGGCCCATTTCCTGCTTGAACGGTTGGTGGATAAGGCCCGCCGTTCCGGCGCCTTCCTGCCCTACAGCGCCAATACGGCCTACCTCAACACCATTCCCCCGGCACTCGAGGAACCCATGCCCGGGGACCCGGAAATGGAGTACCGCATCCGTTCCCTGATTCGCTGGAATGCCTTGGCCATGGTGGTACGAGCCAACAAGGGCGGAGAAGAACTGGGCGGACATATCGCCAGTTTTCAGTCGGCGGCCACCCTGTATGATGTAGGCTTCGACTACTTTTTTCGCGCGCCCACCCCGGAACATGGGGGAGACGTGCTCTATACCCAGGGGCACTCAGCCCCGGGCATCTATGCGCGTGCCTTTCTGGAAGGACGCTTGAGCGAAGAGCAACTGGCTCACTTCCGTCGTGAAGTGGGGGGCAAAGGGTTGTCCAGTTACCCTCACCCCTGGCTCATGCCCGATTTCTGGCAAATGCCCACCGTCTCCATGGGACTCGGCCCCCTCATGTCCATTTATCAGGCCCGTTTCATGAAATACCTGCAAAACCGCGGGTTAGCCCAAACCGAAGGGCGTAAGGTGTGGGCCTTCATGGGCGATGGAGAAATGGACGAACCCGAATCCCTGGGCGCCATTTCCCTGGCTGCCCGGGAAAACCTCGACAACCTGATCTTCGTGGTGAATTGCAACCTGCAGCGTCTCGATGGCCCCGTGCGCGGCAATGGCAAGATCATTCAGGAACTGGAAGCCGATTTCCGCGGTGCTGGCTGGAATGTCATCAAAGTAATCTGGGGAAGCCCCTGGGATGCGCTCATCGCCAAGGACACGAGCGGCGTGCTCCTGCAGCGCATGATGGAAGCCGTGGATGGCGAATACCAAAGTTTCAAGGCGCGCGACGGCGCCTATGTGCGTCAGCACTTCTTCGGCAAGTACCCCGAATTGCTGCGCCTGGTGGCCAACATGTCCGATGATGAGATCTGGCACCTGTCGCGCGGCGGACACGATGCCTTCAAGGTCTATAACGCCTATCGGGCGGCGGTCCGTCACAGCGGGCAGCCCACGGTGATCCTCGCCAAGACCATCAAAGGCTATGGCATGGGCGAAGCGGGCGAAGGGCAAAACATCACCCACCAACAAAAGAAAATGGGTGAAAGCGCCCTCAAGCAGTTCCGCAACCGTTTCAAGATCCCCATCGACGATGCCGTAATCGCCGCCGCCCCCTTCTACCGCCCTGCTGACGACAGCCCGGAGATCCGCTATCTGCAGGAACGACGGCAGTCTCTGGGCGGTTACCTGCCGGTGCGGCACAGCGCCAGTGCGCCTCTGGAGATCCCGCCCCTGGAGTATTTTTCTCCCTTGCTGGAAGCCAGCGGCGAACGTCATCTATCCACCACCATGGCTTTCGTGCGCCTCCTCAATCTGCTCATCCGCGACAAGACACTGAGTCAGCGCATCGTCCCCATCGTTCCTGACGAATCGCGAACCTTCGGCATGGAAGGCATGTTCCGCAGCCTGGGCATCTATTCGTCCGTGGGACAACTGTACGAACCGCAGGATCATGATCAACTGATGTACTACCGCGAAAGCGTGAACGGTCAAATCCTCCAGGAAGGGATCAATGAAGCCGGCGCCTTCTCCTCCTGGATCGCCGCCGCCACGTCCTATTCCACCCATGGCGTCACCACCCTCCCGTTCTATATTTTTTATTCCATGTTCGGTTTCCAGCGCATCGGCGATCTGGCCTGGGCGGCCGGCGACATGCAGTGTCGCGGCTTTCTCATCGGCGGAACGGCAGGACGGACCACGCTGAATGGCGAGGGGTTGCAGCACCAGGACGGACACAGTCAGGTGCATGCCTCTTTCATTCCCAACTGTATCTCCTACGACCCCACCTATGCCTATGAACTGGCGGTCATCATTCAAGACGGCCTGCAGCGCATGTTCCATGCCCAGGAAAATGTCTTTTACTACCTCACCACCATGAATGAAAACTATGCCCACCCGGCGCTCCCTGACGGGGCGCGGGAAGGCATCCTCAAAGGCATGTATCTGCTCCATGAACAGGCTGCTCCTGAAGGCCCCTGCGTCCAGTTGCTGGGATCGGGCACCATCCTGCGCGAAGTGGAGGCGGCGGCCCAACTGTTGGCTGCGGACTGGGGCGTATCGAGCAACGTGTGGAGTTGCCCCAGTTTCAATGAATTAGCCAGAGAAGGTCAGAACGTCCTGCGCCACAATCGTCATCACCCTGCAGAACCGGCACAGGTCCCCTACGTCACCCAGTGTCTGAAGGATACCCGTGGACCGGTGATTGCGGCCACCGACTACATCAAAACCTTCACGGAACAAATCCGTGCCTTCGTGCCCCGTCGTTTCGTGACCCTGGGAACCGATGGATTTGGCCGTTCCGACACACGCGCCCAATTGCGCCATTTTTTCGAAGTGGACCGTTACTATGTGGTCGAAGCCGCACTTCATGCCCTGGCCGACGAAGGGGTGATCCCCTTGTCCCAGGTGGCCGAAGCGCAACGAAAATATGCCCTCGACTCCGCCAAACCGAATCCCCTGAAGGTCTGACCCCATGGCACAAAAGAGCAGCCTATTCAAACAGATCAAAGAGTTGCTTTTCGGACCGGCGCGCGACCCCTTTGCACCGGAAACGCGTCAGCACATCGCCCTCATGGCCTTTTTCGCGTGGGTGGGACTGGGAGCCGATGGTCTGTCCTCCTCGGCCTATGGACCGGAAGAAGCCTTTAAAGCCCTGGGCACCCATGTCCACCTCAGCCTCTACCTGGCCATTGCCACTGCCTTCACGGTTTTCCTCATTTCCACTGCCTATAACCAGGTCATCGAACTGTTTCCCACGGGCGGCGGCGGGTATAAGGTCGCCACCCAACTGATCGGACCTTATGCCGGCCTGATCAGCGGAGCCGCATTGATCGTGGATTACGTCCTGACCATTGCCATTTCCGTGGCCAGTGGGGTAGATGCCGTTTTCAGTTCCTTGCCTACGACCTGGCAAAGTCACAAACTGACCGTCGAACTATTCCTCACTCTGTTTCTGATGTTCCTGAACCTGCGTGGCATGAAGGAGAGCATCAAGATCCTGACCCCCATCTTCATGGGCTTCGTCATCACCCATGTGCTGATCATCGTGTATGGGGTGACCGTCCGTGGAAACGAGATCCCCTCCATCGTTCATCAGACGCTGCACGAAACCTCTTCTCTGGCAGGTCAGATGGGTTGGGTCTTCGTGGCCGCCCTGTTCCTGCGCGCCTATTCCATGGGAGGCGGAACCTACACGGGGATCGAAGCAGTATCGAATAATGTCAATGTGCTCCAGGAACCCCGTGTGCATACCGGAAAACTGACCATGTTCTACATGGCCACTTCCCTGGCCTTCACGGCGGGGGGCATCATCCTGCTCTACCTGTTGTGGAACGCCGTGCCCTCCAGCAATGGCGAAACCCTGAATGCCGTCGCTTTCCGTTCGGTCATCGCATCCCTTGGGCTCAGCCCCGGACTCTCCTTCGCGCTCCTCACCACCGTCCTGGTCCTCGAGGGCGCGCTCCTGTATGTGGCCGCCAACACCGGCCTGCTGGGCGGCCCCGCCGTGCTGGCCAACATGGCCAACGACGGTTGGACGCCCTCCCAGTTCAGCTCCCTGTCCAGTCGTCTGGTCACCAAGTACGGAATCCTCCTGATGGGCGTGGCAGCCCTTTTCATCCTGCTCTGGAGCGGTGGTATCGTCGACCTGCTGGCGGTGCTCTACAGCATCAACGTCTTTCTCACCTTCAGTCTCTCGCTCACGGGACTGACCCTATACTGGTGGAAGCACCGCGAACATCCCCAATGGGCCCTCCGCCTCGGGGTCTCCGTGGTGGGATTGACAGTAACCTCGAGCATCCTCCTCGTCACCCTGGCGGAAAAGTTTTTCGAAGGCGGGTGGATGACCCTCCTCATCACCAGCGCAGTCATCGGCGCATGCCTGCTGATTCGCCAGCATTACCGCGAAACAGCCGCCCAGATGGCCAAGGCCGACCATCTGCTGTCCCAACTCCCGGCCACCCCGGCAGCCATTCCCCCGGCCCTCGATCCCGATGCGCCCACCGCCGTCTTTCTGATCAGTCGCTCCAAGGGAGCGGGCATGCATACCATCCTGTGGGTTCAACGTCTCTTTCCGCACGTCTATCGCAATTTCGTATTCCTCAGTGTGGGTGCCGTGGATACCCAAAGTTATGGCGGAGAAGGATCGATCGAGGGGCTCAAGGCCTCCGTTCATTCCGCCTGCGACTACTACGTCAATTTCTGCCATCAGAATGGCATTGCCGCCAAATCCTACGAAGCCTATGGCACGGACCGGATCGCCGAACTCACCCGTTTGTCCGAACAGGCCCATGAAGAATTTCCCAACAGCATCTTTTTTGCCAGCAAGTTGATCTTCGTCCACGATAACTGGCTGACGCGCATCCTCCATAATCAAACCGCCCTGCAAATGCAACGGATCCTTCATCTCCAGGGAATGACCATGGTGATCCTGCCCATGAAGGTCGACTGAGCCCCCGCCTCAATGCTGCATACCTTCCCTTCCCTCCCTGTCACCCCCCCCACCTGATCTTCCATTCATGGACTTCTCTTCCACCACCTATCCTTTATTTCGCCATCTGAATTCCTGGCTCTCCCCTGGAGGCAATGCCGGCTCCTTATCCATCCTGATCTACCACCGCGTACTGCCCAAGCCCGACCCCCTCTTTCCGGATGAGGTGGATGCCCTGCGTTTTGATGCGCAATTGAACCTCCTCAAGAACGTTTTTCACCTTCTTCCCTTACCCGAGGCGGTAGACAGGCTGAAAAACCATACCTTGCCCCCGCGCGCCGCCTGTCTCACCTTCGACGACGGGTATGCCGACAACGCATCCATCGCCCTCCCCCTGCTGAAAAAGCATGGGGCCTGCGCCACTTTTTTCGTGGCCTCGGGCTATTTGAACGGGGGGTGCATGTTCAATGATCGCGCCATCGAGTTGGTCCGTCATCACCCTGCAGAATCCATCGATCTTCGCTTTCTCGAATTGGGGTCACTCCCCCTGACGACTTTGGCAGAACGGCAAACCGCCCTTCAAGCCCTGCTGCAACGCCTCAAATACGAAGCACCGGAAGTGCGTTGCGACCACCTCCTCCATCTCGAAACGCAACTGGGGTTCACCCCCCCCTCCGATCTCATGATGAATGATGCCCAGGTTTTGTCTCTGCACCAGGCGGGGATGAGCATTGGGGGACATACGGTCAATCACCCCATTCTGACGTCTCTTCCTCCCGCCGTTGCCCGCCGGGAAATCGAGCAGAACCGCACCTATTTGACCCAATTGCTGGGCGAGCCTCCGGCCTTGTTTGCCTATCCCAATGGAAAATTCGGCCAGGACTACCGTCAGGAACATGCCGATATGGTGCGGGAAATGGGGTACTCAGCAGCGCTCTCCACCGAACCGGGCATCGCCCGGCGGGAAAGCGATCTGTTTCATTTGCCACGTTTCACCCCTTGGGACCGTTCACTTCTGCGTTTCTCTCTGCGCCTCAGTCAAAACGTTTGGACCCATTCCTGAGTTTCAATGTTTCTCTCGAACCGGCCGTTTCAGAGCGTATACCACGGGGATGAATACCAGGGCCAGGGTGCCCAGCAAGCGGAAGTCATCCATAAAGGAAAGCAAACTGGCCTGTCTTTGCACAGTGGCATACAACAGAGCGTGTGCCACCGCCGCCGCATGACTGCTGACCCCTGCCAATTGGTGGATCATGCTGGACAGCCAGGTCTGGGTCGCCGTGGAGGAATCGGTCAAACGAGCCGTCAGAACGCTCTGATGGCGTTGCGTCCCGCGTGTCAGCCAGGTTTGAACCAGAGATATGCCAAAACTCCCTCCCAGATTGCGCGATAAATTGATGATGGCCGAAGCATTGCTACTTTTGTCCGGGGGTACCCAGGAGTAGGCCGCCGCATTGACCGGAACAAAGAGAAACCCCAACCCGATCCCCTGCAGGATTCTCAACGTCGCCAAAGACCAGTAATCCGCCTGCAAATTCATATGGGAAAAAAGATACAAAGCCACCCCGTTACACAACAACCCAAAAGCAATCATGTGGCGAACATCCACCTTGTTGATGGCCCATCCCACGAAGGGTAATACCAACAACACGGTCAATGCGCCAGGAGACAATAACATTCCCGCCTGAGTGGCCGAATACCCCATCAGGGTCTGGACCCACATAGGCAGGAGCACCGTACTGCCGAACAGGACAAATCCCACCAGAAACATCAGGATATTGCTGAACAGAAAGTTTCTTTCCTTGAGCAGGTTGAAGTCCACCATCGGATACTGTTGACGGGTTTCCCAAAAGGGCAGGATAAGCAGCGCCAAGGTCGACAACGCTGACATCAGCATGATGAAGGGCGATGAAAACCAGTCGTCTTGTTGCCCCCGGTCCAACACGACCTGCAAACAGCCAAACCCCACTGACAATAATATGAACCCCTTCCAGTCGACTTTGAGTCCCTGGCGCCGAAACTGGGCGCTCTGTTCAACCAATGCCGGAGGATCCGATAATAGCCGCCGTGACAGATACAAGGACAGAAACCCCACGGGAACATTGATCAGGAAGATCCAGCGCCAGGAAAAGGTATCCGTGATCCACCCGCCGATGGTCGGACCGATAGCCGGAGCCAAAACGGTGGTGATGCCATAGACCGCAAAGGCCATGCCCCGCTTCGAGAGGGGAAAACTGTCGGTCAGAATGGCTTGAGAACTGGGTTGCAGTCCCCCACCTCCGATGCCTTGCAGGGTACGACACAGGATCAGGACGGTCAGGTTGGGAGCCAGACCGCACAGCAATGAACTGACGGAAAACATGGCCACGCAGAACAGGTAAAAACGGCGGCGCCCGAAGAGCATGGATAGCCAACCACTCATGGGCAGGACGATGGCGTTGGCCACCATATAGGAAGTCAATACCCACACGGCTTCGTCTTCGCTCACGGACAGGTCCCCGGCAATGTGGCGCAACGCCACATTGGCAATGGAAATATCGAGAACCTCCATAAAGGTCGTCAAAGCCACGGTCACGGCCACCCACCACGGGCTGATCAGATCTCCACGAAAATTGCGAGGGGGGAAAAACGCGCCCGTCGGGGAAGCCGCCATTCAAACAGGTCTCCGTATCACATGCAATCACTGAAAATCGGGCACGATCCCACCGATCATCCCGAAATGCCAAAGTGTAAAGGTGCCACGTTAACACAAAGTGGGCAGGGAATGAGAACGCCTCACTACGCAGTGCTCATTTCCCCCCAATCTGTTCCAAATTTTGGGTAGCGCAAATATCCTCGTATGGGTTATCCTCACGGCTTAATCGATGAATCACTATTCAGGAGGCATCATGTCCGTGGTGGGTGAAGAGAGGATCATTTCCGTAGTGGGTTTGGGTTATGTGGGATTGCCCGTGGCTGTAGCCTTTGGCAAGGTGCGCCGAACCATCGGCTTTGACATCAATCCGGTGCGAATCCGGGAGTTGCGGTCCGGTCATGACCGGACCGGAGAAGTCGAAGAAGGAGATCTCGATAAAGCGGATATTCTGTATACCGACCAGATCGGCGAACTCCAGTTGGCCAATTTCCATATCGTCGCCGTCCCGACCCCCGTCAACGACGCCAACCAACCTGACCTCAGCCCCATGTTGAAAGCTTCGGGAACCGTGGGAAGTGCCTTGAAGAAAGGGGACATCGTCGTTTATGAATCCACGGTCTACCCCGGGGTCACGGAAGAGGAATGCGTCCCCATTCTGGAAGCGAAATCCGGCCTGAAATGCGGGATCGATTTCAAGGTAGGCTATAGTCCTGAACGCATCAACCCCGGAGATAAGGAACACACCTTTACCAAGATCAAGAAGGTAGTGTCAGGGCAGGATGCCGAAACCTGCGAGATCGTCGCTCGGGTCTATGAATCCGTGGTCACGGCAGGCGTTCACCGCGCCCCCTCCATCAAAGTTGCCGAGGCAGCCAAGGTCATCGAGAACACGCAACGGGACCTGAATATCGCCTTGATGAATGAACTGGCCCTGATTTTCGATCTGATGAATATCGATACCAATGCCGTACTGGAAGCCGCCGGAACCAAATGGAACTTTCTCAAGTTCAAACCGGGCCTGGTGGGTGGTCACTGCATCGGGGTAGATCCCTATTATCTCACCCATAAAGCCGAAAAATTGGGATACATTCCCCAGGTCATCCTTTCCGGGCGACGCATCAACAATGGCATGGGCAAGTTTGTGGCGCAGCGGTGCGTCAAGGAAATGGTCCATGCCGGGCATATCATCTCGGGCAGTCGCGTCACCGTCCTCGGACTCACCTTCAAGGAAAACTGCCCGGACCTACGGAATTCCAAGGTCATCGATATCATCCATGAATTACAGGATTATGGCATCGAGGTACAGATCCACGATCCGCTGGCAGATCCCCACGAGGCCGAAGAGGAATATGGGGTTTCCATCACTCCCACCGCCGCCTTGAAACCTGCGGCAGCCGTTATTCTGGCCGTGGCCCATGACGAATATCGAACCCTCCAGGCTGCAGGAATATTGGCCTTGATGGGCGATTGCCCCGTTCTGATCGATGTCAAGGGTCTTTTTTCCCGCGACGATTTCTCCCATCCCACCCTTCGTCTCTGGCGGCTATGATCCCACACTACGACCGCATTCAAAACGAGATCCGGGCAACGCCACGACATTGGGCCATTACCGGAGTGGCGGGGTTCATCGGTTCCAACCTGCTCGAGACCCTGCTTCGACTGGATCAGACCGTCGTGGGGTTGGATAATTTTTCAACCATCGATGACCGTAACCTGAAGCAGGTCCAGAAGTTAGTCGGAGAGTCTCGTTGGAAAAACTTCACTTTTTTCAAAGGAGACATCCGCAACCTCGACGATTGTCAACAGGTCTGTGACAATGCGGATATCGTGTTGCATCAAGCGGCCCTGGGCAGTGTTCCCCGATCCATCGAGGATCCTCTGACCACCCATGCCAGCAACATCGACGGATTCCTCAACATGCTGAGGACGGCACAACTCATGGGGATCGAACGCTTCATCTATGCCGCGTCGAGTTCCACCTATGGGGACCATCCCGGACTTCCCAAAAAAGAAGAAATCATTGGCAATCCTCTCTCTCCTTATGCAGTCACGAAACTGGTCAATGAACTCTACGCGCAGGTCTTTGACCGGGTCTATCGGTTCAAAGCCACCGGTCTGCGCTATTTCAATGTCTTCGGCCCTCGCCAAAATCCGGAAGGGGCCTACGCCGCCGTCATTCCCAAGTGGTTTGGCGGATTATTGAAGGGGAATCCGATCGATATCAATGGCGATGGTGAAACCAGCCGCGATTTCTGTTACATCGACAATGTCGTACAAGCCAATATTCTGGCGGCTTGTACGGAACAGTCTGAGGCTCGGGGACAGGTCTATAACATCGCCTACTCTGAATCCACCACCCTCAACCAGTTATACGCCCTGATCTGCGCTCAACTGAAGCAGCGCTCTCCTTCCTGGGAGATACCCAGCCCCCGCTACCGGGATTTTCGGGCAGGAGATGTTCGCCATTCCCTGGCGGACATTCACAAGGCCCGGCGACTCTTGGGTTATGAGCCCCGTTTCTCGGTCAAGGAAGGATTGGAAAAGGCCGCGGACTGGTACACGCACAATCTGTGAGTTCGTTTCTAAAGCCCATCATGAATAAACCGGTCCATCACCCTGCCTGTTTCGTTATGGGATCGGGCGATCCCTCGTCCATCGGCGGGGTAGATCTTCCACGCCTGGCCCATCAAATCGGCCAAACTCCCTTCTTTGCCTATGACCGTACACGGATCTTTGGCCGTATCCGGCACTTACGTTCCGTACTACCCAAAGGAATTCACCTGCACTATGCCATCAAGGCCAATCCCATGCCGGCCGTGGTCCAGTTTCTCGCCACCCAGGTGGACGGACTGGATGTAGCCTCCGGGGGAGAATTGGGCGTGGCCTTGGACACCCTGACCCCGCGCGCCCATATCAGTTTTGCCGGCCCCGGCAAATCCTCCCGTGATCTTCTGATGGCCATGGCTGCGGGCGTCGTACTCAATCTGGAATCCGAAGGAGAACTGACGACGGTCTGCTCATTGAGCGAACACCATGGCTACCGCCCCAAAGTGGCCATCCGGGTCAACCCGGATTTTGAATTGCGGGGTTCCGGTATGCGCATGGGTGGAGGGGCCAAACCCTTTGGGGTCGATGTGGAACAGGTTCCTGCCATGGTCCGCCGCATCTTGGCCTCTGACCTTGATTTTCAGGGTTTTCATATTTTCAGCGGGTCACAGAGTCTCAAGGCGGATGCCCTCATCGAGGCCCAGAAAAATACGGTGGATCTGGCCATCCGACTGGTTCGGGAAACCGGATGTCCCCTTCCCACTCTGAACTTGGGAGGAGGCTTCGGGATTCCTTATTTTCCTGGCGAATCTCCTCTGGAAGTCGAGCGGGTGGGAGAAGCCTTGCAACACCTGCTCCCTCATCTGCGCCAGCAGTTGCCCGATACCCAACCCGTCATCGAGTTGGGCCGCTACCTCGTCGGTGAGGCGGGCGTGTATGTATGCCGCATCATCGACCGCAAGATTTCCCGGGGTCAAACATTCCTCATCACCGACGGGGGGCTCCACCACCACCTGGCGGCATCCGGCAATTTTGGGCAGGTCATCCGCAAGAATTATCCGGTGGCCATCGTCACCCGCAAAAAATCTCCTCCCCTGGAAGAAGTCTCGGTGGTGGGCCCTCTGTGCACCCCACTCGACCTCCTGGCCGAAAAAATGACCCTGCCCTGTGCCGAGGTAGGTGACCTGGTGGTGATCTACCAGTCCGGGGCCTATGGCCCGAGCGCCAGCCCTGCAGCTTTTCTGGGACACCCACCGGCCCGGGAGGCGTTGATCGGAGACGTATCGCCATGACCGCGTTGGCACTATTTTTGGGTCATCCACGCTTTCAGGAACGAGACCTGACTGAAATTTCCCGCACCCAGGGGATAGAGAGTGCATGGCGCGAAGCCTTTCGCCGTCATGGTCCACAGGCCCCCAAGCATGTTCAGGGAGACTTTGCCGTGGTTTTTTCGCCGGAACCGGGCAAGACTTTCATGGCTGTGGATCGCTTCGCACGCCGTTCGTTATGTTATCGAATCGAGAATTCCTTGACTCTCCATGTGGCCGCGCGCGCCGATGAAGTCGCGGCATCCTCTTCGTCGATCGATATGCAGGCCATTTATGACTACTTTCATTTTCACGTCATTCCCGCGCCGCGCACCATCTTCCAGCATGTGTTGCGCCTCCCTGCGGCGCATTATGGACTGTTCCACGGAGGACAACTCACGGTCGCCCCGTACTGGACACCCCGGTTTACATCTTCCGACCCATCCGACTTCTCTTCATTGAAGGAAGAGTTTCGGGACATTCTACGAAGTTCGGTTCAAAGCCAATGTCATGAAGGCGATCGAACCGGCTGTTTTCTCAGCGGGGGAACCGACAGTTCCACCGTTGCAGGGGTATTGAGCCAACACCTCGGAGAAGGCGTGCCCACCTACTCCATCGGCTTCGATGCGGAAGGCTATGATGAAATGGAGTACGCACGCCTCGCTGCCCGTCATTTCAAAACCCGGCACCACGAATACTATGTCACCCCAGAGGATCTGGTTCAGGGAATTCCGCGCGTCGCAGCCTACTACGACCAACCCTTCGGCAATTCTTCCGCCCTGCCCGGCTTCTACTGCGCCCAACGAGCCCAACAGGACGGGGTACAACGATTGCTGGCAGGAGATGGCGGGGATGAATTGTTTGGTGGAAATAGCCGCTACGCCAAGCAAAAGTTGTTTCATGCCTATACCCGCTTGCCTTCCGTCCTGCGGCAAGGGCTTCTCGAACCCTTGGCGCCTCTTTTCAACCGACTCCCTCTGGTGCGCAAACTGGGCAGTTATATCGACCAGGCCAAGATCCCCATGCCGGACCGGATCACCGCCTATGGATTGCTGGAACACATCGGGACGGAGAACATTTTTCCCGAACGGATTTTCTCCCTGTTTTCACCGATGGCTTCCCGGACACTGGAACAAACGGTTTGGCATGCAACCGATGGAGCAGATTTCGTCAATCAGATGCTGGCCTATGACTGGCGCTTTACTCTGGCCGAGAATGATTTACCCAAGGTCTGCGGAACCTCAGCCCTGGCAGGCATCGAGGTCGGTTTTCCCTTGCTGGACGAGCGACTGGTGGATTTTTCCCTGAAACTCCCGACCCATTATAAGGTCAAGGGCCTCAAACTGCGTTGGTTTTTCAAGGAAGCGTTACGAGGTTTTCTGCCGGATGAAATCATCACCAAGCAAAAGCATGGCTTCGGTCTTCCCTTCGGGATATGGGTACTTCGTCACCCCCCCCTGCATCAACTGGCCGAATCTTCCCTGCATCAGTTAGCCGAACGCGGACTGATTCGACATACCTTCGTGGATCGACTGTTCCAGCAACACTTACCCGGCCATCCAGGGTTTTATGGGGAAATGGTATGGATCCTCCTCATGCTGGAACAGTGGTTTCAAGTCCATGCCAACCACTACCAGTTCGCGCCCTCCGACTGATCCCGGTCTCCGACCTGTCCAGCGGGGGGATCCGGATCACATTGCGGCTCAGTGCGGAGCCCCTGGCGGCGCAGCGGGCACGGTGCGCCATGGCTCAGGACAGTTCTGCACATAGGGGTAGTAACCCTTGGCAGAAGCGCAGTAAAACCAACTGTTGGCGGCGGTGTGCTGCTGGCTCTGCCCAGGGGGCGGTGGTGCCATGGACTGGGAAGGTTGCTGGCGCGGTGGCTGCGCTTGAGGGGGGGAGGAATAAACCATCGGTTGCTGCTGGACCACCACGGGCGGAGTTGCATAGACCACCGGCGCAGGGTAATAAGGGTATGGATAAACACGATAAGGATTGGCCAACTCTGCCCCTACCAATGCCCCGGTTGCCAACCCCATCATTCCCCAACCCCAGCCCCAACCCCGATCCGCCTGTGCAGGTACCGCCACCAAAGCACTCCAGACCCCCAATCCCAGAAGAATCATTCGTACCGGTTTCAAACTCATCATGGAATTCCTCCCAATAAACCCAAAGCCCACAACGCAGGTGGACTCAATGGATACCGAAAAGTTCCCCGTCACACGCATCACGCACGCCATCGCATCGAGGGATGCCTCGCAGGGACTTGTCAAATTCGTACGAACGCATACAATACACCCTACACTCCCGATTTTACTCCGATCTCACAAGGATGATCCATGAAACTCTACTTCAGCCCCGGGGCCTGTTCTCTCTCCCCGCATATCGTGTTGCGCGAACTCGGTGTGCCTTTCGATCTGGTCAAGGTTGACCTGCGCGCCAAGCAACTGAGTGATGGTTCCGATTTTTGCGCGATCAACCCCAAGGGCTACGTTCCACTGCTGATTCTCGACGATGGAACAAAACTCACCGAAGGCCCGGCCATCGTTCAATATCTGGCGGACCTCAAGCCTGAATCGGGTCTGGCCCCCGCCAATGGAACTCTGCCGCGCTACCAACTGCAGTCCTGGCTCAACTTCATTTCCACGGAATTGCACAAGCAATTCAGCCCGCTTTTCAACCCCACGTTCCCGGACACCGTCAAGGACTTCCAGAAAGAGCGCCTGGCATTGCGCTTCAATCAACTCGTCGACACCCTGAAAACCCAGGAGTACCTCATGCCCGGTGGATTCACTGTCGCCGATGCTTACCTGTTCACGGTCCTGGGATGGGCCCATCCCATGGGCATTTCTCTGGAACGCTGGCCCGAACTCCAGGCCTATATGGCACGGATTCAGTCCCGACCCGCCGTTCAAGCGGCCCAACGGGCAGAAAAAAACGGATAACTCCGAACACGGCACCCCGTGTTCGGGAAGCCCTATCCATGAAGGTGATCTTTCAGGAGCCGGATGAAGGCCCATAGCGGACGGTTTTCGCCCCCCGCATAAAAGCAGGATCCAGGAGTGCTCCATGAACGATGACAGTGTGGGCCGGAACAGGCTAAAGCGGTACCGAAGACCCTTATTGGTGGCAGGACCCTTGCTCCTCCTGGCGATTGCCGGGTTCCTGTATTTCAAAAACCTGAACAGGGTTTCCACGGATGATGCTTATGTCGTTGCTGCGCGTACGGACATCAGCGCCAATGTGTCCGGTCGGGTAGTCGAAGTACTGGTCCAGGATAATCAGTTTGTGCAGGCCGGAGAAATTTTGTTCAAACTCGACGAGCGGGATTTTGCGCTGAACGTGGCAGACGCCAGAGCGCGACTGGCCAGTGCAAAACTTCAGGTGAGTTCGTTGAAGGCGTCCTATCGGCAACATCAGGCAGAGGTCATGGCTGCAAAGGAAACCCTGGCTTATCAGGAAAATGAACTTGACCGGCAAAAGCGTCTGGTCACCCAGGGAGTTTCTTCTCAAGCGCAATTGGATCAGGCTCGACATGCCTGCATCCAGGCCGAACAGAAATTGCAGGGGACCCAACAGGAACTGGAGAGCGTTCTGGCTGCCCTGAACCATCATCCCGACCAGGATATCGATGATCACCCGGCGGTACGACAAGCACAAGCAGTGCTGGAGCGGGCTCTGCTCGATCTGTCCTACACGGTGGTAAAAGCCCCCCAGTCAGGAGTCGTTACCAAGGTGGAACAGTTGCAGGTAGGCGACTATGTGAAGGGGGCATCCCCGCTGTTCGCTCTGGTTTCCAGGAAAAATCTGTGGATCGAGGCCAATTTCAAGGAAACGGACTTGACCCACCTGCATCCGGGTCAACCTGGAACAGTGGAAATCGATGCATTTCCCGGCCGGATCCTCCATGGGCGCGTTCAAAGTCTGAGCCCGGGCACGGGGTCCAGTTTTTCATTGCTGCCCCCAGAAAATGCCACGGGAAATTGGGTCAAGGTCGTGCAACGTTTGCCCGTTCGCATCAGCATTGAAAATATGGACTCCGACCAGCCACTTCAGGCAGGTCTGAGCGCCGTCGTGGTGGTAGACACCCGTCATGACCACTGAAACCACGCTCAATCGGCCGCTGATTACGGTCTCGGTGATGGCCGCCACCATCATGCAGTCACTGGACTCCACCATTGCCAATGTGGCGCTGCCGAAAATGCAGGGGACTCTGGCGACCACCCAGGACGCGATGGCCTGGGTACTGACCTCCTACATCGTGGCAGCAGCCATCATGATCCCCCTGACGGGTTGGCTGGCCCAGCGATTTGGACGCAAGCCCGTATTTCTGATTTCAGTGACCGGGTTTACCCTTGCCTCGGCGCTCTGTGGGCTTGCCAGCACCCTGCCCGAAATGGTTTTCTTCCGACTGTTGCAAGGCATATCGGGCGCGGCTCTGGTACCACTGTCCCAGGCCGTCCTGTTCGATGTCAATCCTCGAGAAAATCATGGCAGGGCCATGGCCATCTGGGGCGTAGGCGTCACCATGGGTCCCATTCTGGGTCCGGCATTGGGGGGATGGCTGACAGATCAGTACAGTTGGCGCTGGGTGTTCTATATCAACGTACCCATCGGCATCCTGGCCTATCTGGGCTTGTCGAGTTTCATGCCCAACACTAAAAAAATTGCAGGGTCCTTCGATTTTTTTGGATTCCTGACTCTGAGTCTGGGGATCGGCGCCTTACAGTTATTCCTGGATCGGGGAGAGTTGAAAGATTGGTTCCATTCCCGGGAAATTGCAGTGTACGCCTTGATCATCGGCATTTCATTCTACCTGTTCATCGTCCATACCTTCACGGCCGACCGGCCTTTCCTGAGCCTTTCCCTGTTCAAGGATAAAAACTTTCTCACCTCCAATATCTTCATCTTCATCATTGGCGTCGTCTTGTTTGCCACCCTGGCACTGATTCCTCCCCTGCTCCAGAACGAAATGAACTACCCCGTCATGCTCACCGGGTTCGTGACAGCACCTCGGGGTATGGGAACCATGATGTCCATGATGGTGGTGGGAAGATTGATCGGAAAATATGACGTCCGGCTGATCATGTCGATCGGATTGGGAATGACCGTTTTCTCGCTGTGGCAAATGATGCACTTCGACCTGTTGATGGATGAAACCTCCATCATTTATACCGGGCTATTGCAAGGATTTGGCGTCGGACTGTCCTATATCCCCCTATCCACGGTAGCGTTCAGTTCCTTACCCCAGACTCTGCGCAATGAGGGAACGGCTTTTTTCAACCTGCTGCGCAATATTGGAAGTTCCATTGGAATTTCCATCGTACAAACCCTATTGACCCGGAATACGCAGATCAACCATGCCACACTGGCTCAACACATTACGCCGTATACGCTGCATTCGGCGACTTTCGGAGCACTGGATCCAGGTATTCCTGCCCTCAATGGCCTCATCACCCGCCAGGCTGCCATGATTGCCTACAACGACGACTTCGAATTGATGATGATCGTGACGCTTGCCGTCATTCCCCTGTTACTTCTGTTGCGCCCACCCTCCAAGGTACCGCAGGGCAGCGAACGGGGGATCGTGGAATGAATCCATGAAATTCGCTGTCCACCGGCTCACTCTGATCTTGACCGTCGGCTTGTCCGCCTGCACCGTAGGGCCGGATTTCATCCCGCCCAAACTCACTCCGGCCGATCACTATACTTCTCCCGCAGAGCGGGTAGAACCACAACCAGACAGGATCCTCGGCAAACAGGTAGAATCCGAATGGAAAACCATATTTTCCTATCCGCCGCTCAGTGCCCTGATCCGTCGTGCCCTTGAAGACAACTACGATCTGACTGCAGCCCGGGAAACTCTGGCTCAAGCGGAAGAGGCCGTCAAAGCGCAGCAGGGTAGTCTGATGCCACAAGGCGCCATGAATGCCCTGGCTGGCCGACAAAAATATGGGGTCGCTTTGTTTGGTCCCTCCAATTTCGTGATTCCTCCCTTCAGTTACTATGAAGTCGGTCCATCCTTGAGTTGGAGTCCGGATTTTTTTGGCGGAGGAAAACGTAGCGTTGAACGTCAGCAAGCACTGGCCACCTACCAGCATCGCCAACTCGATGCCCTATATGTGGAACTGACGGCCAATGTGGTCGCTCAATCGGTCATGATGGCCGCCATGAAGGCGGAAATTGGCACGGTCCAGCGCATGGTGAACGCAGATGAAAAAACCCTGCGCCTGATTCAATCGTCTTACAGGGCAGGGATGGCCACACAAGCCAATATTCTGGATGCCCGGAACCGTTTGGCAGTGGATCATGCGCTGTTGCCACCGCTCAAGCAACAGTATAGTTCGAATCTGCATACGCTTTCGGTGTTGGTGGGTAAGGCGCCCGCAGACTGGCAACCTCCTTCCCTGGTTTTTGATGACCTGAAAATACCCGCATCGATGCCAGTAGCCCTGCCTTCGGCGTTGCTACGCAAGCGACCGGACATTTTGGCGGCGGAAGCGAGTTTGCAGGTGGCCAGCGCATCCCTGGGCGTAGCCACGGCCAATCAATATCCTGCGCTCACGCTAACGGCCAACATGTTTCAGGAAGCATTGACCCCCTCAAACCTGTTTCTGGGTGCGGGAAATGCGTGGGCATTGGCGGGAGGGGTCTCTATGCCCCTATTCGATGGAGGCATGCTCGAGGCAGCCAAACAGGGGGCCTTCCATGCCTATCAGGCATCCCTGGCAGAATACCACCAGACTGTCGTTCAAGCCTTCAGCCAGGTAGCAGATGCCCTGACCGCATTGGCCAATGACGCCGATGCGGTCAGGGCAATGAAATCCGTCGTGGATACGGACCAGTCTGCATTGGACCTCTCCATGAAAAGTCGCGCTGCAGGCAACACTTCCGATCTGGAGATTGAAGCAGCCCATCGAACACTGGCTCAGACGCAATTGAAACTCGAGGAGGCGTTGACTCAGCAGTATCTCGATGTCACCCGTTTGTTTGTGGCTTTGGGAGGATCTCCCTTGAGCACCCTCCCTCAGTGATTCTCCGGCTTGATCGAAGGGTGGTCCGAAAAAAAAAGCACAATCCGTGTGGACTGTGCTTTTTTGGTAGAGGGTGTCTGGCGGTGACCTACTTTCGCATGGGTAATCCACACTATCATCGGCGCTATCTCGTTTCACGTCCCTGTTCGGGATGG
>JAKBLB010000004.1 GCA_021832305.1 Pseudomonadota bacterium | reverse complement strand
GCGCCATTTCCTGCAACCCCACCCATTTCAACAATTCCTGAGCCCCTTCCCGAATCTCCCGCTCTTCGCGCCGCACGGCCGGGCCGTTGAACCAGGCGCCCAGCAATCCGCTGTGCGTCCGCCCATGAAACCCCACCATGACGTTTTCCAAGGCACTCATCTGGGGAAACACCCGAATGTTCTGGAAAGTACGCACCAGGCCCGCTCGGGCGACCCGATGGGGCTGACCTGCGGGCAAAGGTTGACCGGCAAAGGTCAACATCCCCCCATCGGGCATGTAGACCCCGGTCAGTACGTTGAAAAAGGTGGTTTTTCCGGCGCCATTCGGACCGATCAAGCCCACGATACTGGCTGGCTCGACCGTCAGTGAAACGTCTTGCAACGCCTGAATCCCTCCAAAGTGTTTGCTGATACCCCTTGCTTCCAGCAGACTCATGACGTATGCCATTCCCGTGCCCGAGCCCGGGACGGGAATAGTCCTTCAGGGCGCCAGCGCATCAGGACGACCAGGGTAACCCCGAAGAGGAGCAGGCGCAGAGTGGAGGGATCGATCAGGACGCGATGAAACCAGTGCTGTTGCCATCCCCCCAGGGGCCGCAGCACCTCGGGCAGAAAAGCGAGCAGAAGGGCACCTGCCACGACGCCGCGCAGGTTACCCATCCCGCCCAGTACCACCATACACAGGATCATGACGGATTCCTGCAAGGTAAAACTCTCCGGGCTGACGAAACCCTGAAATCCTGCAAACAGCCCCCCCGCCACGCCCCCAAAGACGGCCCCCAGCGCATAGGCCAGCAATTTGAGGCGGCGCGTATCCAGCCCCATGCTGGCCGCCGCAATCTCGTCTTCGCGAATGGCCATCCAGGCTCGTCCAATCCTGGAATATTCCAACCGCCGGGAAAGAAAGAGCGCCAGCAGGACGAACAGAAGAAACAGGTAATAGGTTCCCACCAAGGCAGGCAACGGGATGCCCAGCACCCGATGGGGACGGGCAAAGGACCAGGTCCCCAGATGGAGGGCATCGATCATCGTAATTCCCTGCGGACCGTTGGTGATATTGACCGGCGCAGTCAGATTGTTGAGAAAAACCCGGATGATCTCGCCAAAACCCATGGTCACGATGGCCAGATAATCTCCGCGCAGACCCAGAGTCGGCCAACCCAGCGCCACGCCAAAACTGGCCGCCACCAGAACCCCCGTGGGCAGGATGGCCCAAAGAGGCCAATGCAGCCCAAACTGGGGCGATGCCAACAGGGCATAGGCATAAGCCCCCACTCCGAAGAAGGCGATGAACCCCAGGTCCAGAAGACCAGCATAGCCCACCACGATGTTGAGACCAACGGCCAGCAAGACGGACAGCAGGGCAAAATCCAGGATACGCACCCAACCCCGCCCCAGCAGTCCTTCAATCACCCAGGGCAAGAGCAGGATGCCCAGGAACATCCACAGGGGCCTGAAACGAGTGAGGGGGACAATCATACCTTTTCCGGGGCATGGCGCCCCAACAGACCGGAAGGGTGAAACAGCAGAACCAGGATCAGGGTGGCAAAGGAAAAAACATCCTTGTAGTTGCTGCCAAACAGATTTCCCGTCCAATCCCCCAGATAGCCGGCCCCCAAGGCTTCCAGCAAGCCCAGCAGAATCCCGCCCAGCACCGCGCCGGACAAGTTGCCGATCCCCCCCAGTACGGCCGCCGTAAACGCCTTGAGTCCCAGCATGAATCCCATGGTGTAGTGGGCCACCTGATAGTAGGCCCCCACCATCAACCCGGCAACGGCGGCAAGCGCAGCGCCAATCACAAAAGCCAGGGTAATCATCCGTTCCGTGTCTATCCCCAGCAACTGGGCAGCCATGGGATTTTGCGCCGTCGCACGCATGGCACGCCCAAGCGCCGAGCGCTGGATAAGCCAAAGCAGTCCGCCCAACAGCCCGAGACTTCCCAGCACGATCACTCCCTGAAGAGGACTGATGAGCACGCCCCCCAGCGCCAGGGAATGGGTCAACCCCAAATCTGGAAAAGAACGATAGCCACGTCCCCAGAGCAGGGCCGAACTCTGTTCCAGCACCATCGACATTCCGATGGCCGTGATCAAGGGAGCCAGTTTGGGCGCATGGCGCAGGGGACGATAGGCCAACCGTTCCAGCGCCATCCCCAGCAACACGCAGGCCCCCATGGCCCCCGCGAGTCCTCCTGCCAGAGCCACGGGGAGGGGTGCGCCCCATCCCTGCAAGGTACGTACCAGGGAAAGGGAAACCAGGGCGCCGATCATGACCAGATCCCCATGGGCAAAGTTGATCAGTTCAAGTATCCCGTATACCAGGGTGTACCCCAAGGCAACCAGGGCATAGATGCACCCCAGTGTCAGGCCATTGAGCACCTGTTGCAGGAACGTTACCATGGGCGGCAAAAACGTCCCGACCTCACAACCACTCCCGCCCGTTGATGAATCGTTCGAGTAACGCGGCTTCGGGCGACCCCGCTTCGGGATGCCAGTCGTAACGCCAGCGCACGATCGGGGGCAAGGACATCAGGATCGACTCGGTACGCCCCCCGGACTGAAGGCCAAATAGCGTCCCTCGATCATAGACCAGATTGAATTCCACATAACGCCCCCGCCGATAGGCTTGAAAATCTCTTTCCCGATCGCCGTAGGGCAGGGAACGGCGACGTTCGACGAGGGGCAGATAGGCCGCCAGAAAATGATCGCCCACACTGCGCCAGAGGGCCTCGGCCTGGGGCAGGGGCAACTCGTTGAAGTCATCGAAGAAAATGCCGCCCACGCCGCGCGGTTCCTGCCGATGTTTGAGAAAGAAGTACTCGTCGCACCAATGTTTGAACCGGGGATAGTAATCGGTCCCGAAGGGAGCCAGGGCGGCATGACAGGTTTGATGAAAATGACGGGCATCTTCCTCGAAACCGTAATAAGGCGTGAGATCCATGCCCCCCCCGAACCACCAGACCGGCGCAGCATCCTCGGCAAAGGCGGCAAAGAAGCGGATGTTCATGTGGACGGTAGGGACATAAGGGTTGCGGGGGTGCAGTACCAGGGAGACCCCCATGGCCTCGAAGCGGCGTCCGGCCAACTCGGGGCGATGGGCGCTGGCCGAGGGCGGCAAGCCGGGGCCCATGACATGGGAGAAGTTCACCCCCCCGCGCTCGAAAAGAGCCCCTTCTTCCACGAGCGCACTCAGTCCTCCCCCGCCCTCCGGCCGAGTCCAGGCATCCCGTCGGAACGTATGGCCATCGGTTCTTTCCAAAGCCATGACGATGCGTTCCTGCAGATCCATCAGGTAAGCTTTCAACCGCTCGGGATCGAAAGAAGAATGGGATAGGGTCTGTTCTGCCATAATGTCATCCATGAGTGAAGAAAAACGCCCCCATCTGGTGCTGGTGGACGGGTCATCGTACCTTTACCGCGCCTTTCATGCCTTGCCCGACTTGCGCAACCGCCATGGAGAACCCACCGGCGCGTTGTACGGCGTACTGAACATGCTGGCCCGACTGAAGGAGGATTATAAGCCGGATCATGTGGCCTGCGTGTTCGATGCCCCCGGTCCCACCTTCCGCCATCAGGCCTTTCCTGACTACAAGGCACAGCGCCCCGCCATGCCGGCCGACCTGGTCGGTCAGATCGCACCCCTGCACCAGGCCATTCGCGCCCTGGGCTGGCCCCTCCTCCAGGAATCGGGGGTAGAGGCGGACGATGTCATTGCCACCCTCACCCACCAAGCCCGAATGTTAGGCTGGAAGGTCACCATCTCCAGTGGCGACAAGGATCTGGTCCAGTTACTGACGGATGGGGTCACCCTGATCAACACCCTCTCCAACGAACGCCTGGACGTGGTCCGAGCCACCGAAAAGTATGGAGTGGCACCCACCCAGTTCGTAGATTACCTGACCCTGGTGGGCGATACGGCAGACAATGTTCCCGGTGTTCCCAAAGTTGGCCCAAAAACCGCAGCCAAATGGATCCAGCAGTTCGGCACATTGGACGACCTGATGGCCCGTTCCGACGAAATCGGCGGCGTCGTCGGCAATCATCTGCGGCACAGTCTCGATTGGTTGCCCCAAGCCCGCTTTCTGATCACCCTCAAATCCAGCGTCCAACTCTCCGAATCTCCGGAAACCCTGGTGTGGCATGCGCCCGATGACGCTGCGTTGGCAGTCCTGGCAGAACGCTATGACCTCAAACGCTGGAAAAATTCGGCACCGGCCAGCCCTGTGCCCCTCGCTCCGCCTCCCACCCCCACCCCACCCCCGGAGTTGCATTACGAAACCCTGTTGACTTCCACGCAACTGGAGTACTGGCTGACCCAACTGGAACAGGCAGACCTGACCGCTCTCGATACGGAAACCACGGGGCTCGACCCGCTGCAGGACACCCTGGTGGGACTTTCCTTCTGCTGCGACGGCCTGCACGCCGCCTATCTGCCCCTGGCCCACCGGACCCTGGGCGCCTCTCCCCAGCTTCCTTTCGAAGAAACCCTCCAGCGTTTGCGCCCCTGGCTCGAAAACCCGGCAGCGGCCAAGGTGGGACAACATTTGAAGTATGACACCCACATTCTGGCCAATCACGGTATCGCCCTGCGTGGCATCCGCCACGATACCCTGCTTCAGTCCTACCTGCTCGAGGCACACCAACCCCACGGCCTGGAAAGTCTGGCACGCCGCCACCTGGGACGAGAGACCCTGTCCTATGAGACGGTGACCGGCAAGGGGGCCAACGCCATCGGCTTCGAACAGGTCGCGCTGGACCAAGCCACGATCTATGCCGCTGAGGATGCAGAAGTCACCCTGGCGGTACACAAGGTCCTGTACCCCCAACTCTGCACCGAACCCCGCCTCCTCGAGTTGTATGAAACACTGGAACTGCCGATTCAGCAAGTCCTGTGGCGCATGGAGCGGTACGGGGTACTTCTGGATGCGGCCGTTCTGAACCAGCAGAGTACCGAGTTATCCGGTCAACTCAGCGCGCTCGAAAGTCAGGCCCATGTCCTGGCAGGACAACCCTTCAATCTCAACTCCCCCAAACAGGTTCAAACCCTGTTGTTCGAAACTCTTGGACTGCCGGTTCTCAGGAAGACGCCCGGAGGGCAGCCCTCCACCGATGAAAGTGTGCTGGAACAACTGGCCCTCGACTTTCCCCTTCCCAAGTTGCTTCTGGACTACCGAACCCTGGCCAAACTCAAGTCCACCTACACCGATGCACTGCCCAAACGGATCAACCTCGAAACGGGGCGAGTGCATACCCATTTTGCCCAGGCGGTGGCGGTCACCGGACGCATCTCCAGCAGCGACCCCAATTTACAAAACATTCCCATTCGCACGGCCGCCGGGCGACGCGTCCGGGCAGCGTTCATCGCTCCTCCCGGCCATGTCCTCATGGCGGCGGATTATTCCCAGATCGAATTGCGCCTCATGGCCCATCTGTCCGAGGACCCCGGACTGCTGAACGCCTTTGCCCAGGGCCTGGACGTACACCGATCCACCGCCGCCGAACTCTTTGCCGTGGCGGTGGATCAGGTCACTGCAGATCAGCGCCGCGCCGCCAAAGCCATCAACTTCGGACTGATCTACGGGATGTCGGCCTTCGGTCTGGCCCGGCAACTCAATCTCACCCGTTCCGCCGCGCAACATTACATGGAACGCTATTTTCAACGCTACCCCGGGGTGGCCCTGTATATGGAGAAAACTCGCCAGCAGGCGCGGGAAAAAGGGTATGTGGAAACTCTTTTCGGACGCCGCCTGTTCCTTCCTGAACTCAAAAACTCAGGGGCCGGCCGGCGTCAGGCTGCGGAGCGGGCCGCCATCAATGCCCCTCTTCAGGGCACGGCTGCCGATCTGATCAAACGCGCCATGCTGGCGGTACAGGGCTGGCTGGATGAAACCCGGAGCCAGAGCCGTCTGATCCTGCAAGTTCACGACGAATTGATCCTGGAAGTCCCCGAGGATGAAGTTTCCCGGTTGCGTCCCCACCTCATCCGCCTCATGGAAGGGGTTGCCTCCCTTCAGGTGCCCTTGAGCGTAGAGGTGGGGACAGGAAAGAACTGGGATGAAGCCCACTAAAACCATGGCAGGGGTATAATGGCGGCTTTTCCACCCCCCATCGAACCCGCGTGATGCAGATCGGACCTTATCGGCTCAAAAATGCCCTCGTGGTCGCCCCCATGGCAGGCGTGACCGACCGTCCATTCCGCCAATTGTGCAAATTGATGGGTGCTGGTCTGGCCGTGTCGGAGATGGTTTCTTCCAATTCCCTGCTCTGGGGTTCTGAAAAAACTCGCCGCCGGGCCAACCATGACGGGGAAGTGGAGCCCCGCACCGTACAGATTGCCGGGGCCGACCCGCGCATGATGGCCGAGGCCGCTCGCTACAATGTCGATCAGGGGGCTCAGATCATCGACATCAACATGGGGTGCCCCGCCAAAAAAGTATGCAATGTCATGGCGGGTTCGGCTCTGCTCCAGGATGAACCTCTGGTGGCGCGCATTCTCGAAGCGGTGGTCTCCGCCGTGCCGGTCCCCGTCACCCTCAAGATCCGGACAGGGTGGGACCGCGAACATCGCAATGCTCTGAGTGTGGCGCGACTGGCGCAGGATTTTGGGATCCAGTCCCTGGCCATTCATGGCCGGACACGGGCCTGCGGCTACTCTGGTGACGCCGAATACGACACCATCACCGCCGTAAAAGCTGCCGTAACGATTCCCGTCATCGCCAATGGCGACATCACCAGCCCCCAAAAGGCCCGGACCGTGCTCCATCAAACCGGCGCCGATGGAATCATGATCGGCCGGGCGGCTCAGGGACGTCCCTGGATCTTCCGGGAAATTCAGCATTACCTCGACACCGGGACCCTGTTACCCCCTCCCGGCGTCCTCGAAATTCACCAGGTCCTGCTGATGCACCTGGAAGACCTCTATCACTTCTACGGAACCGAGTTAGGCGTGCGCGTGGCGCGCAAGCATATCAGTTGGTATACCCGCGGACTGGCGAATTCCGCCAATTTCCGGCATGCCATGAACCGACTCCAGGACATCGGAGGGCAACGCCATGCAGTCACCGAGTTTTTCGAGAGACACGCTCTTTACAGCCCCACCCTGTGTTACGAGGAACCTCCGGTTGCCGAGGAGCTCGCGGCATGAAACCCGTTGAAACCGAATTGTCCGCCTGTATCCGGCGCATGGTGGAAACGTACTTCCAGCATCTTGAGGGAGAGCGGTGCTCTGCGCTCCATGACCTGGTCGTTCACAGTGTCGAAAAACCCCTGCTCGAAGTCGTTCTGGCGCATTGTGCCCAAAACCAGACGCGCGCTGCCGAATTACTCGGCCTCAACCGCACGACCCTCCGCAAAAAAATGCAACGATATCAACTCCTATGACCCTTCAACGCGCCCTCCTCAGTGTTTCCGATAAAACCGGTCTGATCGAACTGGCCCAGGCTTTGCACCACCTCAACATCGAATTGCTTTCCACGGGAGGAACGGCGCAAGCGCTACGCGACGCCAAAATTCCTGTACGGGAAGTTTCCGACCTTACCGGCTTTCCGGAAATGCTCGACGGACGGGTCAAAACCCTTCACCCCAAGATTCATGGAGGTTTGCTGGGTAATCGGGATATCCCCAGTCATCAGGAAGCCATGGCCCGGCACGGAATAGACCCCATCGACCTGGTGGTGGTCAATTTGTACCCGTTTCGGGAAACCATCGCCCAACCCGGCGTCACATTGGAAGAAGCCATCGAGAATATCGACATCGGGGGCCCCGCCATGGTCCGCTCCGCAGCCAAAAACCATGTCCATGTCGCCGTGGTCACGGACCCCGCCGATTATCCGCGCCTGCTCGATGAACTGGAAAAGAACCGCGGGATGCTCAGCGCCGCCACCCGTTTCGAACTGGCCGTCAAGGCTTTCTCCCATACCGCAGAATACGATGGGGCCATTGCCACTTACCTGTCCGGTTTGAATGCTGCATCCCAAGCCGATGGGTACCCTGAGCGGCTGCACCTGTCCTTTGTCAAACACCAGTCCCTGCGCTACGGCGAGAACCCGCACCAGGGGGCAGCGTTCTACCGCGATCCTGCCGCCCCTTCCGGTGTACTGGCTCATTACCGCCAACTGCAGGGCAAGCCCCTGTCCTACAACAATATCGCGGATGCAGATACGGCTTGGGATTGCGTGCGTTTTCTCGACGCGCCTGCCTGCGTCATCGTGAAACATGCCAACCCCTGTGGCGTGGCCCTGGGCAACCAGGCGCTGGATGCCTACCAGCGCGCCTACGCCACCGACCCCACCTCGGCCTACGGAGGCATCATCGCCTTCAACCGAACGGTGGACGAAACCACAGTGGAAGCCTTGCAACGTCAGTTCGTGGAAGTTCTGATTGCCCCCGGGTTTACCCCTTCTGCCTTGCAATGCCTCACCCAAAAGGCCAATGTGCGTGTCCTGCAACTGCCTGGTGACAAAGGACTGAACCGATGGGACATGAAACGCGTCGGGGGAGGCCTGCTGGTTCAAACCTCCGACCCCGGTGGATTGAACGAAGACACGCTCAAGGTGGTCACGCAGATCGCCCCCACCGAGGAACAATGGACCGATCTGCGCCTGGCCTTCCACGTCGCTCATTACGTCAAATCCAATGCCGTGGTGTTCTGTGGCCAAGGTCGGACTCTGGGCATCGGCGCCGGACAGATGAGCCGTGTGGACAGCACCCGCATTGCCCAACGTAAGGCCGAGGATGCGAAACTCTCGTTGCAGGGAAGTGTCGCCGCCTCCGATGCCTTCTTTCCGTTTCGGGATGGCCTCGATGTCCTGGCTCGCGCCGGCGCTCGTGCCGTCATCCAACCCGGGGGCAGCCTGCGCGATGGCGAAGTCATCGCCGCTGCGGACGAGCAAGGGGTTGCCATGGTGCTGACCGGCATTCGTCATTTTCGTCATTGAGCACACTGAATCATGAAGATTTTGGTCATCGGTAGCGGAGGACGGGAGCATGCGCTGGCGTGGCGCCTGACCCAGTCCCCCAGGGTTTCCCATGTATTTCTGTCCCCAGGAAATGACGGCGCAGCGCATGAGGAGGGCGTCCACTGCGTCCCCGTGCAAGGGATCGACGCCTGGTTGGACCTGGCGCGCCGGGAGCAGGTAGCGTTTACCGTGGTGGGACCCGAAGCCCCCGTGGCGGCGGGGATCGTGAACCGGTTCCGGGATGCAGGACAAGCCATTTTTGGCCCCACCCTGGAAGCCGCCCAACTGGAAATATCCAAGGACTATGCCAAACGCTTCATGCACCGGCATGGCATTCCCACCGCACATTTTTCCACCTTTGAAGACCCGGTGCTGGCCCACGCCCATCTCGAGCAGGTGGGGGCGCCCATCGTCGTCAAAGCCGATGGACTGGCTGCGGGCAAGGGAGTCGTGGTCGCCCAGACTTTGGAAGAAGCTCATCATGCCGTCGATGCCATGCTGGACGGAGGTTTGGGGGAGGCGGGACGACGGGTGGTGATCGAAGAATTTTTAACGGGGGAAGAAGTCAGTTTCATCGTCATGGCGGACGGCGAACAGGTATTGCCTCTCGCTACCAGCCAGGACCATAAACGCCTGCGCGACAATGATGAAGGCCCCAATACGGGGGGCATGGGCGCTTATTCACCGGCGCCCCTCATCACCCCCACCCTGCATGGACGCATCATGCGCGAGGTCATTCAACCGACGCTGCAAGGCATGATCCAGGAAGGACACCCCTACACGGGTTTTTTATATGCCGGACTGATGATCGCGCCTAATGGAACGATCAAGGTACTGGAATACAACTGTCGCCTGGGAGACCCGGAAACCCAGCCGCTTCTCATGCGTCTGAAAACCGACCTGGTGGATCTGATCGAAACCGCTCTGGAAGGCCACCTGCGGGATGCCGTAGCTGATTGGGACCGTCGTCCCGCACTTGGCGTGGTCCTGGCAGCCCCAGGTTACCCTGAGCATCCGGTGGTGGGTTTTCCCATCACCGGTCTGGATGCCTCCTTGCCGGATACGCACCTCTTTCATGCCGGAACGCGCCAGGAGGGGAAGCAGTGGGTGACTCAGGGGGGACGGGTCGTATGTGTCACGGCCCTGGGCGACACCCTGAAAGCCGCCCGCCATCAGGCCTATGAACGAATCCGGCTCCTGCACTTCGACGGCATGCAATACCGGCAGGATATTGGCTGGCGCGCGCTGAAACCCCACGGCACTCCCTAAACCCGAATAACCCGCCCAGTGATCAGATCAGCGACCGTGGAGGGACGGGCGCTGGCCTGACAACGCCCATCGATGACCCGTACCCGGGAACCAAACGCCTGACGACACGCCCGTGCTGTTTTCAGGGGTTTCCGCCCACTGCGATTGGCACTGGTGGAGACGAGCGCCATGTCGAGGCGTCGACATAACCGGGCCAGAGGCCCATAGTCATCCTGACGCAAGGCAATGCGCGGTCGAAAATCCCCCTCAAAGCCGCGCTTTCGGCCCCGTAACCAAGTAGTCATGGGCTGACGGGCGGGAATCAGCCAAGTGTGCCCCCCAGGCCACCGCGCCTGCAGACGTGCTTCTTCTTCTACACTCAGGGGAACATGGAAGCGACGCAGAAGATCCCGGCGGTCCGCAACCACGATCAGACCCTTATGGACCGGACGGGACTTGAGACGCAACAGGGCGCGCAAGGCAAGGTGATTGCTGGGATCGCACCCCAGGCCATAGACGGCCCGGGTAGGGTAGGCCACGAGCCCTCCTTTGCCAAGAAAAGTGCGCAATCCGCGCATGCGTTCATCCATGTCGCCCCATCGAGTTTCATCCCATTGAACAGAGGTCAGGATATACCAAGTGCCCAACACCTGTTAGAATTCGCCCATGACTTCCTTCTTTCGCACGCTATTTTCGATTGGGCTCGTGGTTCTGGGTGTGCAGGGTTCCTTTGCCGAAGAACCATTGCCCCCATTGGGAACGGATACCCCCTTGCCCCCCACTCTGGACGATTCTCGCCCTGATGTGCCGGACGCCCCCTCCAAAGAGCGCCCGCCCGGCCCCGTTCAGGCTGCTCCTTCAGTGCCTCGGACCAAGGAAACCCAACCCCGGAGTAGTGCATCCGATGCCAATGATGTCAATGCGCAAGTCACGATCGTGGAGCGAGACAGCGCACGCTTCGAGGAATACCGGATTCGCGGACGTCTGTACAAAATAAAAGTCACCCCAAAAGTCGGCCCTCCCTATTACCTGATCGATGAAGATGGCAGTGGCATCTGGCACCAGCGCGATGTGATTGAAGACTATGTTCAGCCCCCTCAGTGGGTCATTTTCGAATTCTAAGCACGGATCACCGCTTCATGGCTGTCTTTACCACGGTTTCTCCAGAGGAACTCTCACTTTGGCTCGAACACTATCCGGTGGGGACACTGCAGGATCTTGTTCCCATTGCTGCGGGCATTGAAAACACCAATTATTTCGTCCACACCAGCACGGGACGTTATGTCCTGACGCTGTTCGAAAAACTCCAGCCGCAGGAGTTACCCTACTATCTGGGTCTGATGAATCATCTGGCGGCCCAGGGTCTGCCTTGCCCCGCCCCCCTTCTCAACCAGCAACGTCAGTTCCATTCCCTGCTCAAAGGCAAACCCACCAGTTTGGTGACGCGTTTGAACGGACAATCCCAGACCCACCCCACCGTCGACCACTGCGTTGCCCTGGGGCACATGGTTGCCCGCTTGCATCAGGCTGCCATCACTTTTGAAGAGGTACAGGGCAATCCCAGGGGGCAGGACTGGCGCATCCAGACGTCCCGGGAAATCCGCCCTTTTCTGACGGCCTCCCAGCAGACCCTGCTGGACCATGCCCTGGCACAGGCTGCCCCTTTCGACTCCGCGCTCCCGCAGGGTCCCGTTCACGCCGACCTATTCCGGGACAATGTCCTGTTCGAGGGAGAGCGTATCAGCGGCCTCATCGATTTCTACTTTGCCGGAACGGATAACTGGGTCTACGATCTGGCCATCGTCGCCAATGACTGGTGCGTGACCCCGCAAGCGCGCCTCGACCCCCTCCGGCTTTCCGCCCTGCTGGGCGCTTATCATGAAAAGCGTCCTCTCGCCGCGGAGGAAATCAAACACTGGCCACGGATGCTGGTGACGGCCGCTTTGCGCTTTTGGCTTTCACGCCTGCACGATCAACATCAGCCTCGTATCGGCTCGCTCCTCAACCCCCATGACCCCGCCTGGTTTGAACGCATCCTCAGCCATCACCTCGAGCAGCCCTGCCCATGCCCCCTCTGACCCCTCGTCAGGTACCGCCATGGCACGGTGCGTTATGGATTCGCCAGGGGGCCTACGCAGTCCTGCAAAGCCCCATCGGCTGGATGACCAGTCTGGCGCTGTGGTTTGCCTTCATTCTGGTATGCAGTCTGTTCCCGATGCTGGGTCCTGTCTTTTTTTCCCTGTCACTTCCCGCTCTGTTTGCCGGCATGATGGCCGGCTGTGCCGCCATCGAAAAAGGACGCTCACTCAGGATCCCGCATCTGCTCAGTGGGTTCAAAAGCAGTTCCAGACGATTATTCCAGTTGGGGATGGTCAATATTGCCGGCGAAACCCTGCTGACTCTGGTATTGGTCCTGTGGGGGGGGCAACAAATGATCGACCTGCAGAATTTGTCCCTGGATGGTGCAGAGAACCTGGAACAATTACGTGCGGCCTTATTCTCTCTGACACCCCTGTTCATCACTCTTGTGCTGCTTCAGGTGGCCCTGCTCATGATGGGCTGGTTTGCCCCGGCCCTTCTACGTTTTACCGATTTGTCCACGCTGGAAGCCCTGACCCTCAGTACCCGGGGCTGTCTTGTCAATCTCCCTGCTTTTCTTCTGTTCACCCTGATCATGGGAATCCTGCTGACCGTCGCCACTTTCCTCAGTTTCGCCCTCCCCTGGATCAGTGGTTTGATCGGGTTTTTCATCGTAGCCCTCATCATCGCCAGCGTCTATGCTTCCTATCGTGATGTCTTTCATGAAGCACCGCTTCCCCCCGTCACCCCGTGATTTGCGGCCAGTCGCCCTTTAACATGGCCTTCCCCTTTTCATCCATACGGGAGTGGGATAAACTGAAACCTTCCACAGAACAGATTCATGCGTTGGGTTCTTTTTTGGAGAGGTCCTATGGTCAGTCTGAGTTCCAAAGCATTGGGCGGACTAATGCTCGTCTTTGCCCTCGCCAGCGCGGCCTCACCTTCTGGCCCCAGAGTTCAGGATTGTCCTGAATGCCCGGAAATGGCCCCGATTCCGACGGGAAGTTTTGTCCTCAGTGAGGGTGGGAAGGTAACCTTTTCCAAACCCTTCATGATGAGCACCACCCTGGTCACCCAGGGACAATGGCGCGCACTCATGCATCGCAATCCCAGTGCCTTTCCCCGATGTGGCGACAACTGTCCGGTGGACCGTGTCAGTTGGGAAGATGCCCAGGTCTATATCCTGCGCCTCAATGCCAGGACCGGTCGGCATTATCGTTTGCCCTCCGAAAGCGAATGGGGATATGCCTGTCGAGCCGGCCTCACCAGCCCCTACTGCGGGGGCGATACGCTCGATCCCATCGCATGGTACGGCGAGAACAGCGCCAATCATCCTCATCCCGTGGCCACCAAGGCCCCCAATGCCTGGGGACTGTATGACATGAGCGGCAATCTGTGGGAGTGGATGGAAGATTGCTACCAGAACACCCGTCGGATCAATCAGGGTGATCGGCGCAATGTTCCGGATAACGGAGCTGCCTGGGAAGGCGATGCTGCCGAACAGGATGGGGAATGCCTGTCGCGGGTCGTGCGGGGGGGGTCATGGAACAATAACGCCCACGATCTCGCCTTGAGTAGGCGCACCGCCGATGACCCCACCGTACGCGTCAATACCATCGGATTCCGTCTGGTTCGAGATCAATGAGGCCGGTGACCCGATCCTCCTCATCCGTCGTTTTTCTGTTCTGCACGGCTCTCCTCATTCTGGGGGGCCTGGGGCTTTTCTTTTGGTACCAGCCCGCGCCTCCTCGAGGGCTTGGGGATCGAACACAGTGGCTGGCTCAAGGTCCTTCCTTGCCTCCTTTCTCCTTGCCTTCCACCCAGGGCACCCTGACCCGTGAGTCCTTGTCAGGGCACTGGACTTTCCTGCTCTTTGGCTATACCCACTGTCCCGACGTCTGCCCCACCGACCTTGCCCTATTGGCCTCGGTATCCCGATCCTTCAAAAGAGCGGGTCACACCGCCCCTCAGGTCATATTCGTTTCCGTGGACCCTGGGCGCGATTCCCTGTCCGTTCTGGGACGTTACACCCCCGCCTTCGACCCCTCTTTCATCGGGGCTCAGGCCACAACTGCCCAACTCGCCCCCTTCACCCAGAGTTTAGGGATCTATGCCGTCCTTCATGAGCATGAAAAGGATGGACGGGGAAACTATCCGGTGGATCACAGCAGCACGATCTTCCTGTTCAACCCCTCGGGTCGCCTGCAGGCATCCTTTCAGGTGCCCCAGGTTCCCGACCAGTTGTTCCATGATGCCCAGGCCATCCTGGCCAATTAAAAATGTTTGCCAAGAACCCAAGTCTTTTGTTACCATCCCAGTGTCATGTCTGATGGATCTTGACGTCGTCCACTTAAAACTTTAACAGGGGAGAGAAATATGGAAATTATGGATAAAGGGTACATGATCATTCCCGTGATCCTGTTCGTTGGCGGTATTCTGGTGTCCCTGTCCCTCGCTGGCCTGGGCGTCGACATTCTGGCCAATGACCAAAAGAAAGGCAAATAACCCGGATTTATCCCTGGGTCCCTGCTGACCAGAGGGAATTTATTCAAACACCCGGTGTCTATTCACCGGGTGCTTTGTTTTAGGCCTCCCTTCTTACGGACTCTATTTATACAGGTTGGCGCATGCACTCGCTCTCAGACCTTCGCCGTTTAGTCAAATTTTTTATCGTTTCTGCCACCTCTCTCTTCATCGGAGCCATGCACGGAATGTTGCAGGTGTTCCCCCCCATTCGGGCCTGGCTCGATTCCATTGGAAGCCCCTACGGTGGGCCGGGGCACATGATCGACCCCCTGGCCCATGCCCACATGAACCTGGTGGGCGGCGTGGTCACCCTGGCCATGGGCACCACCTATTACCTGCTCCCGCGTTTGAGCGGCAAACGCATCTACTCCCAGCGCCTGGTTCAGCATTCTTTCTGGTGGCTGTTCATTGGAGTCTACGGGTTCTATACGACCCAAATGGTCTTTGGCATCTGGGAGGGGTACCTGATGCTCCATGACCGATCGGCCATGACTCATGCCCACCATTTCTACGGACCCATCGTAGCCGTGGCCGGCACCTGTATGGCCGTCGGGTTCATGGTTTACTTCTCCAATATCGTCCTGACCTTGATGGGTCCGGTGGAAAGTACCCGCGCCGAAGATTGAATTTCGGCCTCAGCAAACCCTAGTCGGGAACATGCAGCGGGAAAAACAAAACGCTGTCCCGCTGCGCCTCGTCCGCGCAGTTCAGGCGAACCTGCACCGTACGCCGTTCCCCCGGTTCGACCAGAGCAGCGCGCCGGTAGACCCCCACCCGTCCATCCTGAATGGCCTGTTTCCAGGGATCATTCTGGGCCGTCCGAATATCCACCAGACAGCGGGAACCGGGACGGTCATGGGCACCGGTGACCATGACCAGAAACTCATTCATGCCATCCCGAGGGGGGCTGGGGCGGGATTCCACGCGCACGGTCCAGTCGTTCCAGGTTTGGGATGTCGTATCGGGCAGAGTCGATTCTATTTTGCCGCAGGCGGCCAGAAAGAACAGTGGCCCCCATCCGAGGAGGCCCCAAAAGGGCTTGTCAACGAACTTCATCGGTAGTCTTATGTAGTTGAGGATCGGCAGAATCCAGGGAATTTTGAGCATCGGTCTCTGACCGCCCCGGATGAGCAATCCCATACATCCGGACCATGTAGTACACAAAGGTTCCAGCGCCCGCGATGTATACCAACGCCAACAAAAATCCCCAGTCCAGCCAGTGCTTCTGGTGGCCAGAGCGAACGCCCCAAAATGGAAAGGCGAGCCCAACCGCGACCAGCAGAACCACCAAGATCACGGCAAAAAACCAGTAAGGCACGGGCTTCTGGGATAAAGGAACGCTCTCTACCAATTCCCAGTCCTCCAGTCCCCGTTTGTCCTTGCGTTCTTCATCCGATGCATAGCCAAAATGCTCTTTGTCTTTTTTCCCCCATTCCGGCTGGATCTCGCTCAGGGGTGGCTCGGGTTCACGGGTTTGATTCATGGGTTTCCTCCCTTGGGGGCTTCTGAGAAATGCTGGATGGCAAACTGGTCCTTCCAGTCCTCCTGAACGGCATGAGCCAGAATTCTGAAGGAATGCACGCCATGGGGCAGGGTCGGCGAGATGGACAGGATCGCGGACAGTCGTCCTGCTGCAGGAATCGTCAGTTGGGTCCGAGACAAATGATACTCTCCCGGCTTCAATCCCTGCACCAACAATTCCACTCTTTCAGGACGGTAACGTTTATTGGCGATTTCGATACGGTAATCCAGATCGTTCGCGGCATCTTGCACCTCGGCCCGGTAGGCTGCCAGATGAAGAGGTTCCCAGGTCCACAGTCCCCAGGAAAAAAAACTCAGTCCCAGGACCATGACGACAGTCATCCACCCCGCGCGTGAGTTCAGGCCGATGGCATTGTTGCGAAAGTGAATACGCGCTTCCCGTTTGGTTTTGCGTTCGCCAAATTCAAAACTCAGCAACCCCGGATTCCCTTTCTTTGCCTGAAGACGGTTGCAGGCATCGATACACTCGCCGCAATTGATGCAACTGTCGTAGACATCCGTCTTGCGTGGATCGATGTCTATGAAGCAGGATGTCACGCAATAGTTACACTTTTCGCAGGCACTGGCGCGGTTCGCGTCATAACGCACATGAAGGGTTTCACGGGTCCGGAAACTGTGCTGCCAAACCCGGTATACGCAGGCAAAACGGCACCAGAAGTGGCGGATCACGGCAATATCCACCAGAATGATCAAAACAAAAACCGCATAAATCCAATGCAGGGAACTGGCCAATGCAGGATCCGAACGCCAGAGAAGAAAAGCCAGGATCGTCGAGGGGTCGTAAAAATAGAACAGGGGAATCACCCCCAGGAACATGGAAGCCAACAGGAAGGAAAGGCCCAGCAACACCCAGTTCCACACACGATTTTTGGCTGGGGCGATGACCGGTGCCTGACCATCCAGGCTGACTTCAGCCCGTTTTCCCAACAGGAGATGGGTCATGTAATTGGCCCATTCGGAAAATATGTTCTGTGGGCACACCCACCCGCAAAATACGGTGCCAGCCACGGAATAGAGCATCACCAGAAGGCTGAGCAGGGTGATCCACAATCCGGCGATCAAAAAGAAGTCGGCGAACCAGATCTGACGATCCAGCACGACCAATGCGCCGGCACGGGGATCGATACGAAACAGTCCCAGGGCTGGCACCAGAATGACCAACAAAAGGGTGACCCCCTGCACCACGCGACGGTGCAGATGAAAGCGCGAGACCTGTATCGATGCCCCATTCATTTAACTCTGCGCTCCCTGAAATTTACTGAAAGTTTTCATTTTTCGCTATCCCGGCTTCGCGGTCAAGAGGGGCTTCGCGCAGCAGGTTCAGGCGGGTTTTTTCTGCTTCGGCAAATTCATGGCGCTCCCCCTGTATTTTCCAGAGGGCCCTTTGCACCTCTACATGCCACGGAAAACGGAGTGCCAGTTTATCCAGCACGGCTTCTTTTTGGGCGGCAGGCAATGGCGCGCGCATCAACTGGGCCAATACCTCATCGGCCAGCGCATAACCCACCCAGCGGTCCCGTGGATTGGCCTCGAACGCAAGGCGAACCAGACGTTCGGCTTCGCCGTCACGCCCGGTCATACGATCCTGCCAACTTTGCACCAGATACTGGGTGGCATGCCAGGCAGCGGCAAATTCCGGACTCCGGGATTCGGGCAGATTCAGATCCTGCGCTGCCTGCTCCAGGGAAGGCCTTTGATGCCACAGAGCCGCCAGCGTCATCTCCAGGGCGCCGCCGGTATATTTCAGTCGGGGCAGGGAAAAATCGATGACGGGGGCCCATTCCTTCTGAACCGGTCCCGGCGTATCAGGAATTTTTCCCCAGTAACGTCCCATCCAGGTCATCACCCCCTCACCACCCGTGGCTTCAACTCGTTGATCCGAACTGAGACGTTCCTGACCCGCTTCCACCGTGGACCAGCCTGCCCAGGATTGGCGAAACCCCACCAGAGCCAGATGCATGCCGTCCAGAAACAGATACGCATCGGGAAAAACCCGCCGAAAGGTTCTCAACTCCACCTGGAGCGCGGCAGGATCAAATTGGTTCAGGGCCAACCATTGGACGAATACCCCATGGGCCGACAAATGATCCCGCACCCGCCCAAACTGTTCCAGGGAAAGTAAAGCCCCCACCCCAGCCAGGTCAGGATGGTAGAGATCGCCCACGATGACGTCATAATGGTTTTCCGTGAAACTCATGAAATGCCGCGCATCGTCCTGAATCAGTTCGGTTTCACTCAGGATCGGACCATCCACGGGCGTAAAGTAACGACGTGCCGCTTCGATGGACCCCTGCGATAATTCCACGGCTTCCCGTCGAACGTCGGGATACGCCGAACTCCCGGCCAGCGACAGTCCGGTGCCCAGTCCCAGAAACAAGACCCGTTGGGGATGTCCTTGCAGCAGCAGGGCCAGACGACCCTGATTCCGTTGCACGAAAGCCGCCGTCGGATCTGAGGAGGCATCGTGCCGTTGCAGGTCGGTGAGCAGAATTCTCTGCCCATCGGGCTGCTCAACCACTTGAGTCATGGCTACCGCATCTTCATAGCGATAAATATCGTGGCTACCGGCCAGCGTTTCCGGCAGCAATTTCTGTGTCGGCGGAAAGGTCCAGAGCCCGGCACCCAACCCCACAAAACCCACCATCAGTCCCCCCTGCACCAACGTCCAGGGACGGGTCCAGGTCAAACTGGCCCCCAGGATCAGAAACGCGCTCCAGACCAGGGTTCCGGTGGTCCCCAGCCAGGGTAACCAGACAAAGCCCGTCAACAGAGCACCCAGAGCGCCCCCCAGAGAATTGGCGCCGTACAGTTTCACCCCGGTACGGGGACTGCCCTGCTCTTCACTCAGAAGAGGGAGCCACAGTCCCAGGACAAAAGTCACCGGGAAAGTGAGCAGGGTCAGGATCAGTCCTTGAAGCAGAAGTGCCTGGGTCAGCGTTTGACCCAGCGGGTGTTCGACCCAGGTAGCCACGACCGGCAACACGGCCAGTCCTGCCAGAATGCCGCCGGCAGCCATCCATGGAAACGCACTGCGGAATCGGCGCAACGTGGTCTGCCATCGCGTCGCCACCAGGCTACCCAACCCGATTCCCACCAGAAAGGAAGCCAGAATCAAGGCCAGGACATACTCGGTACGCAGGAACAATAGACCGAAGAGGCGAGTCCAGGCCACTTCAAGGGAAAGACTGGCCATTCCCAGGATCCCATAAAAAAGCAGGAGCATCGATTCGGTTCTTCCCGATTTTCCAGTGGGCCTGATTGATTCATCTTCCTGAACAGGAGAAGGGATTCCCTCGAAATGCTCCAGCATCCACCAACCGCCCCCCAGTGCCGCACCCAACGCTGCGATCCCCCGCAGGGCGTGGACCCAACCGAACATTGGCAGCAGAATCAGGGGAAGCAAAGCGCCCAACACGGCACCCAGGGTATTGACCCCGTACAGCAATCCCAACCGTCCAGATACCTGTTGACCTAAGGACAGGACCAGAGGAAATCCAGCCCCCAGGGCCGCAGCGGGCAGGGTCAGCAGGAGGAAAGACACCAGGGCCAATCCCAAATGCCAGTTCAAAGTCCCTTGATGAGAAAAACCCGCCCAGAGCGCATGTTCCTCGAGGGGAGCCAGAAAGGGCAACAGAGCCGAGAAAAGGGCCACACTCACTTCAACAAGGGCAAGCAGGCGGAGGGGACGACGAAAAGTGCGGCTGGACAGCGCCAGTGCGCCCAACCCCAGTCCCGCCATGAATGCAGCCACCGTAATGACCACTCCAAAGATGCTCAGGCCAAACTGGAGGGTCACCATGCGGACCCACAGCACCTCATAGGCCAGCCCCACCAGACCCGACAAACCATACAGGGCCGGAATCAGGAAGGAGTTCAAAAGGGAAAGAACCAGGCCACCCCCACGATGGCATGGACCAGGGCCAGAGTCATGGTCAATCCCGCCATGATCATGTGCGGAACAAACCAGGGTTTACCATAGATGCCCATGCCGATGCCCAGGACTCCTGTCACCAGAACCATCAGAATGAGCGGCCCCCCCATGATGAACATGATGATTTTTTTCTTGTGGTCATCAACGGGCGTCACCCCATCGTCCTTGTCTCCTTGCTGCTTCTGGAATGCCTCCATCACCTGAACGGCATTGGGGTTTTGCGCAGCAACCGGAGCAGCCAATGCAGGTCCAAAGAGTGCCAGCCCCAGGATGAAGAGCATCCCGGTCAAAAGAGACCATCCCCAACGAGATCCCGGAGAACCGAAGGGTTTCATGGATGATCCTCTGGTGCAGACGGGTGATTGGGAGGCGCCGGTTTCTTTTTGAAAGAAAAATACCACGCCAGCACACCCATCAGAATGAAAGGGGCAAATATGCCAATCAGTAGAAAAAGGAAAATATTCCACGGCGTATCTACGGTCACATGCAGATAGCGATAACTGTCCACGGCATGGGCGTCAGAAATCCATAGACACTGCGCCAGCAAGGCTGAGATACGAAGTTGACGCAACATGGGTCGATACTCAACGAGAGGAAGGAAGGGAACTGGCACAGCGAAACCCATAAAAGTCGGAAGTCATGTTGGCAAAAGCATTGTCGCGATGAAAAAGGGAAGTGGAGAAGGGATCGCTTTTCCAGGATCCGCCCCGCAGCACCTTGTAACTGCGTTTGATCAGTTTTTGATCGGAAATCCCCAGATTGCGATCCTGGGAAGATTCCTGAACCGCCACCTTGCCTTGAAACACGATGGTGGGAGCAATGGACCCAGGGTAAGGCGTAAAATCACTGTCGGTCCACTCATCCACGTTGCCCGATAAATCAAAAACACCGTAGGAACTGGCTCCTTGGGGATAATCAGTCACGGGTGAAGACGAATTCCGGTTGTAATACGTATTCAATTTGGTCGGGTCCATGATGTTTCCCCAGGGCCAGCGGCGTGCGTCTGTGCCCCGCCCGGCTTTTTCAAATTCGGCTTCCGTGGGCAAGCGCTTATGTGCCCATTGGGCATAGGCTTTGGCGTCATACCACGTCACCAGGGTGACCGGGAGCAACAGCGCCCCCTGCGGAATCCTCCCATCTTTCCAGTTGAGCGGAGGACGGTGTCCAGTAGCCGCCACGAAGCGGGCATATTGTGCGTTGGTGACGGGATATTTATCGATGGCGTAAGCCGGAAGATACACCTTATGTTCCGGCTTATCGGGAGGATCGGCACGATCGAGGTTGGTTCCCATCTGAAAGGGGCCTGCAGGAATGGTCACCATCGTGTTCAGGTTTTCCCATTGCTCGCGTGACAACAAGCGATCAGTTTCCTCCACCGTGTAGCCACCCTTGACTTGTCCGCCCTCGTGCTGTTCATGAAGTTGAATATCCTCACCCGCTGCGCGAATATGGTTGTCTGAATCCTTGATGTTATAGGACACCAGATTGCGCATATCCTCCATGCGCCCTTGTCCCAGTTTGATGACATGGAGCGAACTGCCAATCATGACGATGCCGATACACGTCACCAGTGTGGCTGACAGGATCTTTTTGCGTTTGAGCCGTTCTTCCGGCGTGGACGGCAGTTTGGGGGAAAGTGCCACCGTTTACTCCCTGTTTTTTTGCGCGCGTTGACGTTGACGTTCTTCCCGTGCCAAACGCTCTTGATAGATCCCCTCGATGGTCTTGCGCCCATAGTAGCGTTTGATCACGGATTCCCCGATCACGGCCCCTACCATGCCCGTCTCCATGGCCAGGATGATAAAAAACCCCCACCATCCCAGGGGAATCAGGTGACCATACTCGGGTATCCCGGAAATTTCGGCCACGTTGAAATAACTGATACCCCGGACAATCAAGGGTGTGGCATAACAGAGCCACTTACTTCCCTTGCCAAAAATCAGAGCCAGAAAAAAATTTGCAATCAAGGGAACGAGAAAAACATCCAGCATCCAGCGAAAAGAAAAATAATCCAGCGCATTGGTAAAGATCTCGATGGTGACGCCCAGCAGCCGATCCCCAAAGTGATTGATGGCGGTAGCGACGCCCAATCCAATCAGCGCCCTCCCCCACTTACCCGTGTCTTTTTCCTGTGGGACTACTTCTGTCATTTTTTGTAGTCATCCTTCCCCGTGAGTTTTTCATATTCGCTCTTTTTGGTTTCATCCAGATACCAATCCTTGACATGCAGACTGGCCAGATAATGGGCCAGCGTTCTTCTTTCCTGCTCGGGGAGCGAGGCAAATGAAGGCATTCGATATTCAGGCTTGAGACGACTGGGTAAAATAGTCTGAGGATTGGGGGACGACAGATACTGGTAAAGCCATGCCTCGCTCCGCAAATCCCCCATTCCATCCAGTGAAGGGGAGGGAACCGACTGCATGATATTACGCACTGACCAAAGCGAATGGCATTGACGACAGTCATTCTGACGGATCAGATCAGACCCTTCCCGCGCCAATTCGGGGGTGGCCGTCGTATAAAAAGGCAAACCACGATCACCGTTCTGATCACCCTTTTCGTGATGGATAAGATTTTGCGCAATACCCGCCATCGCCAGCGCCCCAATGAGGCCCAGCACGACCCATTCACCTCGTTTCATGTCGTCTTGGTTGTCCTGGCCGCCGCTTGTTCTGCCAACACCTCCGCTCTCCGGGCTACCTGTTTAGCCAGAACTTCGCGACTTTTGGCATATTCTTCCGGACTCATCTTGTCCTTGTCGCTTTCCTTGAATACCAGATACTTGATATCCTCATCGAACTGCTCGTTTTTGGAACCCCAGCGTATCCCGTAAATACTCACGGCAATGATAAGTCCTCCAGCGATGAGCCACAGGTAGATGGTCCACCCATCGGGTAATGTATCGAGGTAATTGCCCATGCCAGACTCCTGTATGAAGGTTGCCGTTATTCTAACACTCTCTTGCAGGAATTGGAGTTGTCATTCCTGCAAAGGTTCAAAATACCCAATCACATCAAAACGCCCTCAAAACAGATAACCGGTCAATAGTTGGGTAGCACCGAACCCCGTGGCCGCCACCACGCCCAGGATGATGGCGATGAACATCAAGCGTTCCCCGATACGCATCTTGGTGGGGGCATATTGCCCTTTGAGCAGGGAATAGATGATTCCAGAAAAAACTGCGATACCGATCAGCAGAAAAACAAAAATATAGACGCTGAAACGCTGACTCCTCATTCCTTCGATACTCATATCGATTTTTCCGGAAGTCGTTGCGGCCACGAGATGCGAGATTTCAGTGATCATGAGATAAAGTTCGAATGGGGTCAAAAAAAAGTGCCATACCGTCAGGTATGGCACTGCGAGTCATTTAAATGGTTATGGTTTCATCTTGCCACCAAAACGCATTATTTCTTTTTGTCGAAGTTATCCACAAAGAAACTATAGAGAAACGGGCAGATAAAGGCGATACTGATGGGCAGAGCAATGGCCAAAGGGCCGTAATCCAGATCAATCATGATCTCATCTCCTTGATGTAGGGTGCTCAGTGATCATGCTTGGGTTGCCACGTGGTGGGGGGCAGCCGCTTGATCATGGTAAATACGGATAAAAAGAAGTAACTCAGATAGAAAATATCAATGGTGTATCCCTTGTCCCACCAGGGTTGCTGGCGGATGCGGGTGCCATCAGGACGATAGTTGCCTTCAAAGTTTGCCGTAACCACTTGATCTCCCACCACTTCGAAATCATGCATGTGCGCGCCCTTGGCCTCCAGCGCCTTGATTTGCGGAGCAATCATGCGCAGATCGTCCATGGTCAAGGGATGCCGTTCCAGCAAGGCATCATTCGGCGTCCCTTTGTTCATTTCCACGATTTTAGCCATGGCTTCCTTGTCGTCCTTGGCGGCCAGCACTTCAGGCTTGTCCATGGAATTGACGTAGGATTCATACAAAGCCGCCGTTGGACGTTGACCCCAGAGCGGGAAGGTAATGGCAAATGCCGTGATCACCGTCAAACCGACCAACCATACCACGGGCGCAGGAACCGGGTTGTTGTCTTCGTGTACCCCACCCAGATTGTCGTTTTCCCACAATTTTTCATCATTACGGACCTTTTCTTCATCAGAAAGGGTGCGCAGGGGCGAATCAAAGGACCAATTACTCATAAGAGACCTCCACTTATTTTATCGACTGCCCCCCCCTGAAAGGAAAGGGACAGTCAGTTTGGTATCAAGATTTACTTGAGCGACAAAACGAAGTCGATCAACGCGCGGGCATCAGAATTGCTGGCATACATGGGAACTTCAGGCGGAGTAACCCGCTTTCCATCCACATACTCGTTATACTCTGCGCGCCACTTGTCGAAATCGATCTTCTGACCCTTGTCGTCGACCGGTCCCCAAAGATAGTCAAAACGGGGCATGATGGAATGCGGTTGCACCAGACGCGGATTGAAGAAGTGCAACATCATCCATTCGCGCGATGAATTGCGCGATCCCACATGAAGAATATCCGGCGCCTTGCGGTCAGAACCAAAGGCAGTGGGGGATTCTCCATTGAAGTCACCCAACATGGGCGGCGCACCAAACACTTGCCAATCCTGGGTTTCTTCCGGCAAGAGGGTGTGACACCACCAGCAGCCTTCACGCACGAAAATGGACTTTCCATAAGAAGCATGGTAGGTATTTTCATCCCCAGCTGCTTTCATGACCTCTTCAGGATTCCAGCCTTTGGTGGCCGAAGCATTTTCAATATAAAACTGCTTGGAGCCATCGCCCTGAGGTTCGGAACTGAGCAGAAAGACCGCACCTTGAGACTTGTTGGCTTCACCGATCCGACCTTTGTCCCGACTCAATTGCTCCACGATATTTCCGAGGTTATCGGGGTGGTCCACGCCATTGGGAAGAGGTGTCCCCGCCGGATAAACATAGGCGACCGTGGATGCCATGGGTTGACCCGTTTTCGGATCCGTTTTCAAGGTCACCCGTACCGGACGATGCTCTCCCGTCAGGAAGGGATCGGCCAGACTGAACCCCGACTCGTGACCGGCCCAAAGCTGCTTGTCCAGAGCCACCTCTGTGGCATTTACATTGCGCAAGTCGAAACTGGGCATAAACAGGGTGATCGTCATCGATCCACCCAGGGCAAGACCGAAAAACCGGGCTCCGATCTTGTACTCTCTAAAATTGACCATTTGATATTCTCCTCCAATTCTGCGATCAGTGGCCGATTAACGTTCGTAGGCCAGTTCGTGGGCCATGCGTCCCTCTGGAATCACGGTCCCGGCGCGTGCGGTCATCCACATGTTGTAGAGCCAGAAGCAGTTTCCGGTAAATACCAGGGAACCACCGATCCAGCGGGCAATCATGTAGGGATGCTCCGCCATCACCACGTCGATGTACGGGACTTCGTAGATCTTTCCGGCCCCTTGAATCAATCCGGCAATGGTCATGGACACCCAGTAGGTGGTGAATCCGATCAGCAGGAACCAGAAATGCAGATTCCCCAAAGTCAGAGAGTACAGTTTACGCTTCATGAGGGTTTGCAAACCCAGGTAGACCGCAGCAGCTTCCAGGAAGGTCGAGAAACCCAGGAGAGCCAAGTGGGCGTGGGCCACGATCCAGCCCGTCCCGTGAATGTACCAGTTGATGGCACGGGTTTGCTGGAAGCCCCCTTGCATGTTCAGCGGGATGGCCATCAGACAGCCGGTCACCGTGAAGCGGATTTCCAGGTTTTCCACGAACATGTTCCATTTCCCTTGCATGGTCAACAGAATGTTGGACACGAAGGCAACGGCTGGCACCAGAATCAACACCCCTTCCACCGAAGCGAAGGACTTGAGCCATTCAGGCAGGGGAGCGGACATCAGGTGGTGGGCAGCAGGGGTGGAATAGAACACGACCACAGACCAGAAGTGCAGGTGGCCGATCCGGTGTGAATAGAGCGGATTGCCGGTCACCTTGGGAATGGTGTAGTAGGCAATGGCCGCTGCAACCGGAGTAATCCACAGACCCAGCACATTGTGCGCAAACCACCAGGTCAGGTAGGCTTCAGTCAACCCGGTCAGATGGAACCACTCGGGCAGGTTACCCACGATAAACACGATGCTGACCATGAACACGGCAGAAGCAAAGAACCAGTTGGTGGTGTAGATCCCCTGCGTCTTGCGGTGAATGACGGTCATCCAGACATTGATGCCCAAAGGAATGGTCATGAAGGTCGCAATGTACAGATCGATGAACCAGGGGAAGTCGGAATATTCCCGCCCCGAGGTCATCCCGGACCACAACAGCGTCAGTCCCAGCGACAGCCCGACATTCCAGAGAAACGCATTCCAGATGCCCAACTTTTCCGACCACAACTTGGTGTTACCCAAGGCCGGGGTCACGTACATCATGGCCATGGCAAACGCCATGGAAATCCAGCCGAAAATCACGGCGTGAACGTGCACCTGACGCATGTGACCGAAAGAAACGAACTCGAGACCCGTGACAAAATCAGGAAATGCCAACTTGGATGCATTGAAGGCACCCAACCCGGTTCCAATCACAAACCAAGTAATCGCGGAGAAACCGAAGTAAACCGCTGCCGATCCCTCCGGAATATCCTCGCTACGCGCAAATAGGTACTTGAACATCTTGAACCCCCCCTGTTGTTTTCTATATCAGATTACGTGAGTAAATGAATGTGTTATTGGAATGAATCAATGGTGACCCTGACGCTTGCGGGGCATCAGGACATACCAGGAAAGAAGCATGCTGGAGAAGGCAAGGGCAATCCCCAAAACTGCGGCGATGGTACCGATCATTTCAATGTCTCCTTGACGCGAATGGCGCGCAAATGGTTGGATGAGGATCAGGCAGCGTTTTCAATGGCATCATGCCGTTGAAAGGCGATGGCCAGAATACCAATGTAGGCGAAACCGAAAACGAGCATACACCAGTCGATGAATCCCGTGAAGGTATGAGGGTCATAAGCAAGACCGTTCCATCCTCCCCAATCGTTGAAGTCACCGCGCCCCAGGAAACACATCAAGGCTGCACCGAACACGCTGCCATTGCCCATACCCGTCAGCATTCCGCCGACGATCATGCACCAAAAGCCGCGCGACATGATGGATTTTTTTTGCATTCCTCCCCCCTCTCTTTCGTTTTCACTGAAATTAATGATATTCAGCAACTTACATAACTTTTTATTTTGCTGATTATCTCTCTTGTCTTGCCTGTGGGTCGTTTCCTTGCGGTTTCAACCTCTCATGCCACTTTATACCAGCATCCCGTGCGGTTTTCAACATCCGCACTGGAAATTCTTCTTTCTTACTTGATCACCTGGGTGTTTTTCAACCGGCTGCGCACGATCAGGAATGCCGTGACCATCACCACCACCGTCACACCGATGTCGAAACTGCCGGTCATCGGAAAGTGCGGCGTGGGGTAGGTACCGGAAATCCAGGTATAACGCTCGATCCAACTGCCCAGGACGATGTCGCAGGCAATGAAGAAAATCACCCTGGGGTTATGCCGGCTGAAGGGGAAAACCAGGGTCACGAAGGGAATGATGAACTTCATCACAAAAAACAGCCAGAACAGCGGACTGTAGTCACCATACTGCATCTGGTAGATGCGGGTCGTTTCCTCCGTAATGTTGCCGTACCATATGATGAGGTACTGACCGAAGAAGGTATAGATCCATAAAATGGTGAAGCCCAGCATCATCTGCGCCAGATAATTGAAAATCTGGAACCGGATCTTTTGCCGGATCACCCCGGTGTTCTGGAGAATGGTGAGCAGAATCACGAAGGAAGCCAGGAACATGCCCGAGACACTGACAATGTAGTTCACGGAAAACATGGAACTTTCCCAATGAGGCAACAGGGTCATTTCGAAATCCCACGCCACCATGGTGCAATACAGGACATGGATGAAGGGAATGGCCGCGGCGAGCGCCTTGAAGCGGGAAAGATTTTCCGGAGAATCTTCAGAGGTGCGCTGCAAGCGGACAAATGCGCCATATGCCAGCCCCACGATGATGATGCCGGCAATCTCCCGTACCCGCAAAAACTTCAGGTTGTTCCACTTGGGCAGATGCTCGAAGGTGCCCGCCCAGGGAAAGGTCATTTCCCCCCCAAACAGCAGGATCAACAGAAGTATCACGGCCAGCGGATACAGGGAGAAGAACGCAACGGAAATGTGGCGAACTTCATAACGCCACTTGGCATTGACCAGATGCAGCAGGCAAGGCAGGGCAACGCCCGCCAGGCACAGGTGCAGCACGATCAGAAAATCCACGGTCAATACTGACCAACTTGCAAATGGAATCACGGCGCGGCTCCTTGTGGTTTATTTGTTTTCGGTGGTGGTCATGTCGCGTTTTTTGGCGGTAGGATCTGTCAATAGACCATGTCGCACATAATTCACCACATCCCAGCGCTCGGAGGGCGACATGTCATTCCCGTAGGAGGGCATAAGCGCCCCGCCAAAGGTGATATGTCCCCAGATATAGCCTTCGGGAACTTCTTTCTGAACCCGGGGGGCCGTCAGGTCAAAGGGGCGTACGATCAGTTTCTCGCCCACCAGGCCATCTCCAGTACCCGAGTCTCCATGACAGGGAACACAGTAGATCTTGAACATCTCACGCCCATAAGCCACCGACTTTTCAGTGGGCGGATTGGGGTTGGGCAGATTCATGGCCGCATCCCCATCGTGCACATAAGGCGTGGTCGGCGTTCCTGACATCGGCACGGAATTTTCCGGAAAAGGTCGCACCGCATCCGGCCCCTCCTGGGGTTTGACGCTGATCTGATTGGCCATATCCTTGCTCCACGGCCATGCCAGGGCGACAGAGGGAACCAGAGCCAGAATGGGTATCCAGCGAGTTAAGGATTTCATCGTGCTTGGTCTCCCATGATTTCGAGAGGCTTGTGACGCCCCAAAATTTCGTTGATCTGAGGAATGCTTTGCGGGTCTGCCTTCACCAGGATACCGATCTTGTCTTCGGACACGCTGGCGTTGTAGAGCGGGCTCCGGTTACCCGGCAACTTCATGGCCACGAAAGTCGCCAGAACCGTCATGAGAACCCCGGACAGGATGAACAGTTCATAGGTCAGCACCATATCCGGTGGAAGCGGAACCACCGGTCGTCCGCCCCGCACCTGATAAATGAAACTGGCCTGGGCAGACGCAATCAACACCAACCCGGTAGTGGGTCCCAGCAGGACCCCCAGCAGGGTAAACCACTGGATATAGACGGGACGAGGGCCCAGCAACTCGCTCAGTTCGGGATGGTCGATGGGGGATTTGACCACCACGTCCTCCATCCTGAAACCCGACATGCCGGAGGACTTGAGTTCCTTGAGTGCATTGGCCGCTTCATCCATATCCGCATACAGCGCCAGAGTATGAGATTTTTTCATTATGCCTGTCCTCCCTTCATTTCTGGCACCAGGCCTGCTTCATGGACATCTGTCTGTGCCGCAAGCGCCTTTTCTTCCATGTTCTGTTCGTGCACCATTTCCTTTACTTCATACATGGACACGCTGGGGAAGATCTTGCAGTACAGCATGAAAAGCATGGTGAACCAGCCAAAACTCCCGGCCACGATGCCCCACTGGACCCAACTCGGCCACCAGCCCGCCGTCCATGTCCATGGGTAGTGCGATTTCGCAAAGGTGGGCGTAATGATCTGGAAACGTTCCAGCCACATCCCCACATTGAGGATCAGTGAAATGATCAGCAAGACCACATAGTTGTGACGCACGAAACGGATCAACAGGGTGAAGGGCATTACCATGGCGCAGAAAATCATTCCCCAGAACTGCAGGGCATAATCCCCCGTCGCCCGGTAAATCAGGTCGGCCTTGGCCACTTCATCGCTGCCGTACCAGGTGGTGGCATACTCGATCAGATCCAGATAGGTCCATACCATGGCAATGGCGAAGGTCATCTTGATCAGCTTGTTCAGGATGGGCTGGGTCATGTAGGCTTCGAAACGGAAGACATAACGCAGCACGATGAACAGGGTAATAATGCCCGAGCATCCTGAATACAGTGCGCCCAACACAAAATAAGGCGGGAAGGACGTCACGTGCCAGCCGGGGTTCTGTGACACGGCAAAGTCGGTGGACACGATGGAGTGAACCGAAACTGCCAGCGGCATCAGAAAGCAGGCCATGGTCATGTAGGCCACCTTGAAATTGGCCCACTGCCGATCGGTTCCCTGCCAGCCCATGGAAAGAAAGCGGTAGAGTGCCCGCCGTGCTCCCCTGGCATTGTCGCGACAGATCGCCAGATCGGGAATCATCCCCATGTAGAGGAACAGGAGTGACGAGGTCAGATAGGTTCCGATGGCCGTGGCATCCCACACCAGGGGTGAGGTGAAATTAGGCCAGGTCCAGCGTTCGTTGGGATAGGCCACCACATAGTAAAACTGCCAGAGCCGTCCCATGTGCACCAGCACAAACAGGGCAGCCGTAAGCAAGGTAAAGGTGGTCATGGCTTCCGAATACCGGTAGATCGGTTTTCGCCAGTCCGCATGGATGATATGAAGCAGGGCGGACAGCAGGGTACCGGAGTGACCCATCCCGATCCAGAAAATGAAGGTGGCAATATATAAACCCCAGACCTGCGGGTTGTTCAAATCTGCCACCCCCATTCCGTTCTGGTACTGATAAACCTCACAGTAAACGCCAAAGGAAAACAAGGCCAGGGCAGAAAAGAAAATCACCCAGAAAACGGGGCGCGGCTTTTCCAGACTTCTCAGCACATCCTTGTTGATCTTGGCCCAGGTAACGTCCGCCCCCAGATCCTTCTGCTTGGGGATGAATTTTCTTTCAACTTGCACATCCAGCTGAGGATGGCTATGAACACTATGACTCATGGTTTTTTCCCTGAATGGTGGTATTCGTGAACGCGCGGGTCAACTCAAGCCTCGAGATTGCGTACGCGTTCGAGATACACGATGGACGGATAGGTATTCAACTCTTCCAGAATCCGGTAACCGCGAATCCCCTCCTCGGATTTTTCCTGACTGTCCTTGGCCAGATCGACCTGCTGGTTTTTCCACATTCTGGCCACCTTGGACTTTTTATCCGCCAGGTTTCCAAAGGTGATGGCGGAGGTGGGGCAGGCCTGCGCACAGGCCGTAAGCACTTCGCCATCGGCCAGGATACGCCCTTCGGTCTTGGCCTTGTCCATCCCCGCGCGCAACCGTTGCATGCAGAACGTACACTTTTCCATGACCCCCTTGCTCCGCACCGTCACGTCTGGATTCAATTGCAATTCCAGCGGATTGGGCCAGGCCCGGTCAGGGTAATTCCACCAGTTGAAGTAACGAACCTTGTAGGGACAGTTGGCCGAACAATAACGCGACCCCACGCACCGGTTATACACCTGGGTATTGAGACCATCCGGCGAGTGGTGAGTGGCACCGACGGGACAGACCGGTTCACAGGGAGCCGCTTCGCACTGCTGGCAGAGCATGGGCAAGTATTGCGCACCATGATCGGGAAATTCTGAGGTCATGGCATCCCCCTCCCCCCAGTATCGCTCGATGCGGATCCAGTGCATGGCCTGCCCCTTGCCAAAGCGTTCCTTGCCCACCACAGGCAGATTGTTTTCCGCATAACAGGCAACGGTACACGCGTTACAGCCGATACAGGCGTCCAGGTCGATGACCATGGCCCACTTGTAGGGGGCATCGTCGTACTGCCCCTCATAGGGACGACGCGTCCGAAACGAGTTCCAGTTCTGAATCAGATTGCTCAGTGACATGCTAGATCTCCTTGGACAATTTGGCTTGGTCAGCGGACAAGGTGGCGACAAGTTTTTGCCCGTTCTGGAAGGTGGTGGGGCCCTCGTCCTTCACGACCACCTGATGCTCGCCTGTTTTTCTCAAGGCCACACGCGTGGCATGCATGGCCAGTTCCCCGGTACGATCGTCAAAAATCGGATCGAGAATCTTGTAGGGATTCACCCCAACCCCCGTGGCAAACCGTCCGAGCTGGGTATGCCCTTGCCCCAGCGGCATGGATACCGTATCGGGTTGAATGCCAGGAAACAGATAGGCCTTGGCGCGCACGGATCCGGTGGCAGACTGGATTTGCAGAATGTCCCCTTCCTTGATCTGCATCGCCTCTGCCGTTTTGGGATGGATCTCGACCCAACTGTCCCAGACCACCGTGGTCATGGTTTCAGGCGATTCCTGCAGCCAGGGCAGGTAGGCATGACGCCCGTCGCGCATGTCCGGTCGGATGGAGGGAACGAAGTAGAAGGGGTAGTCCGTCGTCAGTTCTGCTGGCTTCGGCAGGGTCAGGGCCGGTAGCTTGGCCTCCAGAGAGGTCGGTTTTCCGTTCCACTTGACGAGACCATTGCGCAGGGCGTCTTCCCAGAAATGATCATCGCTGTCGCTGACCTTGAAAACCGGCTTGGCCTTGACCATGGCGGTTTTGAGATAACTGTAATAGTCAGGAAATGCGGCGTAGGCCTCTGGCTTGCGTTTTTTCAATATTTCCAGAAGGATGTCGCCGTACCCCTTGGACTCGGGATAGAGTTTTTCCATCAGGGGTTGCTGCAGCATCACCTCCACGCCATCCGGCTGGTATTCGGCCACATGGGTGCCAAAGTCTTCCAGCGCGGACAGCAGAGGTAGAACCAGATCACAATGTCCCGCAGTTTCATCCATGTGCGTGACAAAAGCCACCTTGAAAGGAACATTGCTCATGGATTCCCCGAAGGGCAGATGCGACGGCGCCGTGAACACCGGATTGGTACCATAAACCAGTAGGGCCTGTGTCTTTCCAGCGGCCATTTTCTGGTTCAGGTCAGCCAGCGCATGGTAACTTCCCAAGGTAGGCGTCAGTTGAGGGAAGGGATGTTCGGCCTGTCCCTCCATCGTCTGCCCCCGATTCCCCAGAATCACGTTGAGCAGTTGTACGGCCGCCGCATTGCTGAACCCATAGGGGTGTCCTTCTACCGAAGGTCCGGCAATCACCAGAGAAGGCGTATTGTTCCACAGTTGAGCCGCAATCAGGCGTACCGCATCGGAACCGATCCCCGTGATATCGCTCACGGCATCCCGATCGTAATTTTTGACCAGATCGAGAATTTCCTGCGGAACACCCCTGGAGAACTCTTCGTGTTGCAGCAAGTCATGCGCGATACCCAAGGCCAGAATTCCTTCGGTCCCTGGCTTGATGGGATACCAGCGATCCGCATTTCCTCCCGTCAGGGTCATGCGCGGCTCGATCTGGATCAAGGTACCGCGTGGTGCCTTTCGAAACAGCGCATACTGGCGTGCCATGTAAACCGGCGAGACGCCGCTGCCCAGGAAATCGTTACCAAAGGACAGGATCAGGCGTGCCTTGTGGATATTCCAGAGGGGCTGCTCCGCGCCCAGAATGGCCTTGCTGGCGGCTCTCCCCGTGGCGGTGGAGAGCGCATCGTAGGTCACATGATGGGTGGAATCAAAGGTTTCCAGGAAATTTTCCAGAAGTACCCGCTGGTGTCCACTGACCCCTCCGGTCAGAAAAGCGATCTGTTCGCCTTTCAGCGGACTGTTTGGTCCCAGACGTTGTTCCAGGATCTGATGGGCCGTCTCCCAGGATACGGGGGTCAATCCCCCTTCACCCTTATACATGGGCGTACGCAACCGATCCGGGTTGTAGTGGGCCTGCACGCCTGCCTGTCCCAGCCCGCAAATCTTTCCGCCGCTGATTCCGGACTCGGGATTTCCCTCCAGTTTAAGAACCCGCCCTTCGCGCACCTTGCCCATGATTCCACAGCCGGAACCACACTGGGCGCAGGTCGAGGCATAAAAAACTCCGATGCCGGGCACCACGAAGTCTTGAGGATGGACGTAAGACATGACCTCTTCCACCCCTGACTCGATGGAAGTATGACCACATCCTGCCAGTGTGGCAGCAGCCCCACTGATCCCCAATACCTTGAGGAAATCTCGGCGATCCAAATTACTCATTGTCATTTCATCGTCTCCTGTTTGGTCGCCGTTTTATTTATGACAGAGCCAGCAATCGTTGGGACCGTGACTGGTCACCGTGCTCCCCGCCTTCTCCAGATGATCCTTTTGGTGACAACTGACACACCAACCCATGGACAAGGCTTTGACACGCCGTGCCGTCGTCATGGAAGCAATATCGCCATGACAGTACCCACAGACTTCACGAACGGGTCGTTTTTCCTGGAAATAAAAACGCTGGATATGGCGCTCGTGGTTGAAACGAACGAAATCAGGCAAGTCATGCACTTTTTTCCAGGGAATCGGCTGCTTGTTTTCCCAATATTCAAACAATTTCTTGATCCGCGGACGATCCTTGACGCCTTCGATCAAATTGTGACACCCCATACATTTGTCGAGACGAGGAATTCCAGACACATTGCTGCGTCGCGCGTAGGTATGACAGTACATGCAGTTGATCTGCATGCGTCCGGCGTGGGTGTTATGTGGAAACTCGATGGGTTGCTCTACCACCGGGCCCAGCGCATCGTACCCATCACTGGTTTGCGAACCAATGGGGCCACCCTGAACGAAGGGCTCCGCAAAGACCTGCGCACTCCCGATCCAGAACAGCACGATCCAGAGAAAAATTCTTTTTCCGTAATTCATTCAATAATCCTGCCCAGAAAAAACTCACCCGCGACTTCGCCCCAACTGACGAAGGTCTTGACGGTCAATCCCTTATTGACATCCACGTATCCACCCGAGACCCGAACATGACCGCCCTCCACTGTCACGGACCGTGGAGGAATGGCAAGCACTGTCAAAAAGTCGGTACGCACACGCATCCCGAGCCAGAATGGAAGGGCTGAGAAAACATGCTCTTCATCCCCAAATTCGGATCGGAAACAGAAACGAAAAGGTGCCCTTGGCACCTTTTCGAATACGACTTGGAACTATTGAGTTATTTGGGTTTTGCGACGAAGCCGTTGCAATAGCAGGTCGGGCAAATTTCATCGTCCCCGGGGTAGAGTTTACACCCGTGCACGGCACCTGGATCGGTCGGCTTGTCCTTGTTGGGAATGAAGTTCATGCAACGATTGCAATCCTTTTCCCCATTGGGATGGTCCTGAAAATGCAAGGCTGTCCGCACGGCGGTGTTCTTCTTGGCGAAGGCCGAAGTGGTAAAGCCTGCCATCGGCGCTGCAACGATAGCGATGGAGCCCATCTTGAGCAACTGACGGCGCGATTGTTTAATACCTTTTTCCATGTTGTAACCCCTCCAGATCGATTAAATAGTTTTAGGTTAAACCAACAAAAAACATATTTTATTATTGTGATACGACGCTCATGGCCGGAAGACAAACACCTTCTCCGACTGACCATATGCCTAGCGTAGCGCCCCTGAAACAGACTGTCAAGTGGGTCTGATCTTTCCCCTTATTTCGGCCCCGTCAGCGGCTTCGACAAGCATGCCTCAAAAATCTGTTGCGAAGCCGGTTTTGCCCATGATATAGTCCGCTACGATGCGACATGGAAACGCTGACATCGCAAAATTCTGCGGTAAAATCAGCGAACCGTGCCGCGTTTGGGAATCTTTGCAGCCCGTTCAATTAAAAAAAGCAGTACGGGTTCATGGAACGGTAGGTCCTGTCTACTGTCCTGTCATTCAATGTCATTCTGGAGGGGGGTAAATGCGTAAGTCATTCACTAAGATCACATCCGGGCTGGCTGTGGCCGCGGCTCTGGTGAGCATGACGGCTCTGGCTGAAGAAGAAGGGGTCATGAACGGCGACCCGGCCAACGGCAAAAAGATCTTCACGGAAGGGAAAGGCGCCGCTCCGGCGTGCATGACCTGCCATGGAGCCACAGGATGGGGAACGGAAGCCATGGGGGCACCCCGTCTCAACAATCTCGGTTTTCCTTATATCGTCAAACAATTGACGGACCTGGCCGAAGGCCGGAGAACCCCATCGGGGGCAGGGGCAGTCATGCCTTTGTTTGCACAGCAACTCACCCCCCAGGATCGGCGGGATGTTTCGGCTTATGTCAATTCTCTTCCTCTTGACCCCAAGGAATTGTCGGATATGCAGGCCATCAAGGATGGGGGCCAACCCATCGGAACCCGTTACAAGGGTGAAATCCTGGTCAAATACGGCGTCAGCGGCAAGGTTTCGGCCTGCATGTCTTGCCATGGGTACAACGGTCGCGGTGCAGCTCCAGTTTTCCCGGTCATCGGGGAACAAAAGTTCACTTATCTGGTCAACCAGTTGCACAACTGGCGGGATGAGAGCCGCACCAATGATCCTTACGGCATGATGCGTGCCATTGCCAAGAAGTTGAGCGACGAGGATATTCTCGACGCCGCAACCTATCTGGCCACGGCCCCTCGCACCACGGAAGGGAACTCACGCGTCCCGAATACTACCCGGTAAACATCGTCGGCTTAAGTCAGCGAAGCGGGGAAGTATGCTTGAAACCCGCGTGCTTAGCGCGCGGGTTTTCTATTTACCTGACAGGAAACTGACTAATGAAATTCAACTCCTTGAAACTGGGCGAAAAGATATTGTTCGGCATCTTTGGACTGCTGGTCGTTTTTGCCGTGTCCAGTTTTGTGATGCTGGAAATCTACCGTTCTCACCTCAACCACCCCATGTACCCCAATACCACCCAGTTTGACTTCACTGCGGAAGGGAAGGTAGGTTCCCGTCTGTTTCGTGAAAGGGGCTGTACTGACTGCCATCGAGCCGTGCGTAACGGGACCAATCACGGCGTTGGCCTGGACGGTATCGGCTCTCGACATACCCTGGACTACATCGAATCATTCCTGAAAAAACCCGAGTCCACCTATGAAACTAAAACCGTCGACCACGGTCTGAACAAGGCAGCAGCCTATGTGGCCGCCTTGCCGGCTAACGAAATCCATTCCATCGCCGTGTTTCTGTCAGAGTTGAAAGCCACGCAAGGATCTGCGGATGCCCGTCTGCCCATGCCGGAACGCTCCGGATTCGTGGATGAAATGGTCAAGGTCTGGGCCCCCAGTTCCTGGAAAACCGAATATCACGATCTGCGCGAGGATGCAGGTCAAAATCAGAAGGAGAAACCCTGAGCATGTCTTCACCCGCCTCTTTTGACCAACGCATCGATGACCCGGAATACACGACCTTCACCCTGTTATTCGTGTATGCCTGTATTACCTACGCCATCATCGGTTTTTCCTGGGGGGCTCTGATGGGGGGAATTCCCGCCTTTCGCATGTTCGTGGATTCGGCCCCCCACGGTCACCTCATCCTGCTGGCGCACGGGCATATCAATTTGCTTGGCTGGGTGGAAATGGCCATTTTCGGCGCCATCTACTACTTTGTCCCGCGCCTGGTCAATCGCCCGATTTACAGCCTCAAACTGGTCAAGATCCATTTCTGGATGCACAACATCGGTCTGATGGGCATGGTGGTCCTGTTCTCCATTGCAGGCAGCATTGGAGGCTATGACCCCGGTCCGGAAATAGAAAAAACCGTCACCCATCTGATGGGTGGGGTGGGCTTCTTCGGAACGTTGGTTCTGCTGGCCAACATTATCTGGGGCTATAATATCTTCAAGACTGGCAAGCAAGGAGCCTGACCTCCCATGAAATCCAAATTGAGGTATTCCCTGATCGTCCTGGTCGTCGCCCTGGGGGGCTGCAATCGGCAGGACCTTGGGCTGGCCCTGGGGACCCAGGCCCCTCGACTGGCCACCAAGACCTTGGCCGATGTCGGCGGAGACCTCAGTCGCATGACCACCTATCGCCAGCCTGACCCGCGCATGTACCAGTATTCGCTGGATCAGGCGTTGGCCACGGGAAAACCCATCCTGCTCGAATTTGCCACCCCCGGTCATTGTTCCGTCTGCGATCGGCAACTGCAAATCACCAAGGCCATGCTTGACAAATATCAGCCCAATGTCCTGTTTCTGCACATGGACCAGTATGAAAACCCCGAAGCATTCAAAACCTATCGCGTGATGGGCGATCCCTGGACCTTTGTGATCGATACGCATGGAATCGTCCGGTATCAACAGGCGGGCCCCATGCTTTACCAGGAAATGGATGCAGCCATTCGAGCCGTTCTACCCGCCCCTCATCAGGCTTCCCTCCCGTAAAGAGTCTGCCGACCCATTTGTCAGCCCCCCTGAGATCCCTATGTTGCGCTCCTATGAATTGAAAAAAGATCCCCGAGGCATGACTTGGGATCTGTTGCTTTATGTTCCCACGGTTTCTGCTCTGAGTGCCTTTGCCGCCAATGCTTGGTACGCGTCGAACCCGAATCTTGCCTATCTGCTCCTGTTCATGGCCTGTTTTTTCCTGTTTGCAGGGGCCAATCGGGTGCTGAAGACTCGTCTGCTGTACCTTCCCACGGCGCCTGTTCGACTGGAAGCCGATCCCCAGGCGCCCTGCGTGCGCGTCCACCTGAAAAACGGGACGAGCCTCGAACTACTCAAGGATATCCACGTGTATCGCGATTATTCCGGCCGTTCCATCGGATTGACCGGACTGGATGCAGCAGGCAAGCGCCTGCAATTCGTTTTTCATAAAGGGCAGTTTTCTCTTGAACGGGATTACCAGTCCCTTCAGGATTTCTTTGCCAAAAAGAAGGCGCCTCTTCCCTAGACACCGTTCGAACCTGAGGGAAACCACCGGCGTTTCTAACGCCGGCGACGCACCACATCCCAGGCCATGAATCCGATCACCACCGCCACCCCCGAACAGGCCAGCCCCATGTAGTGGTATTCCCTGTCCGCCGGAATCAGGCCACCCACCAGCATGTGCACAGTATAGGCAGTCAGAAACAGCGAACTGAGAGTCACCACCACATAAACCAGGGCTTCGCGAGGGCTGATTTTCATTTGACGGGATCTCCAGGAGCAGGAGGCGGCGGCTCATCCAGTACCGGGGCCGGTGCCGCAGGTGCCAGGTTGGGCGTACGGATCTGCAGAACGACCCCCCCGGCTTGCAGGGAAATGGTTTCCACTTCGTTCCCCAGCAGGGACAGGTTCTGAGCCAACCCCAGATTGGCTGGGGTTTTGGGGGCCATGATCAAATGGGTCAATCCTTTCATCATGACCAGTTGGGCAGCAGGATCCTTGGCGGCTGGGGGTAGGGGCAAGGCATCGCACCGACAGGCCAGCATGGTCCGTGCCGGCCACTGGCTCGCCACCCGCAAACGCGGATCCGGCAAATGACGGGTTTCTGCATCGGTGCGGTAGTGTTCCACCGTCTGGGTGAGCGTCAGGATCAACTGATCCTGTTCGGTCAATTGACGTGCCTGTCCCAACTCGAACCAGGCACGGTCATCCTGCATACTGAGGGTAGAGATCAGAAAAACGCCCAGAAGGACCCAGCCCCGTTGAGCCAGAAAACCGATCTTTCCGGCACCCCATTCGAGCAACGCCGGAATCCCTGCATAAAGTAACGTGATCATGCCCAGCAGAGCAAAGGTAGCATCCCCATTGAAGGATGAAACCAGGACTCCCCACCAGAGACATCGCCCCAATAAGGTCTTCCAGAGTATCTGCCGCTTTTTCCACCATACCCAAAGCAACAGGATGAGAATCAAAATTCCCGCTCCCCAATCTGCAGCCGTAAGTTCTGGTTCAAAACCGGGAAAATGACCCCACAAGGGCATCCAGTCGCGCAATGGGTTCTGAAACCAGGTGACCCCGCTCCAACCCCAACGCAACAGAATCGAGATTCCCGAAAAAATCATCAATCCTATGAAAAATGTTTTTTTCTGCAGGGAATTCACCGGGTTTTTATGCCACTCCCAGGCCAGGAGCAGCGGGTAGACCAGCCCCACCGGGTGCAGGCTGACGGCAAAGGCCGACAGCCCCAATTGCCCAAAATACAGTCCACTCAATGCGTGGGGTCGTTGCCGATAGGAACGGTCCAGCCAGTATCCTCCCATGAATGCGGCCAGTATTCCCAGTCCGGGAGAAAGGTGATCGATTTGCAACAGGGCCAGCGGTGTCAGCAGCCATAATCCCGTGGCTAATAAAGCCGCCTCGTCCTGTCCTTCCTGGGACTGCCAGCGATATAGCCCCCATGCCGTAAGCCCAGCCAGGGCGATCATCACTCCCTTGGCGGCCATGACCTGACCTGGCCACAGGAATCCCAGAGGAAGCCAGAGAAGATCGCGAAAGTCCGGCACCCCCAGTGTCACGATGGAATTGGCCACATGGTCGGCCACCGACCAATCCAGCAACAGTGCCTTGGCGGCTTCTTCCTCTATTCCGTAAGGCCCTCGGTGCAGAACCAGAAAGGTAGCCACAGCCCAGACCAAAAGGGCCAACTTGCCCCACTGCCTCAAACCCAACATCCGTGAACTCCTTGAAATCAAGCAAAAATCCTGTCGGTAACTATAGATGAAGTCAAAATCAATACACGCCAGCAGCGTAGTCCGACAGGGCCTTGACTTCTTCATTGGTCAGACGATGTGCAATGGTGCGCATCACGGCAGCCGGGTCATTGCTGCGCGTGCCATCCCTGAAATGTTGCAACTGTAGTTCGGTATATTCCTGATACTGCCCTGAAAGACGCGGATAAAGTGCAGGGACTCCTGCGCCCGTGGGGCCGTGGCAACTGGAACACGCAGGCACTCCTCGGTCTGCATCCCCGCCTCGCCAAAGTTTCTGTCCGATGGACACGAGTTTTGGATCATCCGCGCGCGTCAGATGAGGAGGCTGAATCGCATACCAGGCCGCTACATTGCGCATATCTTCTGCACTGAGCATGGAAACGATGCCGGCCATGATGGGATTGTCCCGGGCAGGAGGGGCCCCGTTGACCGACTTCATATCATTCAATTGTTTGACCACATAGTCCGGGATCTGTGCCGCCAAATGGGGTTGGGTCGGGATCGGACTGACGCCATCCAGACCATGACAGGCATAGCAGATGGAAGCCGCAATGACCTTCCCTTTTTCCGGATCGCCCGGTTGCGCCCAGGCAGGAAGAACCATCAGACTCAGAAGGAGTCCAGTCATCCATCGTTTCATGGTGTCATTTCCTTGAAATCACTCGCCAGAGAAGAATACGGAAAATCGATCGGCCCATTCTACCATGCACCCCCGAAAATAAGCACCCAATCAAATCCGTTGCTCAAAGGGAAGTCAGGCGGGCAAAAGCCAGCGCCAACCATTTCATTCCGACATCCCTGAAATTTACCTGAACCCGTCCTTCGCCCCCCTGACCTTCCCGTGCCAAAACCACGCCCTCTCCAAATTTGTCGTGCCGAACCCGCTGTCCGATGTGAAACTTTCCGGTTTTGGCGAATTCTGTGGAAGCATCGGGGGAACGCACGGAGTTGAGAGCGCGGGCACTGAAGAAAAGTTCATGTCTTTTGGCGCGCGGATTCAAAATGTGACAGAGGAATTCGGGAATTTCTTCGAGGAAACGGGAACGCACGCCATAACGCACCTGCCCATGGAGTACACGGCTCTGGGCGTGGGTCAGATACAGTTGACGTCGGGCTCGGGTGAGGGCGACATAGGCCAGACGGCGTTCTTCTTCCAGACCGCGAGTTTCCTGCAAAGCATTTTCATGGGGGAACAGGCCATCTTCCAGTCCCGCCACGAATACCACTTCAAATTCCAGCCCCTTGGCCGCATGCACCGTCATCATCTGAATCGCCTCGCTCCCCGGCGCGGCTCCGTACTCTCCGGTCTCCAGGGTGGCATGAGCCAGAAATGACAGAACATCCCCTGAACCTTCTTCCAGGGTGAACGCCACAGCAGCGGCCACCAATTCTTCCAGATTAGCGATCCGGTCGGCCCCCTCCTTGTCCTGACGATAATGCTCCAGGAGGCCGCTGAGTTCCAACACCGCCTGGATCACCCCGGGCAAGTCCTGTCCCTGATGGATCAATTCCGCCAGTTGATCGATTCCTTGCAAAAAACGTTGCACGCCCTGCCCTGCCTTACCCGCCAACGAACTGACCCGCGTTGCCTGAAATAGGCTGGAACGGAGAGTCTGTGCCTCGACTTGAAGATTCTCCAGGGAACGCGCCCCGATCCCCCGGGGAGGGAAATTGACCACTCGTAGAAAAGCCGCATCGTCTTCTGCAGAAACCGCCAGCCTCAGATAGGCCAGGGCATGGCGGATTTCCTGGCGCTCGAAGAAACGTAGCCCCCCATGCACCCGATAGGGCAGGTTGAGAGAAAACAGGGCCTGTTCAAGCGCGCGGGACTGAGCATTGGAACGATACAGCAGGACCATATCCGACAAACGGACCCCTTGATCGCGCAACTCTGTCACGGTATGCGCGATGAAACGGGCTTCATCTCCATCCGTTTCCCCTTCGTAGACCCGGATCAACTCTCCCCGCGCACCCTCAGTCCAAAGCGTCTTGCCGAAGCGCCCTGCATTATGCTGAATCAAGGCGTTGGCTGCTTCCAGAATGGTCCCCAGAGAACGATAATTCTGCTCCAGGCGCAGGACCCGGGTCACCCCGTAATCCCGCTCAAAATGGCGCATGTTCTCGATTTCCGCACCGCGAAAGGAATAGATGGACTGATCATCATCCCCCACTGCAAATACGGTGCTGGTCGGTCCACACAACAGGCGCAACCAGCGATACTGGAGCGGATTGGTATCTTGAAACTCATCGACCAGAAGGGTTTTGAAGCGCGCCTGGTAATGTTCGCGCAGCACGGGATGGTGTTGCCATAATTCCACACAACGCAACAACAACTCGGCAAAGTCCACGACCCCTTCTCGTTGGCACTGTGCCTCGTAGGCCAAATAGGCCTCCTGCAGCGGTCGCTGTGCAGAATGAGAAACCACGGCATTCTCCGCGCGTAACCCCTGTTCCTTGTGCCCATTGACAAAGTTCTGCAGTTGGCGAGGATTCACCCGCTCTTCGTCGAAATTCAGAGCTTTCATGACCCGCTTGAGCGCCGCCAACTGTTCCTGTCCATCGATGATCTGAAATTGGGGTGTCAACCCCGCATCCAGAGCATGCAGACGCAAAAAACGGTGACACAATCCGTGAAACGTCCCTACCCAAAGAGAGCGAACGGGCCAGTTACCCATGGACGACAACCGTGTCATCATCTCACGCGCTGCCTTGTTGGTAAAAGTGACGGCCAGCAACTCCTCGGGACGATTCTTTCCCGTCGCCATCAACCAGGCCATCCGGGTGGTCAGAACCCGGGTCTTTCCACTCCCGGCCCCCGCCAAAATCAGGGCAGACCCCTGATTCCAGGTCACGGCTTCCCGTTGTTGCGGATTCAATCCTTCCAGTAAATTTTCCATGGGTCTCGCCATCGCCGCCTACTTGATTCCCCGCATTATACGGGAGTCCCCTCCATCACCCATGCACGAGTATAATCATCCCTTTGCCCGACCTGTGCTGCCATGGAAGATTTTTACGCCCCCCATACCCTCGAACGTCGCTGCCAGGAGACGTGGACGCGTACGCAACGGTACCGTGCCCGCGAGTTACCGGACCGTCCAAAATATTATTGTCTGTCCATGTTTCCCTACCCCTCTGGAAAACTACACATGGGGCATGTGCGCAACTACACGCTGGGGGATGTGTTGGCCCGCTACCACCGCATGAAAGGGTTCAACGTCCTCCAGCCGATGGGATGGGATGCCTTTGGCCTACCCGCCGAAAATGCTGCGCTCAAGCAGGGCGTGGCCCCTGCGGAGTGGACTTATCAAAACATAGAAACCATGAAGGGTCAGTTGCAGGCCCTGGGACTGGCCGTCGACTGGGAACGGGAAATCACCACCTGCCGCCCGGATTATTACCGTTGGGAACAATGGCTGTTTACCCGGCTGTTCAAGAAAGGATTGATCTATCAGAAAACCGGTACGGTCAACTGGGATCCCGTAGACCAGACCGTTTTGGCCAATGAACAGGTCATTGAAGGGCGTGGCTGGCGCTCGGGCGCATTGGTGGAAAAACGCGATATCCCCATGTACTACTTGCGCATCACGGCTTATGCCGAGGAGTTGCTGCAGGATCTGGAGCACCTCGAGTCCTGGCCGGAACAGGTCAAAACCATGCAACGTCACTGGATCGGACGATCCGAAGGCGTCACCCTCAGTTTCAGGTTGGCTGACCGTGCAACCGACCTGACCGTTTTTACCACCCGTGCCGATACTCTTTACGGGGTCACTTATTTGGCCATTGCGGCCGAACATCCCCTGGCCCAGGAATGTGCCCGACAAGATCCCCGATTGGCGGCTTTCCTTCTGGAATGCCGCCAGGGCAGCGTGGCCGAAGCCGACCTGGCGACCCAGGAAAAAAAGGGTTTCCCTACCCCGTTACACGCCATTCACCCCCTGACCGGACACCCTCTCCCCATCTGGGTGGCCAATTACGTCCTGATGAGTTATGGCGAAGGGGCCGTCATGGCGGTTCCCGCCCACGATCAGCGCGATTATGAATTCGCGCGCGACCATGGGTTACCCTCGAAAATCGTGATTCGCCCCGCCACAGGAGAAGCCCCCTCCGGGGCGGCCTTCACGGAGGACGGCATTCTCTGTCACTCCGAAGATTTCGATGGTCGTACGTCCGCCGATGCCCGTGCAAAAATGGCTCTGGTTCTGGAAGCCCTGAACAGCGGCCGACGTCAGACCCAATTTCGTCTGCGCGACTGGGGAGTTTCACGCCAACGCTACTGGGGATGTCCCATTCCTCTGATTCACTGCCCTTCCTGTGGAACCGTTCCTGTCCCGGAGAACCAACTTCCGGTGGTTCTTCCCGAGGAAGTTTCCCTTTCCGGCACAGGATCCCCACTCAAACGGGACGCTTCCTTCCGCACTACGGTCTGCCCGACCTGCGGGAACCCCGCAGAACGTGAAACCGATACCCTGGATACGTTCTTTGAATCCTCCTGGTACTATGCCCGCTATGCCTGTCCCGATGCGCCGGCCATGCTGGATGAACGAGTCGATTACTGGTTGCCCGTCGATCAGTACGTGGGAGGCGTGGAGCATGCCATCCTTCATCTGTTGTATGCGCGGTTCTTTAACAAGTTGCTCCGCGACGAAGGGTTGATTCGGACAGATGAACCATTCACCCGCCTGCTGACCCAGGGCATGGTCCTCAAGGATGGCAGCAAGATGTCCAAGTCCCTGGGCAACACCGTGGACCCCCAGGCTCTGATCGACACCTTTGGCGCCGATACTGCGCGCTTCTTCATCATCTTTACCAGCCCGCCGGAACAGTCCCTGGAATGGTCGGATAGCGGCGTTCAGGGAGCGCATCGTTTTCTCAAGCGCCTGTGGCATTTTGCTGCGCAATACCAGGCTCGACAGCAGGTGGTCCATACCGGACAAACCCTTGAAACCCCCCATGTCCGACATGAAATCCATCGCCTGCTCCAACAGGCAACCCACGACATGGAACGCCAACAGTTCAACACGGTCACCTCGGCGGCCATGAAAATGCTCAATACCCTGGAAAAAATTGCCGGAGTCAACGATTCTCTGGCTCAGGAAGGTTTGTCCTTCCTTTTACGCGTGCTGGCCCCCATCACACCGCATATCAGCGATACCCTCTGGCGACGACTCGGTTTTGGTGAATCCATCCTCGACGAACCCTGGCCCACCCCCGACCCACGTGCACTCGAACGCGAGTCCGTGGAACTGGTCCTTCAAATCAATGGAAAATTGCGCGGCACACTTTCGGTTCCCTCTCACCTGGCCGCCGAAGAAATCGAAAAAATGGCCCTGAGCCATCCCATCGTGGAAAAATTCCTGCACGGGAGTAACCCGCGCAAGATCATCCTGGTCCCTCAACGGTTGGTCAATATCGTGATCTGATGCGCTCACTCACCGGTTCCCATTATCATTTTCCAAGCCCGTGGAAAATTCTTTTTTTCGTTCTTTTTCCCCTCGCGTTGGGCGGCTGCGGCTTTCATTTGCGCGGTCTCCCCGAGGCGCAATTCCATACCCTGTATCTGGACGGCAAGATGGGCGAGGTAGCTGACCAGGAACTCAAACTGGAAGTGCTGCACCAGACGCATATTACTCTGGTCAATCAATCGGACAAAGCCGATGTCATCCTGTCCCTCGCACCGATCCAGAACACCCAGCAGATCCTGACCCTCAACGCGGAGGGAACCGTTTCCCAGTACACCCTTTACGCGCGCCTGTCCTATCATGCGTCGGACAATTTGGGAAATGAGTTGATTCCTCCCTCCACCCTGACGGTCACTCGTCTGTACAACTATAATGTCATCCAGATTTTGGGCAAACCTGCCGAACAACAGTTACTCACCCACGACATGCAAGTCGACTTGGTACATCAACTGTTGCATCGCGTTCTTACCCTGCATCCCGCTCTGGGCACCGCTGCCCACTGAGCATGCGTCTATCCCCCGAGCAGTGGCCATCCCATTTGAACCGTCAGGTTCCACCGCTCACACTGTTGATCGGTTCCGAACCCTTCCTTTCCCTGGAATGTCAGGATCATTGGCGACGAGCCTGTCGTACCCAAAACTACGAAGAGCGTAAAGTCTGGACCGTGGAAGCGCGCTTTGCCTGGACTGAAGTGGATCTACACTGGAACAGCAGTTCCCTGTTCGGTTCGCGGAGCGCCGTGGAAATCCATCTACCCAGTGGCAAACCAGGCCCTGAGGGCATCCGGCAACTGGAAAAACTGGTAAATTCTCCCCGGGAAGACAAGCGTCTCCTGATTCTCCTGTCCGAGCTGGATTACCGGACACGCCAAGCCCCCTGGTTGACCCAAGTACAAACCAAAGCCCTCTGGACGGAAACCCAACCTGTTCCTCGAAGTGCCCTCACCCAGTGGATTGCGCAGCGCCTGGGGCCCTGTCAGGCCAGTTCCGAAGCCCTGGAGTTTCTGGCAGACTGCACGGAGGGAAATCTCCTGGCCACGGCCCAGGAAATCGCCAAACTTTCTCTACTCCATCCAACCGGCCCCTTGACTCTGGAACAAGTGCAGTCCGCTGTCATGGTCGTGAGCCGCCACACACTGACCGATCTGACCCGCGCCTTGAGTCAGGGCCATGGTGCCCGGGCGCTTTTACTCCTGCGTTCCCTGAATCAGGAAGGCGAAGCCTTACCCCTGGTACTCTGGTCCCTGAGCGAGGATTGGCGGGCCGCCTATCTGTTGTGCCGCGCCCGTGAAGAGGGACGGGCTCTGTCCCCGTCGATTTTCAAGGAAGCCCGTTTATGGGGGGAACGTCGGCCGTTGCTCGAGCGTTTTTCCCAAAAAGTCAGCAGTCGTGCCTGCGCTCGAGCCCTCCAGGGTGCTGCCGAGGTGGATCAGTTGATAAAAGGGCTCGGCCATGGAGACCCTTGGGAAACCCTGGGTCAAGTCATTCTGGATTTATTGCCCCGGACAGCACTCAACTAGCCCCCAAACGCATCCCTTCACGCAACCCCTGTTCTTCTGCAAAGGGACGCGCATCCACTTTCTTGCCGCCTTCAAGTTTTACCCGCAGAACTTCAATCTGCCCACCTTGGGCAGTGACCAAAAACCCCTGGTCGGTCACCCCGGAGATTTCTCCAACTTTCCCCCGTACGGCACCAAAAGTTCGAAACAGGTGTTTGCGGACCTCGAAGATCTGGAGTTTCTTTCCGCCCAGCAAGGTCCATGCGCCCGGGGCCGGGTTGCACCCCCGAATCAGATCATGGATGACCGTCACATGCTGTGCCCAATGGATCTCGGACTCGGCACTCCGACACCAGCCTTCGTAACTGGCCAGCCCCTCATCCTGCACCACTTCCTGGTGGGTACCGGCCACCACCTGATCGGCGGCTTCCAGCAACGCCTGTACGCCCAAGGGGAAAAGATGATCGAAATACACCGACCCCAAGGTATCCTCCGGTCCAATGGGGACCTTTTTTTGCAGGATGATGGGCCCCTCATCCAGCCCGTCGGTAGGACGGAAAATGGTCAGGCCGGTTTCACGGTCCCCACGCAGGATGGGCCAGTTGATGGAACTGGGTCCCCGATACCGAGGCAACAGGGAAGGATGGTACTGAATCGTCCCGTGGACGGGAATGGAAACGAATTCCTGGGGCGCGAATTGCAGCACATAAGCCATGACACCGATATCCGGCGCCAGTTCACGCAGGATCCGGATGGCTTCCGGCGTTTTCAAACTGGGGAGTTGAATGACCCGGATCCCTTTTTCCTGTGCCGCCACCCGCAGAAGGTCCGGCCGAGCCCCTTCTTTTTCCGGTGCGCAAAATACGCCCACCACTTCGTCCTGACGCGCCAGAAAGGCTTCCAGCACCGCCTTGCCAAAGTCCTGCTGCCCTATGATCACCACTTTCATTTGTCAAAGGCTCCCTTCTGACGGTGATGTTCGATGGTCTCGGGCGACCATTGCAGGATTTCCTGCAACAGTTCATCGGTATGCTCGCCCAACAGGGGAGAACGGGTGATATCTACCTTGTTGTTGGACAACTTGATGGGCATCCCGACATTGTGCCAAGGTCCCCGCTCCGGATGATCCAGTGGAACATACATCTCCCGCAAGCGGACATGCGCATCTTCTGCCAGATCCTGCGTACTCATGATGGGACCGCAGGGCACATCCAGTTCATTGAACAAAGCCATCAATTCCCGCTTGGTATAGTCCAGCGCAAAGTTTTCCAGAATTTGCCACATCTGAACCTGATTTTTGCGTCGTTCGGCCAACGTGGAAAAACGCGGATCCGTGACCATCGCCTCCCCACCAATCCGGCGAGCCAAGGCATCCCAAACCACTTCCTGAACCACCACATAAATGAAATCATTGGGGCCTCCGGGTTTGCAGCGAATGGCATTCCCCAACTGTCCTCCTCCCGAATCATTGCCGCTGCGCGGGGTTGCCACAGTTTCCGCCGTAGGCACCGAATACTCCGGCAGGGTTCCACGAGTCAAACGCTGATGGTCGCGAAACTTGACCCGACACAGATTCATGACCGCATCCATCATGGCCACTTCCACAAATTGGCCGCGTCCGGTCCGGTGACGCGCATTGAGCGCGGCCAGAATCCCGATGGCCAGATGCAATCCCGTCCCTGAATCTCCGATCTGTGCCCCCGTGACCAGGGGCGGCCCATCGTTGAACCCCGTGGTACTCATGGATCCCCCCATGGCCTGAGCCACGTTTTCGTAGGCCTTGAATTCGGCATAGGGACCGGTGGATCCAAATCCCTTGATGGAAGCCATGATGATGCGCGGATTTTTCGCATGGATGGCTTCCCAGTTATAGCCCAGCCGATCGAGCACACCGGGACCAAAGTTTTCCATGATGACGTCGCATTCCTGCAGAAGGGCTTCAAAGACTTCCTTACCAGCTGGCTTTTTCATGTTCACCGTGATCGACCGCTTGTTGCAGTTGAGCATGGTGAAATACAGACTGTCTGCTCCTGGAATATCACGCAACTGCCCCCGGGTGATATCCCCGCTCGGTGGTTCGAGTTTGATCACGTCTGCCCCCAGCCATGCCATCAGTTGGGATGCCGTGGGCCCAGCCTGAACATGTGTCATGTCAAGGATACGTATACCTGCCAATGCTTTATCCATGAATCCCTGTCCCCCGCAATTATTTGTACATGGTCTGGTTCATCGTTCCGCTGGAATATTTTTCGCGGTCGATCACCACATCCACCAAGGCCGGCTTTCCAGAATCCCTTGCCTTTTCGAGAGCTGACCGAATGTCCGCCGGATCGGTCACCCGAATCCCGAACCCCCCCATGGACTCGGCAAAGCGATCAAAGCGCACATCGTCGAGGATATTACCCACATCGCCCCGCTCTGCCCCATATTTGCGTGCTTGTCCATAACGAATCTGGTTCCAGGAAGCGTTGTTGCCAATTACCCCGACAAAGGGCAATTTATTACGCACCATGGTCTCGAAATCAAAACCGGTCAAGCCGAAGGACCCATCCCCAAACAACACCACCACGTCGCGTTCGGGCTGCAACAATCTGGAGGCCAACGCAAACCCGGTCCCCACCCCCAAGGTTCCCAAAGGTCCCGGATCCATCCACCCGCCGGGTTTATGGGGACGCACCACTGATCCGGAAAAGGTCACGATGTCTCCGCCATCACCAATGTATACGGTGTCTTCCAGCAGAAATTCATTGATTTCATGGACCAGACGGATGGGATGGATGGGGGTGGCATTGGCGTCGATGATGGCCCGGTTCTTGTCCTGGGATTTAGCCTCTTCAGCCCGCAACACATCGAGGAAGGGGTCATGACGACGGGCAGCATCCCCGGCAGAGGCATCGCACAGGGCATTCACCACGGCACGGATATTCCCAACCAGACCGATGTCAAAATCCCGGTTGTACCCCACATTGCGATAATCCATGTCGAGAATGATGACCGTCGCCTTGGGATTGAGTCGACGCCCATATCCCATACGGAAATCCAGAGGAGTCCCCGCCAGGAGAATGACATCGGCCTGATCAAAGGCGGTCTTGCGTGAAGACATCAAACCATAGGGGTGAGCACGCGGCAAAGTCCCACGCGCCGCGCCATTCACATAAATGGGCATATTGAAGTGTCGGGCGAGACGGTCGATGGCATCATGGGCACGACACGTGCGTGCCTGCGTGCCAAACAAGGCGACCGGGCGTTCGGCACGAGCCAAAGCCTCGGCAGCCCGGGCAATGTCGTTGGGGTCCCCGATGAACTCCCCCTTGACCCGATAATTGACTGGAATCCGTACCTTGGATACCTCAACCCGGGCATCCAGCACGTCATGGGGAATTTCCAGATATCCTGGCCCCGGTGCCCCATGAAACATTTCGCGAATCGATTGCCCCATCATTTCCGCGCAGCGTTCCGTGGTCATCACCGTGGAAGAAAATTTTGAAATGGGAGTCATCATGGCCACATGGGGCAGGTCCTGCAATGCGCCCATGCGGTACTGTTTGAGTGGCCCTCCCCCACCGATCAACAACAGGGGGCTTTCCGCACGAAAAGCGTTGGCCACGCCCGTCACCGCATCGGTGGTTCCCGGTCCTGCCGTCACCACAGCACAGCCCACCCCGCCCGTGATCCGTGCCGCCGCATCGGCAGCATGAGCGGCGACCTGCTCGTGACGCACATCCACGATGCGGATACCTTCATCCAGACACCCATTATAGATGTCGATGATATGACCACCGGAGATGGTAAAGATATGCTTGACCCCCTCCTGCTTGAGCATTTTTGCAACAATCTGCCCACCACTCAAGGTTTGGGCATGGTCGGGGGTTGGGGTTGCAGTCGTCTCCATCAATTTCTCCATCTGGGTCAGCCCCCCACAGGGGGGCAAGCAAAAAAATCGGTTTCAAAGTTTCGATTATAGCCAAGCCCAGGGGTTTTGTCTGATCTGCCCTTCAAGAGGCACGCAAAGCACGCAGTGCCAACCACAACGCGCTGTGATCCAGTTCACCGCCCTCACCCTCTTCGACAAAAGTTCGGTAAAGTTGCGTCACGCACTGGGTCAGAGGAAGGGATACCCCCAGTGCATGCGCACTGTCCAGGGCACTGGCCAGATCCTTGAGTTGGGTCCGACCATGGGCCCCCGGCGTAAAATCCTGTCGAATCATCCGTCCCCCATGGACTTCCAGCACCCGGCTTTCGGCAAATCCGCCCCGGATGGCCTGCCGGACGGCGGCGGGGTTCGCGCCCCCTGCCTCAACCAGAAGCAATGCTTCAGCGACCACCCCAATGGTCACGCCCACGATCATTTGATTGGCCAACTTTGCCAGGGCGCCGGTTCCCGCCGGGCCAACCCAGGTGGCCCGACCCAAGTGCCCCATGAGTTCTCCGGCCCGCTTGAAGCCCTCGGAGTCCCCACCCACCATAATCGCCAACGTCCCCTCGGCAGCGCCCAGAACTCCGCCTGAAACAGGCGCATCCAGTGCCCAAACCCGCCGCCTTGCCAAACGTTGGGCATGCTGCCGAGCCGTTTCCGGGGGAATGGAACTCATGTCCAGCCACAGCGCATTCTCGGGCAATACGTCTTCCACCTGATCCAATACTGCCGTCACCGCCGGACCGTTGGCCAATAACAGGATCACCCCTTCTGCCTCGCACACGGCCTCCTGTGGGGTAGGCGCCCAAAGCGCGCCTGCCGCGCAGAGCGGCGCCGCTTTTTCCGGCGTACGATTCCACACCGTCAGCGCATATCCCGCCGCCAACAACCGTTTCCCCACGGGGGTCCCCATCAGGCCACAACCCAGCAATGCAATCCTTTTCATGCTTCTGCTCCGATTATCCTGCGTCGCGGACGCGTAACTGGCGCTGTCGTTCAAACAACAGAATGGATCCCGCCACCCCCGCGTTGAGAGATTCCACTCCGGCACTCATGGGAACCCCTATTCGTTCATGGAGCAAATCCCGGACGGCGCGCGTCAACCCGGCCCCCTCGTTCCCGATCACCAGTGCCACCGTCCCTCTGAGATCAAAATCGTCATAGGCGCGGGAAGCCCCGCGCTCTGCCCCCAGAATGGTCCCGGAATAACCGGGCAACCAATCTCGCAGATCTGCGCCTTCGTGCAGGGTCAGTTGAAAATGGGCGCCCATCCCCGCGCGCAATACTTTGGGAGACCAAACCTGCACGGTCCCCGTCGCGCAGACCACGGTCGACATTCCTGCCGCTGCCGCAGAGCGCAGCAGCGTCCCCACGTTGCCCGGATCCTGTAACCCATCCAGCACCAGGCAGGATTCTTCCCTGGGCAGGGAAGCGGGCGCAGCCGGCCAGGAAATGAGCGCCGACACCCCGCCAGGCGACTGGAGGGAAGAGTATTCGTCAAACAGGTCATCGGCAATCACGGTGGCTTCCGGCCACAGGGAATGCCTTTGCAGGGCGCCCACTTCCGGATCTGCCACGACGCTCGCACGGACGAACCAATGCAAGGGTATCCCCCCCCTGGCCTGGTACCCTTGCAGCAAATGCACTCCTTCCAGTACCGTTTGCCGTTCTCTGCGCCGGAGATGGGCCGACTCTGCCAATCGCCCCCACAGACGCAGGGCAGATGAGCGTGCGGTTTTCATGGCAACAGCGCCCGCACCGGGGCAAAACTGCGCCGATGCTCGGGACAAGGGCCCTTGCGCAGGAGCGCGGCACGATGCGCCGCACTGGCATACCCCTTATGTTGCTCGAAACCATACCCCGGATAACAGTCGGACAGGTGAAGCATGTGAGCATCCCGCGCTGTCTTGGCCAGAATGGAAGCGGCGGAGATGCTGACCACCCGTTGATCTCCCTTGACCACCGCCCGACTGGGCCAGGAACATGGGGGCGCATGAAGTCCGTCCACCCAAACCTCCGTCGGTGCGCGAGTCAACCCTGCCAAGGCTCGATGCATTGCCAACAAAGTGGCCTGGAGAATGTTCAAGGTATCGATTTCCGCAGCAGACGCTGAGCCGATGGCCCAACTCACCGCCATCCCCTGAATCTCGCTCGCCAGGCGAGCGCGCTGGGGGGCGCTCAACAATTTTGAATCCCTCACCCCCTTCAACCCCACCCCGGCGGGCAGAATGACGGCAGCCGCCAGCACCGGGCCTGCCAGAGGGCCACGCCCGGCCTCGTCCACGCCACAGGCGCCGACGGGAAATTCAGGCAGGATATCCTGGGCACGGTAGCAATAATCAGGGTGCATGGGCCAATACCCCCTCCACACCGCGCACCAATGCACCCATGGTATCGGCTTGCAGCCTTTGGCGCACCTCCCGAAAGGACTGGCGCATGTCGGCACGGCGTTCAGCATCCCTCAGCAAATTGCCCAATTCTTCGGCCAAACGATCAGGAGTCGCCTGTTCCTGCAAGATTTCTGGAACCACGGCACGCCCCAGGATGATATTGGGCAGCCCCACCCAACCGTTCACCCCCTTGCGCCGCACCAACCAGGCGGTCAACCCGGATAACCGATAGGTCAGAATCTGGGGGCATTCCAACAAGGCGGCTTCCAGCGTTGCGGTGCCGGAGGCCACCAGGGCCACCTCTGCGCCAGCGAGAATGCGTGTGGCATCTTCTTCAAATACCGTCACCGGCAGGGAAGCATAGGCCGGTTCGCGCAGCAATCGCTGAAAATAGTTCCGAGTTCCCTCATTGATCAACGGAACGGCAAAACGCGCTTGTGGAAAATTGCGCTGAAGACGCAAGGCCGTCTCCAGAAACAGGCGTCCATGATATTCCAGTTCGGACATTCGACTGCCGGGCAATAAAGCGATCCAGAATCCCGTCCCGGTGGGATCCAATGCCGCACGAGCGCGAGCCCGGTCCGGCGGAGGCAGACGGTGCACCAGGGGATGGCCGATGTAAGTCAGTGGAATGCCCGCTTGCTCGAATATCGGGGCTTCAAAAGGAAAAATGGAGAGGATGCCCGAAACTGCCGCCCGAATTTCTGGCAACCGCTCCGCGCGCCAAGCCCAGACGGTGGGCGCCACCATCTGCAAGGTGGGAATGCCTCCCTCCTTGAGCGCTTTCTCCAATCCCAGATTGAAGTCCGGGGCATCGATGCCCACAAAAAGAGCGGGCGGGTGACTCAGAAAATGGCGTCGCAACTGCCTCCGGATCCACAACAGGCGTGGGAGTGCGCGCAAGACCTCCCAGTATCCCCGTACCGACAAGGCTTCCATGGGAAATAAGGAGCGGGCCCCCAAAGCCTGCATGCGCGGCCCTGCAATACCCTCAAAAATCGCCTCGGGATAATGTTGTCGCACGGCATTCATCAGGGCTTCCCCCAGCATATCCCCGGACGCCTCCCCTGCCACCACGCCGATGCGCATGATCAGCGCAGGATGCCGCGGGCGGACTGGTCGAGAAAGTCCCTCAAGGGAAGTACACAGGGGGCGTTCAGCGCCAAAAGCGTCAGTTCCTGCTGGGCCTGCTCCAGGGACAATCCCGAACGATATAACTTGCGGTACGCCTGTTTAAGCGCAGCCAATTCTTCCGTCGAAAAGCCTCGTCGCTTCAACCCTTCCGCATTGATGCCGTGGGGAGCGGCCGGAATCCCTGCTACCAACAGATACGGTGGAACATCCTGGGTGATGACCGCAGAAATGCCAATGAAACTATGCGCGCCGATCCGTACGAATTGATGCACCCCAACAAACCCCCCCAGCGTCACCCAGTCGCCCACATGAACATGCCCGGCCAAGGTCGCATGGTTTGCGAAGGTCGTATGGTGACCCACCTGACAGTCATGGGCCAGGTGGACGTAGGCCATGATCCAGTTATGGTTCCCCAATCGGGTTACCCCCACATCCTCTTCGGTTCCCAGATTGAAGGTGCAAAACTCGCGAATGGTGTTGTCATCACCAATCTCCAGGGCCGACTCTTCACCCTGATACTTTTTGTCCTGGGGCTCACCCCCCAAAGAACAAAATGAGTAGATCCGGTTACGTTGGCCAATGGTCGTCCGGCCCCCAATTCGCACATGATCATGGATGACCGTCCCTGCGCCTACCGTAACGCCGGGACCGATCAAACAGTAAGCCCCGACCCGCACATCGGACGCCAATACGGCGTCAGGATGAATCAATGCCGTCGGATGGCGCAAAAAGTCTGCAGAATTCCAGGAATCCATGAATTGACGTTACGCGGGTTCGGCCAGATTTTTTTCTGCGCACATCAGTTGGGCTTCAGCCGCCAGGCGATCTTCCACCCAGGCCTTGGCAGAAAACTTCCAGATCTTGTAGGAACGCCGCAACAATGATACCTCGAGCCGCAACTGATCCCCCGGAAAAACCGGGTTGCGAAAACGGGCCTGATCGATCCCGACGAAATAGGTCACGATTTTGCCATCCGGCTTGATGCCTTCCGTCTTGAAACTGAGCAGTGCAGCCGCTTGAGCCAGGGATTCGATGATCAATACACCGGGCATGACCGGATGGTGAGGGAAATGTCCCTGAAAATATTCTTCATTGCGACTGACATTCTTGATCGCCACGATGGACTTGCCCGGCGTGACCTCCAGAACCCGATCGACCATGAGAAAAGGATAGCGATGAGGAAGATACTGCATGATTTCGTTGATGTCCATACTGCTCATCGTTCATTCTCCGTTCTCAATTTAAAGACCCTGCTGCGCCTGCGTCATTTCAAGCACACGAACCCGTTCCACCCATTCCGGAAGTCCCCTCAAATGCGCCAGGGTATGTAGCCACTCGCGATGAGGCTGGCTGGGAATGGCCGAAGTATATACCCCGGACTGCGTAATGGACTTGGTGATCAGGGAAAACCCGGACACCGTGACGCCGTCGCAGATCTCCACATGCCCCACGATGCCCACTCCCCCGCCAATTCTGCAATGCGCCCCGATCCGGGAACTCCCCGAAATGCCCGTGCAGCCTGCAATCACGGTATGGGCACCGATTCGGCAGTTATGGGCAATCTGAATCAGGTTATCCAACTTGACCCCCTCCTCGATGACCGTGTCCTCGATGGCCCCTCGATCGATGGTGGTATTGGCCCCGATCTCCACGTCTGCCCCGATTCGCACGCTCCCGACCTGAGGAACCTTTAACCATCGTCCTTCCTGCCAGGCCATGCCAAAACCATCCGCTCCGATCACGGCGCCGGAATGCACCAGGGTGCGGGGGCCCAGGGCGACTCCGGCATACAAGGTGACGCGCGGATGAAGGAATACATCCTGAGCCAGATGGACGCTTTCACCGACATACCCCCCTGCGCCCACCACCACTCCATCGTCGATAAATGCACACGCCTCGATCACCACCTGCGGGCCAATACTGGCGAGAGGAGAGACCCTGGCTTCGGGATGAATCTCGGCCGTCCCGTGAATACCCGGTGGAGGTTTGACTTCAGGAAAAAGTTTCTGGGCTACCCGGGCATAACACCCGTGTGGATTATCCGTGATCAGGCAGGGCAAATCCGTCGCCTCCCGATCCCGTTTCCTGAGAATCACGGCGGCCGCGCGGGTATTGCCCAAGTGCGCCCGATACAGCGGATTAGTCAGGAAGGTGATGTCGCCGGGTTCCGCTCCCTCCAGTGTTCCCACACCCCCGATCAGGGTATGAGGATCTCCCTCTACCTCGACGCCGCAGAACCGGGCGAGTTCGCCCAGCGTGTAAGTACACTGTCCACGCATAAATGAAGTTATTTACTGCCGCTGTCGATGATCCGGATGACCTTGTCGGTGATATCGATGCGGGGACCCGCATAAATGGCATCTGTCAGAATCAGGTCATAATTCTCGGTCGTGGCAATTTCCTTGATGGCCTTGTTGGCACGCTCCTGGATGGAAGCAAATTCTTCGTTGCGACGAGTATTGAGATCCTCCCGAAATTCCCGTTGCATGCGTTGGAAATCACGGTTCAGATTGGCCAGATCACGCTCCTTGTGCGCGCGTTCGCCCTCGCTCATGGTCATTCCGTTCTTGTCCAGTTCAGCCTGCTGATCCTGGATCTGCTTACCCATTTTTTGCAACTCTACCTGGCGTTTATCAAACTCTTTCTCCAACTTTTTGGTAGCCACCTGAGCCGGTGCTGCCTCGCGAAAAATTCGCTCGATATTGATCCAGCCCACCTTCAGTTCGGTGGCCATGACCGATGAACTCAACAAAAAGAAGGCAAACAACAGGGAAACGAATTTGGCGATCTTATGCATGGGGCATCTCTCTTCAAGTTTAGAACGTATTACCTAACTGAAATTGTAGTCGCTCAATGTTATCAGTGACTGAGTTATAGTGAAAGGGGGCGGCGTAACTGAACTCGAGGGGGCCCATGGGCGAATACCAGGACAGGGCAATCCCGGCAGAATAACGCAGTTGCGGGATTGAAAAGCCCTGATTGTACCCATAGACGTTCCCGGTATCCACGAACGTACTCAGGCGGAAGGACTTGTCCGTACCCTTGGAACCCGGCAAGGGAAAAAAGTATTCGGCACTCCCGGTAATCATCTTGTTCCCCCCAAGGTTCAGGAGGTTACCATAATTATCATAAACCTGGGGACCCAAACTGCCCGGAAAGTATCCCCGCACCGATCCCACACCCCCGGCAAAGAAGTTTTTGTAGAAGGGCAAAGGCACGCCTCCATAACCATTGGCATATCCTAACTGTCCTGACAGGGAAAGTGTCGTATTTTGACTGACAGGAGTAAGCACTTGCTCACTGGCCGTTGCGCGATAGTAAGTTAGATTTTCGCCGGGCACCCCCACTTCCAGGCCGTATTTCTGGCTCCATCCCTTCATCGGGTAGATGATGCTGTCGCGGGTATCATGGGTATAGCCCATACTTACCTTGATGGCTTTGGCCTGCGAACCGAACTGATTGACGAAATCCACATACTCGGCGGGGCTGGTATTGAAGACCCCCACGCTGGTGGCTTCGAATCCATACCCGAGAGAATAGGCGTTCACTTCCGAGACCGGTATCGTATAAGTCACGTCGGCCCCCAAGGTCCGGGTCGAATAGGGGCTGACCCCGATCAGATAGGAGGTATCGATGGAACGATCATAGAGACTGATGGTGCGCGCGATGCCTTCTTCGCTCCAATAAGGATTGGTATAGGCGACGGAATAGGTACGGGTCACCAACCCGGTACTGACCCCGAAGGAAAGCGAGTTACCACTCCCGAACAGGTTGCTCTGGGTAATCCCTGCACTCAAAATTATGCCTTCGGCATTGGAATATCCTGCCCCCAACTGGATGGATCCGGTCTGGCGTTCCGCGACCGTAAAGTTGACGTCCACCTGATCAGTGGTACCGGGCACGGGCGGACTGTCTACCGTCACCTCGGAGAAGAAACCCAGGCGGTCGATCCGTTCCTTGGAGCGGTTGACCTTTTCCACAGAGTACCAGGCCCCTTCCATCTGACGGATTTCACGGCGAATCACTTCATCCCGGGTCGTGGTGTTCCCATAAATATTGACCCGGCGGACATACACCCGTCTTCCGGGATCGATGACAAAGGTAAAGGCGGCGGTATGGTGCTCCTTGTCGATTTCCGGATTGGCATTGATATTGGCAAAGGAGTAACCATCCTTGGCCAGTCGGTCCGCAATCGCCTTGGTGGAAGTCGTGACCTTCTCACGGGAGAATAAATCCCCCGGCTTGAGCGTAAGCAATTTTCGCAACTCTGCTTCGGGCACCAGAAATTGGCCCGCCAGTTTCACATCTGACACTTTATACGGTTGTCCTTCGGTGATGTTGACGCTGATGTAGACATCCTGTTTGTCCGGAGAAATGGATACCTGAGTCGAATCCACGGCAAACTCCAGATAACCCCGATCCTGATAGAAGGAACGCAGGGCTTCCAGGTCTCCAGACAATTTCTGTTTGGAATACTGATCGTTTTTGGTATACCAGGACAGCCAGTTGGGCGTATTCAACTGTAATTGATCCTGCAGTTCCTTGGCAGAAAAGGCGTGGGCCCCGACAATATTGATTTCACGAATATGCGCTGCTTCCCCTTCCACAATGTTGAATGCCAGCGCGACTCGATTGCGGGGAAGCGGCGTCACGGTGGTGGATACTTGTGTCGAATACTTCCCTTTTCCCAGATACTGTCGTTTAAGTTCCTTCTCCGCCTTGTCCAGCAAGGATTTATCATAGATCCGCGATTCTGCAATTCCAATGGATTTCAAGGCGTCCTTGAGTTGATCCTTGGTAAAAGATTTTGCGCCGTTGATTTCAAGGCGAGCGATGGAGGGGCGTTCCTGCACATAGACCACCAGAACATTTCCATCAGATTCGAGGCGCACATCGGAAAAAAATCCGGTATCGTAAAGCGCCTTCAGTGCCGCAGAGGCTTTTTCATTGGTAATGGTATCGCCCACTTTGAGGGGCAGATAACTGAAAATCGTCCCCGGTTCGATGCGTTGCGCGCCTTCCACGCGGATATCCTGAATCGTGATCGGCGCCAGGGCCAACGCCAGAGAACTCCAACACATCCAGAACAGGAATAACAGTGAACGAAAAAACATGAGGTAAGTTGAATCAGTGATTGAAAAAATGGCGCAAATCATTAAGGAATGTAAAAACCATGAGCCCCGCCAGCAAGAAAAACCCTAACCGCTGGGTAAGACCCAAGAATTCCATGGACAAGGGCCGCCCCCTCACCCACTCCACCGCATGATACAACAAATGCCCTCCATCCAATAAAGGAATGGGCAATAAATTAAGGACGCCCAGGCTGAGGCTGATCAACGCCATGAATTGCAAATAGGACAGCAGCCCCGAGCGGGCGCTTTCTCCCGCCAGCGATGCGATCCGGACCGGCCCCCCCAGATTATCCAGGGAAGCCTGTCCCGTAAGCATCTGACCGAAAGAATCCAGGGTCAACGTGGTGAGTGACCAGGTTTTCATGGCGCCATGCCCAAGCGCCATCAGGGGTGAATCCTTTTCGAGAACCGTCCATTGACGACGCATGGTCTCGGTAACCTGCGGGCTGATGCCAATCCGCCCGATCCGGCGACCATTGGGCAAATCCACCGCCCGGGGAACGACCTGTACCTTCCTGGTTTGACCGGCACGTTGCAGTTCGATCTCCACTATGGCCTGAGGATGATTTTCGACGATCCTTACCACTTGTGCCCAGGTTTCCACCGGCTGACCGGCCACGCGTAGCAACCGATCCAAAGGTTTCAGTCCCGCATCGTCCGCCACACTGCCCTGAATGACCTGTCCGACCACCGGGGGCAGGGGGGCCCACAGATGAAAACCGCTCCCTTCCACGCCCTCTTCAGCCGCCGAAGTGGCTTGTACCGTTGCCAACCGATGAACTTCTTCCTGACCCCGGTCATCCCGTGTCACCAATGTCACGGTTCCCCGCCCCCGGATCGCTCTGGGCCATTCCAACTCGAAATCCTGCCAGGTGCGGATCGCCGCTCCGTCCAGACTGAGCACGCATTCCCCTGCCCGGATCCCCCCATTCCACGCCAGGGTGCCTGTCTCCGGCGCGTCCAGACAAGGGCGCTGCCCCGGAATCCCCAGAGCATAAAGCAAACTGAACAACAACCAGGCCAGCAGAAAATTTGCCAGGGGACCTGCCACCACAATCGCACTTCTTTGCGCCAGGGTTTTCTGGTTGAAGGCATGCTGGACTTCCAGCGGGGACACCGGTCCCTCTCGCTCGTCCAGCATGCGTACGTAGCCCCCCAGAGGAAAGAGTGCCACCACCCACTCAGTCCCATTTTTTACTTGTCGGCGCCAAAGCGGACGCCCCAGTCCGATGGAAAAACGCAGGACTTTGACACCGACCCAGCGCGCCACGACAAAATGCCCCAGTTCATGAATGAAAATCAGGCAACTGAGCGCCAGCAGGAAAGCCCCGAGCGTGCCTCCCCCCTTCAGCACGCGTTTCTACCGGACAGGATCTGCTTGGTGGACCGCCGTGCCCGTCGATCCGCCTCGATAACCTCTTCCAAGGTGGTACATGCTTGAGAGGGGAGTTGGTCGAGTACCCGCGCAATGGTGTCGGTGATCGCCCGAAAATTCAAATGTCCCGCCAAAAACGCCGCTACAGCCACCTCGTTGGCGGCATTCAGCAACGTAGGGCCCGTTCCCCCAGCCTGCATGGCTTGTTCGGCCAATACCACAGCCGGAAAACGTTCCCGTTCCAGAGGCAAAAAAGTCAAAGGCCCCGCCGTGGTCAAATCAAGCAAGGACACTCCAGAGGAGTGACGTTCGGGATAGGCCAAAGCATGGGCAATGGGAATTCTCATGTCCGTATACCCTAATTGGGCTAACAACGAACCGTCGATGAACCCGACCAGGGAGTGAACCAGACTCTGGGGATGAATGACGATCTCGACTTTTTCAGGCGGCAAGCCAAACAACCAGCAGGCTTCGATCAGTTCCAGTCCCTTGTTCATCATGGTCGCCGAATCCACCGAAATCTTTTTACCCATACGCCACTTGGGATGCTGACACGCCTGTTCCGGCGTGACTTTGTCCAAATCCTGCAATGGCGTGTTCAGAAAAGGACCACCGGAGGCCGTCAATAGAATTTTTTCCACGCCGGAACGCCCCCCTTCATCATTCGGCCAGCATTGGAAGATGGCATTATGCTCGCTGTCCACGGGAAGCAGGCGTGCTCCTCCCTGGACAACAGCCTCCATCATCAAAGGGCCCGACATGACCAAGGATTCTTTATTGGCCAGAAGTATTTTTTTCCCCGCGCGGGCCGCCGCCAAGGTCGATGCCAAGCCAGCAGCGCCCACGATGGCGGCCATCACCGTAGTCACTTCCGGGGCTGCGGCAACTTCTTCGAGCGCACCCTCGCCCGCCCTCAATTCCGTAGGACAGTCAGGATCCAACGCACGCAGGATCCGTGCCAGTTCATCCAGTTGAGACACCTCGGGCACCACGGCCAGGCGGGGACGAAAATCCACACATTGTCGCGCCAGTCCAAGCAGGTTGCGATGTGCAGTCAAGGCATGAATTTCATAGCATTCCGGGTGGCGTCGAACGACCTCCAGGGTGTTCACGCCGATACTGCCGGTGGCACCCAGAATGGTCAAGTATTGCTTCATGCGCCCCCCAGAAGATGGATGCTCAAAACTGTCAGAGGAAGCGTCGCCGTGAGCGCATCGATTCGGTCCAGAACCCCGCCATGCCCCGGCAAACCCCTGCCGCTGTCCTTGACGCCGGCACAACGTTTGATCCAGGATTCAAACAAGTCTCCCAAAATACCCAACCCGACCAGTCCCCAAATGAGTGGAAACCAGGCCCATCCCAGGTGATTGACCAGTTGGGTCATGGAGGAGGCTCCCGTACGTGCCAGCCACCACCAGATTGCCCCGTAGATGGTCACCGTCAGCCACGCGCCAGCCACTCCTTCCCAGGTTTTTCCCGGGCTGATGGCAGGGGCCAGTCTGTGCTTTCCCCAGGCGCGACCCGTAAAATAGGCCGCACTGTCCGATATCCAGAGTACGGCCATCAGGGCCAGAAGCACCAGATTGCCCTGATGTTGAAGAAGCGTGAGGGACCAACCCGTGGGGAGCAGCACCAGGAGGCCGACTGCAAGAAGCGGGGTTCCCCCGATCCGCCATTGCCGTTTCATCCACAAAGGAACCAAGGCAATCCAGAAGACCAGGGATACCTCCATCCATAGGTTTTGCCAGACAGTCTCCCGTCCGAACTGATAGAACAGCAGAAGAGTCAAGGCATACAGGCAGCGCTGCCAGAAGACTGCTTTCGCCAGCCCCGCCCATTCCCAACCCGCCCAGACCATGACTCCGGCCACCAGACCCTCCCAGACCGGTGGAGAAGCCCAGAACAAACTCAGGCCCACCACCACCAGGAGTATGGATGCAGTCAGGAGCCGAGTGCGGAGCATTGTTCACTGGTCCGACCAAAACGTCGTTCACGGCTCTGATAGGAATGAATGGCCTGATCCAGTGCTACGCGATCAAAGTCTGGCCAGAGGGTTTCGGTAAAATAAAACTCGGTGTACGCCAACTGCCAGAGCAGAAAGTTGCTGATACGTTGTTCGCCTCCGGTACGAATGAACAGGTCCGGCTCCGGCAGATCGCCCAGGCAAAGATGAGTCTGCAAATCCGCTTCGGTCATGGGGTGCGCCGAAGTGGGATGTGCCTTGTTCCAGGCATTGACCGCCTGCAGAATATCCCAACGTCCCCCATAATTCACTGCAAGCGTCAAGGTCAATGCCTGATTGGCCAAAGTCAGCCGCTCCGCTTCCTCGATCAGCACCTGCAATTTATTGCCCAGAGGCGACCGGTCCCCTATCACGCGTAAACGCACCCCGGCTTCGTGCAGTTGCTGAACTTCTTTTTCCAGCATATGCATGAAAAGTTGCATGAGCAAACTGACTTCATCTGCCGGACGACGCCAATTTTCGCTACTGAAAGCAAAGAGTGTCAGATAGGGAATGCCACATTGCAAACCCGATTCCACCAGAGTGCGTACGGCCTCACTTCCCTTGCGATGTCCTGCGATCCGGGGCAAAAGACGCTGACGGGCCCAGCGCCCATTGCCGTCCATGATGATGGCGATGTGTTGGGGAATCGTAGCAACGTCCGGAATCACCTGGGTGGAACTTTTTTCCCTGGCCATGGAAAGTTTGCGCCGAACCGTCAAACCGCCATCAACTCGGATTCCTTGACGGCCAGCATCTTGTCGATTTCCTGAATGAAACGATCGGTCATTTTCTGGATGTCCTCCTGCGCACGCCGCTCCTCATCTTCCGAAAGGGTTTTGGCTTTGACCATATCCTTGAACTGTGCCAAGGCATCGCGCCGAATATTGCGCACGGCCACACGCCCACCTTCGGATTCGGCCTTGACCACCTTGGTCAGGTCACGTCGCCGCTCTTCGGTCAAGGAAGGCATGGGAACCCGGATCAGGTCCCCCTGAGAGGAGGGATTGAGACCGAGGTCAGACTCCCGGATGGCCTTTTCGATCACTGCGCCCATTTTTTTCTCATACGGATTGACCCCAATGGTCCGGGCATCCACCAGGTTGACACTTGCCACCTGGTTGAGTGGGGTAGGGGTTCCGTAATAATCCACCCGAACGTGATCCAGCAAACCAGCATGGGCTCGCCCCGTTCGCACCTTGGCCAAATCCGCCTTGAGGGTTTCCACGGATTTGGCCATTTTCTGTTCGGTAGTCTTCTTGATATCGGAAATCATCTGACGTTACCCTTTCAATTCGTCACAAAGGTGCCTTCGGGTTCACCCCGAACGACACGCATCAAGGCACCCGGTTTGAAAATACTGAACACACCGATGGGCAGGTTCTGATCCCGACACAAAGTCAGTGCCGTGGCATCCATCACTTTCAGATTATTGACGATGGCCTCTTCAAAGGTGAGGCGTACATAGCGGCGAGCGTCCGGGTTCTTTTTTGGATCATCCGTATAAATACCGTCTACTTTGGTCGCTTTGAGCACCACCTCCGCGCTGATCTCTGCTCCCCGCAGCGCGGCGGCCGTGTCCGTCGTAAAAAATGGGTTGCCCGTCCCTGCCGCAAAAATCACTACCTTGCCCTCTTCCAGATAACGCAGCGCCTTGCCACGAATGTAAGGTTCTGCCACCTGTTCCAGATTCAGGGCGGACTGAACCCGACTGACCACATCCACTCGTCGCATGGCATCCTGCAAAGCCAGGGCATTCATGACCGTAGCCAGCATTCCCATATAGTCGGCGGTGGCGCGGTCCATTCCTTCGGCTCCGGGTGCCACCCCGCGAAAGATATTGCCCCCGCCAATCACCACGGCAACTTGCACGCCCTGCCGAACAACGGCGGCAATCTCGGCCACGATACGGTCGATCGTGGCTCGATTGATGCCATAAGCATCCTCCCCCATCAGGGCTTCACCCGACAGTTTCAAGAGAATACGTTGGTAAGCAAGTTTCATGGTCTTCCCTGTATCAAGCCATCGTACCTGCGGCAGCGGCGACTTCCGCCGCAAAGTTCTCGACTTTTTTCTCGATGCCTTCCCCCACCACCAGCATGGAGAAGCGCTGCACGCTGGCGCCCCGACTTTTGAGCAGGACTTCGACGGTTTGATCTGGATTCTTGACAAAGGGCTGCCCAATCAAGGTTACCTCGGCCAAATATTTCTGAACCCGTCCCTCCACCATCTTGGCTACGATCTCAGCCGGTTTACCGGATTCTGCAGCCTGTGCCGTATAGATTTCACGCTCGCGCTGGAGCAATTCGGCAGGAACCTCTGCCGCAGACACACACACAGGTTTGCTGGCCGCAATATGCATGGCAATGTCACGTCCCAGCGCTGCATCCCCCCCGAGCATGTCCACCAATACACCAATTTTTTGCCCATGCATGTACTGGGCCAGATGTCCGGTGGTCTCGTAGCGAACGAAACGACGCAAGGTCATATTTTCACCCAACTTCATGACCAGGGCCTGTCGAATGTCTTCCAGAACCCCACCCGCAGGCAGAGAACACTGGGCCAATGCCTCCACTGTCGCCGGTTCATCGCACGCCACACACTCGGCTGCCGTGCGCGCAAAAGCCATGAATTCTTCATTCTTGGCCACAAAATCGGTTTCGCAGTTGACTTCCACCAGCGCGCCGACCCGAGCATCCGCATGGATGACCACCGCCACCACGCCTTCCGCAGCCACCCGAGTCGCGGCCTTGCTGGCTTTGGCACCACTCCGGATGCGCAACAAATCTTCTGCGGCTTTCATCTCTCCCTGGGCCTCGGTCAACGCCTTCTTGCATTCCATCATCCCCAAGCCCGTGCGTTCGCGCAATTCCTTCACCATCGATGCGGTAATCTCCGCCATAGCGTACTCCTTCAATATAATCCAGGAACCCCCGCTGAACGGGGGGTGTCAGTTTCCGAACTCTAATCAGGCCTCGGAAACGTCACTTTCCTCTTCTAAGAATTCTTCTCCCGCAACAGCCTCATTGAGACTTTGGGCACGCCCTTCCAGAATGGCATCCGCCACTCCGCGGGCATAAAGTCGAATGGCGCGGGTCGAATCATCGTTCCCCGGAATGACATAATCGATGCCTTCCGTGGAGTTGTTGGTATCCACGACGCCAATGATGGGAATCCCCAATTTGCGTGCTTCTACCACAGCATTTTTCTGGTAGCCCACGTCTATCACGAACAATGCGTCTGGTACGCCATTCATAGACACGATCCCCCCCAGACTGCGCGCCAGTTTTTCTTTTTCGCGTTGATAGTTCAGGGCTTCTTTCTTGGACAAACGATCCATGGAACCATCTTCGATCATCAGGGAAAGATCATTGAGGCGCTTGATCGACTGCTTGACGGTTTTGAAATTCGTAAGCATCCCGCCCAGCCAACGGTGGTCCACAAAGGGAGACCCCGCTCGTAGTGCTTCCTCGCGCACGATGTCACGCGCCTGACGTTTGGTCCCGACAAACAGGATCGACTGATTGTTGGCGGCCAGACGACGCACGAAGGTCATGGCCTCCTGATAAAGAGGAAGCGTTTTTTCCAGATTGATGATATGAATCTTGTTGCGGTGGCCAAAAATGAACGGGGCCATCTTGGGATTCCAGTAACGGGTCTGATGTCCGAAATGAACCCCAGCTTCCAGCATTTGTCGCATGGTGACTGACATGGTAAAACTCCTGATCGAGGGTTGAGCCGCCGCCGGTCCATTTCACCTTTTTCAAGGCACCCTGTGTTTTAACCGGCGTGTGAAATTGCGATAAAGCCCTTTATGATACCATCCCGACTTCACAATAATCAACCAATCCGAATTCCCGACTATGCCTCCTTCTGCCGTCAGTCTGAAAAGCCCCGAAGAAATTCATAAAATGCGTATCGCCTGTCGACTCGCCGCTGAAGTGCTGGACTACATCACGCCCCATGTCGTTCCGGGGGTCACCACCGACCGTCTGGACCGACTGTGCCATGACTACATGGTCGAGGTTCAACAAACCATTCCTGCGCCACTGAATTACGCGCCCAAAGGGCATCGGCCCTACCCCCGTTCGATTTGCACTTCGGTCAACCACCAGGTCTGTCACGGCATTCCCGGCGACCGCACCCTGAAGAATGGGGACATCGTCAACCTCGACATCACCGTCATCAAGGAAGGATTTCATGGGGATACCAGCCGCATGTTTTGTGTAGGGGAGGTCAGCAAGCAGGCCCGCCGTCTTTGTGACCTGACGTATGAATCCCTCTGGCATGGCATCCGTGTCGTTGCCCCGGGCCGACATCTGGGAGACATTGGCCATGCCATCCAGACCTTTGCCGAAAAAGCAGGATACAGCGTGGTCCGCGAGTTTTGTGGTCATGGCATCGGGCGCCACTTTCATGAAGAGCCTCAGGTTCTGCATTACGGCAGGAAAGGCAGTGGCTTGCGCCTCGAAGCCGGCATGATTTTCACCATCGAGCCCATGATCAATGCCGGGCGGAAAGATATCCGCCCATTGGGGGATGGCTGGACCATCGTCACCGCCGACCACAGTTTGTCTGCCCAGTGGGAACATACGATTCTGGTCACACCGGAGGGATTCGAGGTTCTGACCCTATCGGCCGGGACACCTCCCGCCCCCTGATCATGCACACCGCAGCCACGCTCAAATCCCAACTCCAAAAAAAAAGAGCCGAACTTTTTGACGCCTACCTGCATCGACCTTCCCCTCGGCGCCTTCTCAAGCAATGGCGCGCCATCGTGGATGAAACCTTGCGCCAACTCTGGATCACGCACGACTTCAAACAGGATGCCACGTTGGTGGCCGTGGGCGGCTATGGGCGCGGAGAGCTGTATCCCTATTCCGACATCGATCTGCTCATCCTGTTGCCCGGTCAAGCAAACGACTTCCTCACCCAACGCATTGAATCCTTCATCGGAGCCCTCTGGGACATCGGCCTGGAAGTCGGTCACAGCGTCCGTACTGAAGCCGAATGCCTGGAAGAAGCCGTTCAGGACCTGACCATCGCCACCAATCTGTCCGAACAACGATTCCTCAGCGGAAAACGACGCGCCCAACAGGAACTTTGTCAAAAACTTCCCGCCACTCTGGATCTGGGTGCCTTCAGAGCCGGCAAGATCCAGGAACAGCGTCAGCGCCATCACAAACACCACGACACCGCTTTCAATCTGGAACCCAATCTCAAGGAAAGCCCAGGAGGATTGCGCGATCTGCACACCATCTTCTGGATCGCATGGGGCGCAGGATTGAATCCCGGCTGGACTTCCTTCACCCAGGCCGGACTGATCAGCGCAACAGAAGCACGACAGGCACGTGCGCTCCGGGGGTTTTTACAGGATTTGCGAATTCGTTTGCAGGGTCTGGCACAACGTCGCGAAGACCGCCTCCTCTTCGATTACCAGACACCGCTCGCCCTCCAACTCGGTTGGCAAGACAGTGGGCAACGACGCGCCGGCGAAGGGTTGATGCAAGCCTACTACCAGGCCGCCAAATCCGTTCTGTTGATGAACGCCATTCTGGTGGAACAGATCGAAGAACGCACCCGACTCGTGCACACCCCCCCCGTTCCCTTGCGAGAACCCTTCATACGGCAGGGAGATTTGCTGGGCACCACACCCGGGACATTTCTGGATCAGAAACCGGAACTCATCTTCACTGCCTTCCTTCTGCTCCAGCAGTACCCTGACCTACGCGGTTTCACACCCGAGGTCTTGCGCGCCGTCTGGCGTGGGAAACGTCATATCAACGCGGCTTTTCGTTCCAATCCGGTGCATCAGCAACAGTTTCTCGAAATCCTGAGACAACCGGCGCGTACCGCCGACGTCCTGAGACGCATGAATTATCTGGGGGTTCTGGGACGTTACCTGCCAGCCTTCGGGCGCATCGTGGGACAAATGCAGCATGACCTGTACCATGCCTACACCGTAGATGAGCACACCCTGCGAGTCATCCGCAACCTGCGCCGCTTTGCCCTGCCTCGTTTCGACCATGAATTTCCTCTCTGCTCCACCCTGATGCAACGATTCGACCGCCCTGATCTGTTGATTCTGGCGGCACTCTTTCATGACATTGCCAAAGGCCGAGGCGGAAATCATGCCCAACTCGGTCGTTCGGACGCCCTCTATTTTTGTCGCCAACACCGCTTGCCCCGAGCCGATACCCAATTGGTGGGCTGGCTGGTGGAACAACATCTCAATTTTTCCGCAGTGGCCCAGAAACAGGACCTTTCAGACCCCGCAGTAATCCTCCGTTTTGCCGAACAAACGGGAAACCTGCGTCGCCTGACCGCCCTCTACCTGCTCACCGTAGCCGATATCCGGGGCACCAGTCCCAAGGTGTGGAATGCCTGGAAAGGAAAACTGCTGGAGGATCTGTATCGCCTGACCGAACGGGTTCTGGAAGGAGAGCAAACGGCTCATGACGAACCCAGCGCAAATCGTCAGACTCAAGCCCTGAAAATTCTGAAACACTATGGCTTGCAAGAGGTTTCCGAAGTAACCCTGTGGAAAACCCTGGAAGACAGTTATTTCCGGCGCCATGAGATCCAGGACATCGCCTGGCATGCCCGTAGTTTGCAGGGCTGCACCGGGTCTTTGAAACCTCGGGTACGCGCACGTCTCTCCCCGGTGGGAGAAGGATTCCAGGTCCTGATCTACAGCCCGGATCGGACCGGCCTGTTTGCCCATCTTTGTGAATACTTCGAGCGTTCCGGACAAGCCATCGTCGCAGCCCGTATCCACACCACTCTGGATCATCATGCGCTGGACACCTTTCAGGTGCTGCCCCGCCACAGTTCGGCCGAACATTATCGAACGCAACTCAAGCAGATGGAAAACGAGTTACAGGAACAACTGGATCATCCCGGTCCTCTTCCCACCCCGCGCAAGTCGCGCCTGCCCCGCCAACTCCGCCATTTCCCCTTTCCCCCACGTATCCTGTTGGGAGATCCGGAGCGCGATGGTCAAGTCCCGCTGACCGTGGTCACCGGCGATCGTCCCGGATTATTGTACCGCCTGGCCTGTGTTTTCCTGCGCCACGGCATCGATCTGCATGGCGCCCGCATCAATACCTTGGGCGAACGTGTCGAAGACGTCTTTCTGATTTCTTCTCCACGCCTGGAGAATCCGATGGAACGCCAGTGTCTACACGATGACCTGCTGCACGAGGTCTCTCAGGAACAGTGATCCACACCGACAGAATCAGTCACCGGCAGGGCGTAGTTCGGGGTCGGGAAACAATTCCTCGATGAAACCAAAACGGCTGAAATCCCGAATCCGGGCTGGGTAGAGAACGCCATCCAGATGATCGCATTCATGCTGCACCACACGCGCATGAAAACCGCTGACGGTTCGTTCGATCCATTCCCGCTGCAGATTCCAGCCTGCGTAATGGAGATGTTGGGCACGGGGAACCCAGCCACGCATGCCCGGGATGGACAGACACCCTTCCCACCCCTCTTCAATATCCTCCCCCAAAGGATACCACACCGGATTGATGAGGACGGTACGCGGAATCGGTGGCGCATCGGGGTAACGTGCACTGGCCTCGAAACCGAACAGAACGACCCTCCATCCGACGCCGATCTGGGGTGCGGCCAGCCCCACCCCCTCCGCTTTGAGCAAGGTGTCTTCCATATCCCGGACCAACTCGGGCACACACGGCCATTCCGCCTCCGACACCGGCTCGGCTGGAGCACACAAGGCAGGATGGCCCATTCTCACAATGGAGCGCACCGCCATTCAGGTTCGCTCCGCCAGCCAATGGGCAAAAGCAGCCCCGGTTTCTTCATGGCGCAAGCCAAAGGTCACCGTCGCCTTGAGGTAACCCAACTTGCTTCCGCAATCATAGCGCACCCCCTCAAAGGGACAAGCCAGAACCGCTTCACGCTCTAGCAGACGGGCAATCCCGTCGGTCAACTGAATTTCTCCGCCCGCACCCGGCGCCACCTCGCGCAGGGTATCAAAAACTGCCGGGGTCAAAATATAACGCCCAACCACCGCCAACGTGGAAGGCGCCCGATCTGGGGCCGGCTTCTCCACGATTCCCGTGACCCTCAAATACTCGCCACTCCCATGTTCCGTCTGGACGATCCCGTATTGCCCGGTCTGAGCACGGGGAACCTGTTGCACACCCAGGACAGAAGAACCGCTTTTTTCGTACCATTCCATCATCTGGCGCAATACCGGAACTTTCGAATCGATCAAATCATCCGCCAGTACGACGGCAAAGGGCTCATCCCCCACCAAAGGCGCAGCACATAAAATGGCATGCCCCAAACCCAGGGCTTCCGGCTGCCGAATGTAGGCACAACTCACTCCAGGGGGCGGCAAATTACGAACGACTCCCAACATTCGGTCTTTCCCCCGTTGAGCCAGTTCGGCCTCTAATTCATAAGCCTTGTCGAAGTGATCTTCGATCGCCCGCTTACCTCGACCCGTCACAAAAATCATTTCCGTGATGCCCGCCGCGACAGCTTCCTCCACGGCGTATTGAATCAATGGCTTGTCCACTACTGGCAACATTTCCTTGGGACTGGCCTTGGTCGCAGGCAAGAATCGGCTCCCCATTCCTGCCACCGGAAATACCGCCTTGCGAATTTTTTTGATCATGCATTGATTCCTTTGAAAAGTTTATCCCACTGATCCTCATCAAGCATCGAAATGCCCAATTTTTGTGCTTGTGCGACCTTGCTGCCCGGGTCTCGCCCCACCACCAGGTAATGGGTCGAACGCGTCAGAGCACCCGCCACCTTTCCCCCGGCTTTCCCGATTCGTTCCCTGGCTTCCTCCCGGGAATAATGGGCCAGGGTTCCGGTCAAGACGAAGGTCAAACCGGCCAGAATCTGCGCATCCTGCGTCTCTTGCGCGTTTTCGCGCCAGTGCACACCCTGGGCACGCAGGTGCGCAATGACCTGTCGATTGCGTTCCCCGGAAAAAAATTCGCGAATGGACTGGGCCACCACGGGTCCAATCTCCGCCACCGCCTGCAAATGGGTCTCATCGGCTTCCATCACGTCTTCCAGCCTCACGAAATGAAGAGCCAGATCATGGGCCGTGCGTTCACCGACCTGACGAATTCCCAAGGCGAACAAAAACCGCGCCAGTGTGGTTTCCTTGCTGCGCTCCAGGGATTGAACCAGATTTTCTGCCGATTTCTGCGCCATGCGGGGCAACGAAGCCCATTGTTCGAGGGTCAGGCGGTAGAGATCGGCAGGTTCCGCCACCCAGGAGCGTTCAACCAGTGCATCCACCAGTTTCTCCCCCAGTCCTTCCACGTTCATGGCACGTCGTCCGACAAAGTGCAGCAATGCCTGCTTGCACTGGGCCGGACAGTGAAGTCCTCCACTACAGCGCCAGGAAATTTCCCCGGGGAGTCGGCGTGCCGGGCTGCCACATACCGGACAGGTCGTGGGCATCTCAAAAGCCACCGTTTCCGCAGGGCGAAGTTCCTGAACCACCCTCACCACTTCCGGAATGACATCGCCTGCACGACGGACCCAGACCTGATCTCCCACCCGAATGTCCTTGCGACGAATTTCCTCGTCATTGTGCAGGGTTGCACGCGTCACCGTCACCCCCCCCACAAACACGGGCTTCAAAAGTGCCACGGGGGTCAGCGTACCGGTACGCCCCACCTGAACCTCGATGGCCTCCACCGTACTCAAAGCCTCTTCGGCGGGAAACTTGTGCGCCAGAGCAAAACGCGGTGCGCGGGTGATAAACCCCAACTTCTGCTGAGCCTTGCGCGCATTGACCTTGTAGACCACCCCATCCACTTCGTAAGGCAGGGATGCGCGGCGCGCACCCAAATCCTCAAAAAACATCCGGAGCCCGCTTTCGCCCTGAACGACCCGTATCTCTTCCGTCACGGGAAAACCCAAAGTGCCCAGCCAACGCAGTAACGCATCCTGATGATCCGGCAATTCAAAGTCGGGAGATCCCCCTCCCACGCCATAAGCCAGAAAAACCAAGGGGCGACGCGCCGTTTCCGCCGGGTCCAGTTGGCGCAGCGCGCCTGCGGCAGCATTGCGCGGATTGACGAAAGTTCGTTCTCCGGCCCCGGTTTGACGCCGGTTGAGTTGTTCGAAGTCCTGCTTGAGCATCAGGACTTCTCCGCGCACCTCCAGCCACGCTGGCCAGGGCCCGGAACCTTGCATACGCCGGGGAATACTTTTCACCGTCATCAGGTTGGCCGTCACCTCTTCTCCCTTCTCGCCATCGCCGCGTGTGGCCCCCTGCACCAAGTCACCCCCACGATACAACAGGTTGATGGCCAGACCATCGAATTTTGGCTCGCAACAATAGGCCACCTCGTCCACCCCCAGTCCCGTTCGGACACGCCGATCGAATTCCTGGAGGTCACGCACATCAAATCCATTGTTCAGACTCAACATGGGTTCGAAGTGTCGGACCAGACGCACGTTGCGACGCAAATCCAGCGATCCCACCCGCCGTGTCGGGGAATCCGCCCTGACCAGATCAGGATGCCGCGTTTCCAAGGCCACCAGTTCACGATACAGCGCATCATATTCGGCATCAGGAATCGTGGGCGCGTCCAGTTCATGGTATTCCCGGTTGTAACGCTTCAGTTCATCCTGCAGGTAATGCAGACGAGCAACTTCGTCCATGCCCCCCCTCCGTTCAGGAAAAGAAACGCCGTGCCAGCGCGCTGCCAGAGGAAATACCCTGAACTTCCAAAGTTCCCACCACCTGGGCCAGCTGCTTCTCGATGGCGGTGCATTGACGCACCCCCAGACGTTCTCCCTGATCATCCACCACTTCTCCCTCCAATACCAGGGCAAGCCGTTCAGCCACCGCAAACATCTCCCTGAAAACAGTCACGGGGTCCGACACCCGCACCACTTCCAATAACAGGGTCACGGCATTGATGGGTTCATGATCCAGATTCAGAGGCAGGAAAGGCGCCCCATCCTGGCGAACCAGGGTAAATCGATCCTCGCCATCAGCCGCACGGGCATGACATACCCCATCTTCTCCCAAGGCCATTCCCTCCTGTATCAAATAGTTCAGGAGCCTTGATCCCAAGGGGCTTTTGATTGGGGTAAAGTGCACATTGACCCCCACGATGATATCTACCTGCTCACAGAATCGATCCAGTTCTTGGGCCCGTTCAGTTGCCTGCCCCACGTCTCCGGGTTCGATGGTCGCGCCCAGATGACTGGCGAGCGCACGTATTTCATCGGCAAAGAGGGTGAGCCTCGCCTCGCTGATCCGGCCTGCCCGACTGACCAGGGGCAACAGCGCATGACACTGCTCAAAATTCACGTCCCCCTGAGCCGTCACGTCCACCCATTGCCCCTGATGCTGGCACGCCCAACGCAGCCCCTGGGTCATCAAGCGAGATTGATGAATGGCTTGCCGCACGTCATTTCCCGTGAAATTCCCACGCATAACCACACCGTATTCAAAACGAAGGTCAGGAGCATGTGTCAGGCCAATGGAACTCTGGCCCGCTGCAGCAGAGATTCCACCCAGTTTTGGTTCCTCGCGAACGGCGACTTCGGATACCTCGTCCAGTAAAGGATCATGGACCGAGGTCGGAATCAAGTTCCGGGCCAGCCGCTGCTGACGTTGCTCCTGCCAGCGAGTCCACAATACCACCCCCACGACCAAAGCCAAAGCCGATACCCCAGCCACTATCCGCAATTCACTCATCATGCCTTCCTCAAAGGATCACTTGTTCTGTCAAACGCAGGGCTTCTTCCACATCCACTGCCACCATACGCGATACCCCGGATTCTGCCATAGTAATGCCAATCAACTGTTGTGCCATTTCCATTGCCACCTTGTTGTGGGTGATAAAGAGAAACTGGGTATGCTCGGACATCCTCTGCACCATGCGCGAAAACCGCTCGGTATTCGTATCATCCAGAGGCGCATCCACCTCGTCCAGCAGGCAGAAGGGTGCCGGATTGAGTTGAAACAGCGCAAAGATCAGCGCCATGGCCGTCAAAGCCTTTTCTCCACCGGACAAAAGGTACAGACTGGAATTTTTTTTGCCTGGGGGCTGAGCCATGAGTTGCACTCCAGCTTCCAGGATATCCTCCCCCAACCACTGAAGAGAAGCCACGCCTCCTTCGAAAAGTTCTTGAAACAAACGGGCGAACTGCACATTCACCTGATCTACCGTTGCCCCGAGTTGGGTTCGTATTTCCCGGTCGATGGTATTCAAAGCCTGTTCCAGGGTCTGTACCGCTCCTTCCAGATCGGCCAACTGTTCTGCCAGCCATGCGTGGCGCTGTTGCAATGCGTCCAACTCTTCCAGGGCGGCCAAATTGACCGCACCCAGAGCATTCATCGCCTTCTCCAACTGAGTCATGAGCAGATCCTGACCCTCATTATGACCCGTCAATGCCCACCAGCGGTCGAGGTTCTCGAGAATCCCGGGATCCTCTTCCGCCAGGGAGGTCCAGGCCTGTTCCCCGCGCAAGCGCGCCTCCTGAATTTTGAGGCGGAGATTTTCCAGTGCCTGACGCACGGGCTCCTGAGTTTGCACACTCCGCAGAAGACACTCCTCGTGCTGGCGCAACCCTTCTTCCAGAGTTTCCATTTCACTCTGCTGCTGCGCCAATTGGGCAGCACAGGTCTTCTGTGCCTGCAGCGCCTGTTCCAGATTCGCTGTAGCCGTCTCCTCGTCCAGCGCCTGTAATTCCGTTTGCAGGCGCTCCAGATCGGCACGATAACCCGCCATACGTTGCTGCCGTTCATTCTGCGTCGTGTTGAGGCGATCCAATTTCTCCGCAGCGCTACGCTGGGCAAAACGGGCTTCCTGACACGCCGATTCCAGAATTTGTCCTTCCTTCTGGCACTGCTCCCAGGAGGCTTCTTCCCGGACGCATTGGGCGCGTGCTGCTTCCGTGGCCGCCCGAGCATTCTCCCGCGCCCTATCGAGTCCCCCCAGGCGGGCCATGCTCTCCGACCTGCCCTGGGTTTCCAGCGTTTCAGCCTGGACCAGAGTTTCCGTTTCTTTTTCCAGGCGCCGCCATTCCTGTCGAATCCTTTCCTGTTCGGCACGCACCTGCGTCAAAGCCAAGGCTTCCTGATGCTGTTGCTTGCGCAGTTGCTGAAGTCGCCTTTCCACGTCCAACACAAGGGCAGCCACCCGCTCACGTCCTTCCTCCTGAATCGCCAAGCACCGATGGGCTTCTTCCTCCGCCTTCCGACATGCCGGCAATTCTGCCGATAACCTTCGGATTTCACGCGCACGGGCCAGGGTTCCCAGATGCCCCTCCTCCATCCCCCATAAGGTGAGAGAATGGGCATCCCGCTGATGGCCCTCCGGCGTCACCAGACTCAGACCCGGCACCCATTCTCCCGCCCAGGCAAGCATACATTCCAGATCGGCACACACATACCACCCGTGCAACCAGTGGTTCACAACACCGCGAATGGTCGGATCCTCGCTACGCACCTGACGAGACAACGGACTCAAACCCGGCAATATCCTTTCAGCAAGTTCCGTGGATGAAACGTCATGATAAAAAGCGCAGGCTTGCCGTGGCCGGTCAATCAACTCGGTCCAGGTCGGCAGATGATCGCGGCGCAACGCCTTCAGGCGCACGCCCAAAAGGAACTCCACCACCTTCTCCCAACGCGGTTCCACCTGACAATGTTGCCAAAAGCGCGCCACGACCGTATCCTCCGGAACGAAAGTGCCCCGCTCGCTCTCCTCTTCCTGGCTCTGCAAACCTTGCAGGGTGTTTTCCACGACCCGACGCCGAGCCGTACATTCAGCCAGAGATTCCCGCCGGCTCTCCACCTGCGCGCGACACCAGGACAAACGGAGGCGTGCAGACCCTTCGGAGGCTTCCAGAATACTTGAGGAGACGGCACGGTTACGCGCGAGGATTTCCCCCTCGGAGACCCCTTTCGAGTCGGGCAGGCACAGACCTGACCGTTCTTTTTCCAAACGTTGACGACGCGCCAGAATGTGCTCCAGGGCACGGCATCTGGCTTCCTGTTCCGCATGTTGCTGATTCCACTGGCGCTCTATTCCCTGTTCGGTCTGTCTCGCCTGTTCCAGCGTCTGGCGCGACCGCGTCAAACCCTGACGGAGTTGCTCGCATGCAGCCTGCCCAGCCCGGCTCTGTTCCTGGCGAATCAGGATCGCCTGGTGCAAGGCTTCCTGTTGTTCCTCCAGGTCTTTCAATGCGCGCTGATCTTTTTCCCACTGTTGGCGCTCGGCATCCCACTGCGCGTGCAAGCGCTGACCGTCCCGCTCCATCCGCTGACGTTCCTGATGCTGGCCGTGCACGCTCGACTCGGCCTTGAGCAGGGCATGATTCGCCTGATAGAGGGCACCTTGGGCCTGACGCACCATTTCCTGTCGAGTGCGCCAGTGAAGGCGGGTCGCTTCGACCAGAGATTCATGCCCCTCCTGGGTCAGCCGCATCTGTTTCAGTTCTTCGGTCATTTGAGCGCACTCCAACTCTCCCCGGCCCTGCTCTGCCCGTGCAATTTTCCATCGGCCATAGTACCAGCGTGCTTCGGCTTCCCGATGCCGAGCGCGCAATGCTTTCCAGTGCTCGGCCCGTTCCGCCTGTTTTTTCACCTTTTCGATCTGGTGGGTCAACTCCTGCACCGTGTCCCGAATCCGTTCCAGATTGGGACGTGTCTCGGTCAGATGCTGCAAGGTTTCACGACGCCGCTCGCGATAACGGGAAATACCCGCAACCTCTTCCAGAAAGACCCGAATCTCCTCGGGTCGCGCCTCGATGATGCGCGTGATCATGCCCTGTTCGATGATGGCATAGGCCCGTGGGCCCAACCCCGTCCCCAGAAAAATATCCTGGACATCACGCCGCCGCACCATGGTCTCGTTGATGCTGTAACGCGACACCCCGTTGCGGGTCATCACGCGTTTGACGCAAATCTCTGCATAGGAAGACCAAAGGCCTGGAGCCCGTCCTGCAGAATTGTCAAAAACCAGTTCCACGCTGGCCCGCCCTTGGGGTTTGCGCTGGGCGCTTCCCCCAAAAATGACATCCTGCAAAGATTCTCCGCGCAACTGTCGGGCCTGGGATTCTCCCAGCACCCAGCGCACGGCATCGATCACGTTGGACTTGCCGCACCCGTTGGGCCCCACGATACCCACCCGTTGCCCGGGGATGGGGATATGAACCGCATCGGCAAAGGATTTGAAGCCCACCAGTTTAATGTGTTTGAGATGCACTGATGCGCTGCTGTCCACAAAGAAGTTAGAATGGGAAGATTCTACTCTATCTGACAGGATCCCCCCAATGCCCACTCAACCCAGTCGCACTCTGGAAACCTTCCCGAATCCAAGTCCGGAACGGGATTATCTGATTCACATGGAACTGCCTGAATTCACCTGCCTGTGTCCCAAGACAGGGCAACCCGATTTTGCCTGGTTGAGTCTCGACTATGTCCCGAACCGGGCCAATGTCGAGTTAAAAAGCCTCAAACTGTATCTGTGGTCTTTCCGGAATGAGGGCGCCTTTCATGAGGCCGTGACACAACGCATTCTCGATGATCTGGTCGCAGCGACACAACCCCGCTTCCTGCGTCTCTTGAGTCGCTGGAACGTGCGCGGCGGCATCTTTACCCATGTGCTGAGCGAACACCGCCAGGAAGGGTGGCAACCCCGTTGCTCTTTGCCGCCGGTACACTTTGCCGGAGCGACTCCCTGGGCCCCTCCTTTGGCATGAATCCCCGTCTTGACGTACTTCAGCCCTATCCTTTCGAACGCTGGCGAAGCCTGATCGGAGCGCAGACTCCTTGCCCCGACCATACTCCCATCGCATTATCCATCGGGGAACCCCGTCATCCTACCCCGCGTTTCATTCAGGATGCGCTTTGTGCGCATCTGGACGGACTGGCTCACTATCCACAAACCCTGGGAACCCGGGTTTTGCGCGAAACCTTGGCGGGTTGGCTGGAATATCGTTTTCACCTCCCGTCTCTGGATCCAGAGACGGAAGTGCTGCCCACCCTGGGCAGTCGTGAAGCCCTGTTTTCCCTTACCCAGACCCTGCTCGACCCGAGTGCCGGAGAAAGGGTGGTCTGTCCCAACCCTTTTTACCAGATCTACGAAGGGGCCACGCTGCTGGCCGGAGGACATCCCTACTTTGTCAATGCGGATCCTGCTCAAGCCCACCGCATCGATTACAGTCGGGTCCCCGAGTCCGTCTGGACCCATACCCGCATGGTCTTTGTCTGTTCTCCCGGCAACCCGACCGGACGAGTCCTGAGCCTGGAGGAATGGGCTCAGTTGTTCGCCCTCTCTGACCGATATGGGTTCACCCTGGTGAGTGACGAATGCTATTCGGAAATCTATCCTCTGGACAGTGCTCCTCCGCTGGGGGGGTTGGAAGCCGCCCAGCATCTCGGCCGCTCGGGTTATCCGCGCCTCCTCGTCATGGGCAGCCTGTCCAAACGCTCCAATGTCCCCGGATTACGCTCGGCCTTCGTGGCAGGAGACCGGAATTTACTCAGGCGTTTCGCGCTCTACCGTACCTATCATGGCAGCGCCATGAACCCGGCGGTCCAGGCGGCCAGTGTCGCAGCCTGGCGGGACGAGACTCACGTTCAGGAAAACCGTCGGCTCTACCAGGCAAAGATGACCCGGTTCTACGACCGTGTTCACCCGCACCTCCCTTTGGTACGACCACACGCCAGTTTCTACTACTGGGTCCAGGTTCCCGGTTCCGATACGGATTTTGCACGCGCCCTCTATCTGAAATTTAACGTCGCAGTCCTGCCCGGCAGTTATCTGGCACGGACTGCCCACGGCTTCAACCCCGGAACCGGACAGGTACGTATCGCCCTGGTGGGTTCCCTTGAAGAAACCGGGGAAGCCATCGAACGACTGCTCGACTTTCTTGCCCATTACCCCTCCTGAGGAGAATCCCCCCCATGTGGTCTGACGCACAAACCCTGATTGAACATGCCTTTGAACAACGGGAGCGCTGGAGTCCCAGCGCCCCCCCCAGCGAACTGCACGAAACCATCGAACGCGTCATCACAGCTCTGGATCAGGGGAGTCTACGGGTCGCCGAAAAAAAGGACGGCAACTGGATCACCCACCAATGGATCAAAAAAGCCGTACTGCTGTCTTTCCGCCTGCAAGCCAACCACCGCATGGATGGGGGATTCACCCAATATTGGGACAAGGTGGACAGCAAGTTTGCCCATTACGATGATGCGGCCTTCACTCAGGGCGGCTTTCGGGTAGCCCCTCCCGCTCTGGCCCGGCGCGGCAGTTTCATCGCCCGCAATGTGGTACTCATGCCATCTTACGTCAATATCGGCGCCTATGTTGACGAATCTGCCATGGTCGATACCTGGGCGACCGTGGGGTCCTGCGCCCAAATCGGCAAACATGTTCACCTGTCCGGCGGAGTCGGCATCGGCGGCGTTCTGGAACCCGTCCAGGCCAATCCCACCATCATCGAAGATCATTGCTTCATCGGCGCCCGTTCGGAAATCGTGGAAGGCGTCATCGTGGGGGAAGGCTCGGTCATTTCCATGGGTGTCTATATCGGGCAGAGTACAAAAATCTACGATCGCGAGACAGGCATCGTCACTTACGGGCAGGTTCCGGCCGGCTCCGTGGTGGTGTCTGGCAACCTCCCTTCAGCCGACGGCAGATACAGTTTATACTGTGCCGTCATCGTCAAGAAAGTGGATGCCAAGACCCGTGCCAAAACCAGTATCAATGAACTGTTGCGGGGCGCCTGAATGACCGACCCCACCCTGGAACTGACGGCGGAATTGATCCGCCATCCCTCGGTGACTCCCGAAGATGGCGGATGTCAGGAACTCATTGCCCTCCGCCTGGCCCCTCTGGGTTTCAAAGCCACCCCTCTGGATCGGGGTGAGGTCCGCAATCTGTGGTTGCGACGGGGAACCCAGTCTCCTCTGGTCGTTCTGGCAGGACATACGGACGTGGTTCCCCCCGGCCCCGAATCCGGCTGGCTTTCTCTCCCCTTTCTGCCGACGATACGAGACGGATTTTTGTATGGACGCGGCGCGGCAGACATGAAGGCTTCCCTGGCGGCCTTTGTGACAGCCATCGAAAGCGTTTTGACCACTCATCCAGACCTGCCGGGTTCCATTGCTCTACTCCTCACTTCAGACGAAGAAGGCCCCGCGCTGGAGGGCACAGCAAGGGTCGTGGAATGGCTCGAGGAAACGGGCCAAATTCCCGACTATTGCCTGGTGGGAGAACCCACTTCCGTTGACCAACTGGGCGATACGATCAAAAATGGACGCCGTGGCTCCCTGTCCGGCGTACTGACCGTGCGCGGCATACAAGGTCACGTGGCTTATCCCCATCTGGCACGAAACCCCATCCACCTGACCGCCCCTGCCCTGGCCGACCTGACCAACACGGTATGGGATCAAGCCAGCGAAGATTTTCCTGCCACGACATTTCAAATCTCCAATCTGCAGAGCGGGACCGGCGCCGGAAATGTCATCCCCGGCGAATTGACGGCCTGGTTCAATTTCCGTTTTTCGACCGCCAGTTCGGCAAACTCCCTGCAAGAGCGGACACGGCAAATCCTGCAACGGCACGGACTGGACTTCGACCTGCAATGGTCGCTGAGTGCTCAGCCCTTCCTGACTCCGCACGGTACCCTGGTTACCGCACTCCAGGAAGCGGTACAGCATGTCACGGGAGTACACCCCACGCTGTCCACCAGTGGTGGCACCTCGGATGGTCGTTTTTTAGTCACGCTGGGTTCCCAGGTGGTCGAGTTGGGGCCTTGCAACGGCACCATTCATCAGCGCAATGAACGCATCGCCAGCACCGACCCGGCCCGCCTGTCCGCCATCTACCAACGTTTACTCCTGAATCTGCTGACTCCATGACTCTCTTCCCAAGTCCACAGGAAATTCTTCCCCTGAACACCGTGCGCGATCTGTGGCGCTGGAGCATAACGATCCTGCAGCGCAGCGGTGTATTTTTTGGGCATGGTTATCCCACCCCTCAGGAGGAAGCACGACACCTGCTCCTGTTCAGCCTGTCCCTGCCCAGAGATCAGGACCCCGCCCTTTGGCTCGATGCGCGTATCCTGCCCCACGAACGGGAAGAATTTCTGGGGTTGCTCAAACGGCGCGTCGTGGAACGCATCCCCGTGCCCTACCTGACCCGCGAAGCCTGGCTCGGTTCGCACCGCTTTTACTGCGATGAACGGGTCCTCATTCCCCGTTCTTTCATCGCGGAGGCTCTGGAAGAGCCCCTGGTTTTCCTGATCGAGGACTTTCATGCCCTGCAGCGGGTCGCAGATGTCTGCACGGGTGGAGGCTCTCTGGCCATCCTGCTGGCACTCCACTGCCCCGAAGCCCGTGTAGATGCCGTCGATATTTCCCCGGACGCCCTGGCGGTGGCTCGTCTCAATTGTGCCGAATATGGGCTTTCAGAACAGATCCACCTGTTTGAAGGAGACCTGCTCGAACCGCTGGAAGAAGGAGTCTACGATTTAATCATTTCCAATCCGCCCTACGTCGATCAGGCGGCCATGGAAAACCTTCCGGCCGAGTACCGCCGGGAACCCGTCACCGCCCTGGCCAGTGGCATCGATGGACTGGACCATGTACGGCGAATCCTCGCAACAGCCCGCCGCCACCTCTCCCCGGAGGGCTGGCTGGTGGTGGAAGTCGGCCATCAGGCCAATGAACTGGAAGCCACTTTCCCGTACCTGCCTTTTATCTGGCTCGAACTTTCCGCAGGGGACCGGTTTGTCTTTGCGCTTCCATACGCGGCCTTGGAGTCCTGGGACGGCGCGGTCCCGGCACCGTTACCTCTCCCCGAATGACCGGAGGCATCCCCGCCCAATCCAGAACCTGCTGAACGGCGCGCGCATCCAACTCTTCGAAGTGGCCTCGCTTGAGCCGGGGAGGCAATCCAATAAGGCCGAAACGAACGCGCATCAAACGCCCCACCATACACCCCAGTGCGGCAAACATACGCCGTACTTCACGATTTCTTCCTTCTTTCAACACCACCTGATACCAGTGATTGGTCCCCTCTCCACCCTGATCCCGAATAGCTTCGAAACAGGCCGGACCATCTTCCAGCAAGATTTCCTGACAGGACTGCCGCATTTGCAGGTCGCTCAGTTCACCCACGACACGCACGGCATATTCCCGTTCAATTTCAAAACTGGGGTGGGTCAGACGATGCGCCAAAGCGCCGCTGGTAGTAAAAATCAGAAGTCCGCTGGTGTTGTAGTCCAGTCGTCCCACGCTGACCCATTTCTCCCCTTTGAGTTTGGGTAGGGTGGCAAACACCGTGGTTCTCCCATCAGGATCATCACGGCTGACGATCTCCCCCTCAGGCTTGTGGTACAGCAGGATTCGGACCTGTGCTTCACCGAATTTCAGGCGCACCGGCCGTCCCTGAACGGTCACCCGGTCCCCGGGTTCCACCTGCGACCCGACCTGGGCCACTACCCCATTCACCCGAACTTCTCCGGCTTCGATCAGAGTTTCCATTTCCCGTCGGGAACCTACTCCGGACTGGGCCAAGACCTTATGTAAGCGCTGGGATTCCATCTTCCTTTCCTTCTGTGTGTCCATCCAGTGCGGGCAAATCGCACAAGGTGCGCAGTCCAAGGTGATCCAGGAAACTTCGGGTCGTACCGAACAGCGTGGGTCTCCCCGGGGTTTCCCGTTGGCCCACTGCTTCGATCCATCCGCGTTCTTCCAGGGTTTTGAGGATCGGAGAGGAAACCGTCACGCCACGAATCTCTTCGATATCTCCCCGCGTGACAGGCTGACGCCAGGCAATGATGGCGAGGGTTTCCATGACCGCCCGGGAATAGCGAGGCCCCGGCTCGCGCTCGAGACGTTCCAGCCAGGCCTGCACCCAGGGGGCACTCTGAAAACGCCAACCGCTGGCCACCTGAACCAGAGATACCCCGCGTTCTTTCCACTGCGCCTGAAGATCCCTCAGTGCCTGGTGAATCCTGGGCGCAGGAAGTTCAGGGTCGAACAGTCGACGCAACTGGCTGATGCTCAAAGGTTGGGAACTGCACAACAGTGCCGCCTCGAGCACAAGAACGTACCGACCGACCACATTCTCCTCGCCGTTCATGCCCGCCCCTCGAGTCCTTCGTTTTGACCCGCCCTGCGCAAATGCAAGGGACCCAACGCCTCGATTTGAATCACTTCGATCAAGGATTCGCGCACCAGTTCGAGCACGGCAACGAAATGGACGACCAGATGCGAACGGCCTCGCTCCTTCAGAAACAATTCCTGAAAAGTAAGATGGGTTTGCTGCTTCAAGACTTTCAAGATCCGGGTCATGGTCTCCCGCACGGAAAGCCCTTCCCGGATGATTCGGTGATGGCGCGAGCGCTGTAGACGCCGCCCCATCTGTTGCCACGCACAGTGCAGGTCGGCCAGGCCAACACCTGGCGCGAAGGGGGATGCGGGACCGTCATGAACGACCCGCGCCACCAGGAATTCCCGCCCTTGCTGGGGATGGTCCTGCAGTCGAAGCGCTGCCGCCTTCATTTTCTCATAGGCCAACAGACGTTGGGCCAAAACCCAACGGGGATCTTCCTCTTCTTCCTGGTCCCCCACGGTTTCAGGCACCGGAATCAGGAATCTGACCTTCAGTTCGATCAGCCAGGCCGCCATGACCAGATAATCCGCTGCCAGATGGAGTTGGTGATGTCGCATGGCCTGGACATAGACCATGTACTGTTCCGTCAGATCGGCCAGGGGGATGTCGAGAATGTCGATTTGATGCTTGCGAATCAGGTAGAGCAATAAATCCAGAGGCCCTTCGAACTGGTCGAGAAAAACTTCCAGAGCTTCGGGAGGAATGTAAAGATCTTTGGGCCAAGCCGAGAAGGACGCGCCGTTGACCCTGGCCTCCGGATGCTCGATGGCCCCCCCTTCCTGGATCATGAATACACCAGGCCCATGGCCTCGCGAACATCACGCAGAGTATCGCAAGCCAGACGGCGAGCTCGCTCGCATCCATCCGCGATGATGTTGCGCACCAGGGTGGGATCTTCCTGATACAACTGGGCCCGCTCACGCAAGGGGCGCAACTCGAGAATGACCTGCTCGATGATCGGTTGCTTGCACTGAACGCACCCAATTCCGGCAGTCCGACACCCGTCCTCCACCCACGTCAGGGTTTTTTCATCACTGTACAGTTTGTGAAAGGCATAGACAGGACAACGGGTTGGCTCTCCGGGATCCGTGCGTAATTTTCGTGCCTCATCGGTTTTCATGGTGCTGATCTTGTGGGCCAAAGCCTCTTCCGACAGACGCAGGGGCAGGGTATTTCCGTAGGATTTGGCCATTTTTTGTCCATCCAGACCGGGCAAGCGCGAAGCCTCGGTCAAGAGCGCATGGGGCTCGGCTAGAATTGGCCTGGCATTCCCTTCCAGATAGCCAAAAAGACGTTCTCGGTCTCCCAGGGAGAGATTTTGGGCTTCGCCCAGCAAATCACGCGCCGCCAGCAACGCCTCTGCGTCGCCCCGTTCCGTATAACGGGTACGCAATTCCAGATACAGTCGGGACTTCTTGTTGCCCATCTTGCGTGCCGCTTCCAGCGCGTTGGCCTCAAAATCTTTCTCGCGCCCATAAAAATGGTTGAAACGGCGCGCCACTTCCCGCGCAAACTCGATATGGGGGACCTGATCTTCTCCCACCGGCACCCGATTGGCACGGTACAACAAAATATCCGCTGCCTGCAGGAGAGGATAGCCCAGAAAGCCGTACGACGACAGGTCTCGATCCGTCAGTTTCTGCTGCTGCTCCTTGTAGGTGGGCACCCGTTCCAACCATCCCACCGGCGTGACCATGGATAGGAGCAGATGCAACTCCGCATGCTCCGGGACCCTGGATTGAATGAACAAAGTGGCCTGGTTGGGATCTACCCCAGCAGCCAGCCAATCCACGACCATATCCCAGACATGATTCTCCAACCCCATGGTAGCATCATAATGTGTGGTCAACGCATGCCAGTCGGCCACCATGAACAGGCATTCGAATTCATGCTGGATCTTGATCCAGTTTTTCAAAACCCCGTGATAATGGCCCAGGTGGAGCGCCCCGGTGGGGCGCATGCCCGACAATACACGATCAGGATACATACATCAAACTCCCTGGAGTTCAGGATAAAAAATAGTTGCGCAGGGATGGATCTTCCCAAACCGGATAACAATGTCCGGGCAGGGGGGGTAACCGCCCTGGTTCAAAACGACTTTCACCGGGGCCGTGGTAATCGGATCCTCGTGAAGCGAGCAACTGACGTTTGTTGGCCTGACTCGCAAATTCATCGACCTGCTCACGGGTATGGTTGGCGGTCACCACTTCCAACCCACGCCCTCCGGCCTCGGTAAATTCATCGAGCAGTTGTGCTAATTCCTTTCCGGACAAGGGGTATCGACCGGGATGCGCCAGAATCGCCAACCCGTTGGCCGCTTGAATCCACGATACGGCATCCCCCAATTCCGCCCAAACATGACTGACATAACCCGGCTTTCCTTTGACCAGAAAGCGTTTGAATACAGTGGCCACATCCCGCGCCACCTTTTGCTCCACCAGATAACGCGCAAAATGGGGGCGTGCCAGAATCTCCGGGTTATGCGCATGGCGCCGTGCGCCTTCCAGGGCCCCTGGAATGCCCGCACGCGCCAGTTCATAGGCAATGCGTTCCGCCCGCTCCTGACGCCCCTGACGAAGCGCGGCCAAACCGTTCTGCAAGACCCGGGTCGTACGCACCACCCCCAATCCCACCACGTGAATCGTATGACGGTTCCAGGTCACCGACACTTCAACGCCCGGGATGAAGTCCAGACCCATCTGAGTGGCCACTGCCTGGGCCTCGTCCAATCCGGCCAGATTGTCATGATCGGTCAATGCAAGGCCCGTCACCCCATTGGTCACCGCCAACTCCACCAGGGCGCGCGGCGTCAGGAGTCCGTCAGAAATCTGGGAATGGTTATGCAAGTCTATGTTTTTCATTAAAATATGTGAACCTTTGAGCGGACCATCATATCAAACTCCTCGATGATGTGCGAATCAGCTTCGTTCCATGATTTGCCCGGCTTAGATAACAAACTGTTTATATGGTACATTACTCCCACTCTCGACTTCATAATTGCGTACGCATGAAATTCTTGTTTGACATTTTTCCGGTGGTTCTGTTTTTCATCGCCTATCAGTGGGGGGGGATTTATTGGGCGACCGGTATGGCCATTGCAGCCAGTATTCTCCAGATCGGAAGCCTGCTCCTGCGTCGCAAACCCGTCGATCTCACCGCCTGGATCGGTTTTTCGGTCATCACGATCTTTGGCGGACTGACCCTTTGGACACACCTGCACCCGATTCCCGGACTCGAGGCCACCATATTCATTCGTTGGAAACCTACGGTCCTCTACTGGATCTTTGCCGCCATTCTGGCCTTGGGTCCCCTGTTACTCAAACGTAATCCGCTCAAAGCCGTCCTGTCCCACCAGATGCACCTGCCGGAACCGGTCTGGACCCGTCTGAATCTGGCCTGGAGTTTCTTTTTCATGGCGCTGGGGTTACTCAACCTTTATGTGGCCTTTTCCTACCCTGAAGCCATCTGGGTCAAGTTCAAGGTCTTTGGATTGATGGCCTTGATGGTGGTCTTCGTGATCGCCCAGGGGATTTATCTCTCTCGTTTCATCGAGGACCGTTCATGACTTCCACGACAGAACAGATCCGTGCCTGTCTGGCCCACCTTTCCCCGCTGATCCTGGAAATTCAGGATGACAGCGCCCAGCATCGCAACCATCCCGGCGCACGGGAGGGTGGTGGACATTATCGGGTACGGATCGTGGCAGAAGCCTTTCGTCACCGTTCCCGCCTGGAGGCTCACCGCATGGTCCACACCGCACTGGGTTCCCTGATGAGCAAAGAAATTCATGCCCTGCAACTTGACGTGCAGATCCCCCGAGTGTAATCATCCCTCTTGCCCCTCTTTCAAAAGGAATGTCATTGATGAAACTGAAGCAAACCCTCCTGTCCCTGACACTGGTTGGCGGATCTTTGGCCTTGACCCTCGCCTATGCCGAGCAAAATCAGCCAGCCTCTTCCAGTTCACCCACAGTTTCCAGCGCTCCGCTCGTAGTCAACGGCAGCGTCATTCCCAGCGCACGCATCAAACTCGTCACGGATATGCAGATCGCTCAGGGACATGCCGCAAGCCCCGAACTCGATCATGCGGTACGTGACAATCTGGTGGCTTTGGAATTGATCAACGATCAGGCCCGCAAAGACGGCATCAGCAAGGACCCCAATCTGCAAGCCCAGATCGACCTGATGCGTCAACAACTCACGGTCCGCGCCTTCCAGTCTCACTGGATCAAGGACCATCCCGTGAGTGATCAAACCATTCATGCCGACTATGACCGCATGAAAGCCGAACTGGGAGATCATGAATATTTGACCGAGCATATTCTGGTTGCCAAGGAAGGCGATGCCCAAAATATCATCGACCAACTCAAAAAAGGTGCCAGTTTTGAAAAATTGGCCAAGGAAAAAAGCATCGACCCCGGCTCCAAAGCCAATGGGGGGAAGTTGGATTGGGCAGCCCCCGCCACTTACGACAAGAACTTTGGCGATGCCATGGTCAAACTGAAGAAAGGCGAGACGTCCTCCACCCCGGTGAAGTCGCCCTTTGGTTACCATGTCATCCGCGTACTCGACATTCGCCCCCTGAAAGCCCCGCCCTTCGACGAAATGAAGGGACGCCTGATTCAGGCACGGGAACAACAGGCCTTTGGCGAATATATCCAGCAATTGCGCAGCAAAGCCAAGGTGGAAGGCGAGTAATAATCCGCGCCTGAAGCGGGCTTTTCCGGCGGTGCTACTCTACCCCAGAAAAGCCCGTGCATTTCGAAACATACGCATCCATGGACCATCCTGACCCCATTCCGGGGATTGCCAGGATCCCTGCACGGAACGAACCAATCGTTCCGGATGCGGCATGCAAATGGTAAATCGGCCATCGGGCGTCGTCAGTCCGGCAACTCCTTCTGGCGAGCCGTTGGGATTGGCAGGATAGGTTTCGGCAAGTTGTCCATCCCCCTCAACGTAACGCAGTGTCACCCATGGCCGCGCAGCAACCCGTTGCGCTTCACCATGAAATTCTGCCCTTCCCTCGCCATGGGCCACCGGCACGGGAATTCGGCTCCCAGTCATGCCCTTCAAAAAGAGGGAGGGTGTATCCAGCACTTCCACCATGATGAGTCGCGCCTCAAACTGCTCCGAGCGATTACGCTCGAATCGAGGCCAATGGGAAGCTCCGGGAATCAGGGGAGAGAGGACACTCATCATCTGACACCCATTGCATACGCCCAGCGCGAACGTGTCCCTGCGCTGGAAAAAGGTCTCGAAACGTGCCCGCATAGCTTCATCAAACAGGATGGACTTTGCCCAGCCCCCCCCGGCTCCCAACACATCGCCAAAAGAAAACCCGCCACAGGCGGCAAAACCCGCGAAAGACTGAAGATCCTGACGACCGGAACGCAGGTCATTCATCGGCACGTCCACTGCCTCGAACCCCGCGCGATCGAAGGCCATGGCCATTTCCACTTGCCCATTGACCCCTTGCTCACGCAGAATCGCAATGCGCGGCCGGGCTCCCTTGAGGAGGTAAGGAAATGCGACATCCTGATCCGTCCCATAGGTGAGTGCGCAGGATAACCCCGTCTCCTGACCGATCCGTGCATGCGCCTCTGCCGCACAGTCCGGATGATCCCGCAATTGCTGGATGCGAAAAGAGGTTTCCGCCCACCGACGATGCAGGTCCGACACCGCTTCATCCAGCCAAACCTGCTGTTTCCACTCGACTCGGAAGCGCCCGGCCTCATCGGGAACGCCCAAAAGATGCACGGCCTCGCCCAACCCATGGCGTTCCAGCGTTTCCTTGAACAGCCCCCGGTGCGCCTGACGCACTTGAACCACAGCCCCCAATTCCTCATTGAAGCAGAACGCCCACCCTTGTTCGGAAGGAATCAATGTGCCAAGGTCGAGGGTCATCCCTCGCCTCGACGCAAACAACATTTCGAGAAGTGTGACGACCAGCCCCCCATCGGATCGGTCATGGTAGGACAAAACGATTCCGTCCTGACGAAGCGTCTGCAAAGACTCAAAAAAACCTTTCAGTAACGCGGGATCCTCCAGGTCCGGTGCCTGGTGGCCTACCTGCCCATACACCTGAGCCAGCGCGCTTCCTCCCAGACGATGACGGCCCAGATCGATCAACCACAATTCCGTAGGCTCCGCCCCCGAACTCAGTTCCGGAGTCCAGGTAGACCGAATATCCGCACAGCGGGCAAAGGCAGTCACGACCAGGGACAGTGGGGAGGTCACCTGCTGCGTCCCCTGATCGTCTTGCCAGCGCGTGCGCATGGACAGAGAATCCTTCCCCACCGGAATGCTGACCCCAAGGGCGATACACAAGTCGCGGGTGGCCCGTACCGTGTCAAAGAGCCGGGCATCTTCTCCGGGCGCTCCGGCTGCCGCCATCCAGTTGGCGGAAAGCCGCACCTGTTCCAAAGAGACCTGTGCGGCAGCCAGATTGGTCAAAGCCTCCCCCACGGCCATGCGTCCGGAAGCGGGACCAGACAGGAGCGCCAGGGGTGAGCGTTCACCCAGAGCAAAGGCCTCCCCGCGCATAGTCACAAAATCTGCCGCCGTCACCGCCACATCGGCCACCGGTACCTGCCACGGCCCGACACAGGGGTCACGGGCACAAAGCCCTCCCACCGTTCGATCTCCGATGGTGATGAGAAAAGTCTTGTCCGCCACGGCGGGCAAGTGCAGGACTCGGACCAGTGCTTCCTGGAAATTCTCAGCCACGGGCGGCAATTCGAGTTCAGTCAAGGGCCGACTTTCGTGGTCGACAGAACGTACCATACGGGGAGGTTTTCCCAGCAGGGCTTCCAGTTCCATGTGTACCGGTACCTGGCCCAGCAGAGGATCCTCTACCCGCAAAAGTTTTTCCCGGGTTCCCTTGCCCACGATCGCAAAGAGACAGGATTCCCGCACACAAAGCGCAGAAAACTCCTCCAGGCGGAGGGGGTCGATGGCCAGAACGAACCGTTCCTGGGCCTCGTTACTCCAGATTTCACGAGGCGACATGCCCGGCTCCAGAGAAGGAATTCGGCGCAGATCGAAGTGAGCCCCTACTCCTCCATCGTGAGCCAATTCAGGGAAAGCGTTGGACAGGCCGCCTGCCCCCACATCGTGAATGGCCAGGATGGGGTTGTTCTCCCCCATCTGCCAACAACGATCGATCACCTCCTGGGCCCGACGCTGCATCTCCGGATTGGCCCGCTGCACGGAATCAAAATCCAGAGTCTCCGTATTGGCACCACTGTGCATCGAAGAGGCTGCTCCGCCGCCCAGGCCGATACGCAGGCCGGGCCCCCCCAGTTGGATGAACAGACAGCCCGGTTCAAGGGGGCGTTTGAAAGCCTGTCGATCATCAATGGCGCCCAGCCCACCAGCCAGCATGATGGGTTTATGGTACCCCCAGCGCTGCCCCTGCGCCCAGACATCGAAGGTACGAAAGAAGCCGGCCAGTTGAGGACGACCAAATTCGTTATTGAAAGCAGCACTGCCCAGGGGGCCATCGATCATGATGGAAAGTGCAGAGGCCATGCGTGCAGGTTTGCTGGCCGTTCCCGACTCCCAGGGTTGAGAAAAATTGGGCAAATGGAGATTCGAAACGGCAAATCCACTCAATCCGGCCTTGGGCCTGGCCCCTCGACCCGTGGCGGCTTCATCTCGAATCTCTCCGCCACTGCCCGTTGCAGCACCTGGAAAGGGGGCGATGGCGGTGGGGTGGTTATGAGTTTCCACCTTGATGAGGGGGTGGGTCAATTGGGTATGAAAGTGATAAATCCCGGAATCCGGTTCCGGATAAAAACGTTCACACTCTCCCCCCTGCAGGATGGCGGCATTATCGGCGTACGCCACCACGGTCCCTGCGGGGTGAGCCGCATGAGTCGCCCGAATCATGGAAAACAGCGACTCTGTCTGGGGTTCTCCATCGATCACCCAGGAAGCATTGAAGATCTTGTGTCGGCAATGTTCAGAATTGGCTTGGGCAAACATCAGTAATTCGGCATCCGTCGGATCGCGTCCTGCGGTCTGGTAAAGTTTCAACAGATAATCGATTTCATCTTCGGCCAAGGCCAATCCATAGTCCCGGTTGGCGGCTTCCAGGGCCTCTCTCCCTTGCCCCTGGAGAGGGATGGAGACCAGAGGCTGAGGCACATGGAGTTCGAAGGAGCGTTTGATTTCGGTCACGTCGACCAGGATCGATTCGATCATGGGATCGTGCAACTGAATCCGTACCCGGTCTTGTTCCCCAGTCGTCAATGCACGTCCTGCCCATACCTGAATCAAAACACCACGCTCGATCCGGTGGACCTCGCTCAATCCACAGCGCTGGGCGATTTCCGTGGCCTTGCTCGACCAGGGGGAAATCGTACCCAAGCGAGGAACCACCCACAGTTTCAGTTCAGGCTCATGGTGCGGACCGGGACGACTGTCGCTTTCCTTCGAACCATAGGTCAGGAGTTCTTTCAGGCGCTGGTGCTTTTCTTCATTCCAGGTCCCCGCCACTTCCGCACAGTGAAAAAAGTTTGCCTCCAGATGGATCACAGGGATCTGTTGTGCCTGAAATCTTTCCAATTCGCGCGTCACACGAAATTCGGAAAGGGCACGAGGACCAGACAGGGTAACCAGGGAAGAGGTCATGAGCGGGACCATCACAGAAGGGATAAACCGCCAATTATAACGGATGCCGCAACAAGACCTGCAGTTTACGCAATTTTTCCGGGGCAACGCTCCTTCCATCCAGAATCACGGGGTCTGCGTACCGCCCTGCCTCCGTGCGCCAGTACAGGATGACCAGAAAAGGGCTCACCCGGCAACCTGCTACCACTCGTCCGCGCTGGCGCTCCCCCGAACAGCGATGTACCAGCACATCACCTCGACTGGACAAATCCACGCGATCCACCGCGTTTTGGCTCCGCTTTGTCAGCAAACGCGCTTCCCAGCCAGCAATCAATCCCTGAACACAGCCCCCAAGGCAAGCCAGAACCCCCAAACGGGCGTTACAATGGCAGAGGGTCCAGAGTCCCACCAGGTTCCCCAGGCTCCAGAGAACCCACAAGAAACCTGCTGGCCCGAGGATGACCCGGACCGTGCCGGCGCTTTCCAGACCGTTTGTACCCAAAGAAGTCATGCTCCTTTTTTCTGTGGTCCAAAGCATAACGACACTGGGATAGACCATGATCACGAACACTCAGGATATTTTGCCATGTTTGAATTTTCTGCCGGTTGGATCTCCCTGAAGGACCGAACCCTGATTCAGGTGACAGGTTTGGATGCCCTGCACTTTCTTCAGGGACAGTTGACCTTTGACCTATTGACTCTGGGCCCGGACAACTTCGGCTGGGCGGCGCATTGCACGCCCAAAGGAAAAGTTTTATTTACCACCCTCATCGTCAAAACAGGAGAAACTTTCCTGCTGGATGCGGCCATTGGAATGAGTGAACCCATACTGTCCCGGCTTCGTCCTTTCATTCTTCGCTCCAAGGTACGGATCGAGGAAGCCCACGCCCATTTCAGTGCCGTGGGCCTGATGGGCGGGGATCTGGAAGAAACGGCCAAATCCGCTGGCCTGGGTCCTTTGCCGGCAGTGGGACATCAGGATGAGCGATCGGGTCTCCTGCGCCTGCGCCTCTCCCCTGACCGCCTCATGATCATCGCCTCGCCCGAGCGTCTAGCCGAACTGCCCGCTCCCTCTGATCTATCCTCCCAATCCTGGGAATTGGGCAATGTGCGCGAAGGCATTGCCGAAGTCACTCCTCTGACGACCGATCGATATATCCCACAATGGTTGAATTGGGACCGGATTGGCGGAATCAGTTTTCGCAAAGGCTGTTATACCGGACAAGAAATCGTGGCACGCACTCACTACCTCGGCAAGGTCAAACGGCGCGCCCTGCACATAGCCCTGGACTCGGCAGTCCCCGTGGGCACCTCGATCCTGCATCGAGGCGAAGTGGCGGGAGAGGTTTTCTCCTGCGTCGAAAATGAGCAGGGAGGATACGAAGGACTGGCCATCATCGCCGGCGAAGAACCTTCAGACCTAGTGATCGAGGGAGCCAGCCCCCAGGCCCTGCACATCCTCCCACTGCCCTATGCCTTTTCTGCCTGACGGAACATGGGAACTCGTCTGCTTCTGGGACTGCTCTGGCTGATTCATGGCTTCCCGTTACGCATCATTGCGGCTCTGGCCATCCCACTCGGCTTCATCGCAGCACACGGACGGGCCAGGCGCACCACCGCGATCAATCTGCACGCCTGTTTTCCCGAGATGTCGCATGCCCAACGTCAACATCTGACCCGCGCCCATCTCACCGCACTGATCCGCAGCGTCCTGGAACTGGGCATCCTGTGGTGGTCTCCTCCTGCGCGCATCCAACGCCTCGTGCGCTTCAAAAATGCCCACTATGCCCGGAACAGCGACCGCCCGGTAATCTGTCTGAGCCCACACATGGTAGGCCTTGAAATGCAGGGGGCCCTGATCGGGATGCATTTTCGCGGGGTGGGGTTTTTTACCCCCCATAAGGACCCCCTCATCGATCAGCACCTGCGTGCAGCTCGTGACCGCTTGGGAGATGTGCTCATGCTGGAGCGGAAAAAGGGATTACGCCCTTTGGTCCGTGCCATTCGGGATGGACGATTGCTTTATTTCCTGCCGGATATGGATTTTGGGGAACGGGATTCCCACTTCATTCCGTTTTTTGGCATTCCTGCAGCCACAGTGCCCACCCTGCCTTGGCTGGTGCGCCAGTGCAATGCTCGGGTCGTCCCCTGTGCTTGTCACCGCCTGCCCAATCATGAAGGCTACGAGGTGGAATTTTTTCCCCCCTGGGAAGATTTTCCCAGCGCGGATCTGACGCAGGATCTTCAACGCATGAATCAGTTCATCGAAGCGATGGCCCGTCAATACCCGACGGAATACTACTGGAGCCATAAACGATTCCGCACACGCCCCTCTCCCGTCGACCCCCCTTTCTATCGCTGGCCCCAACCGCTCGACTAGACTGCTCCCTGACCACAGAGATGTTGGGGGATCGTCTCTGCCCAATCTTCCAGTCCACGCATCACCGCAATACCCTGGGCGCCCTGCTGTAGGGCCGGGTTCAACGCAAGACCGGTAAGCCCCCCTATGGCATAGACGGGCAGGGCGGATTCATGCCGCAGGACCGCAAACTCCGTCCACCCCAAAGAAGGGGCATCCGGGTGGGTTTGGGTGGGCAACACCGGCCCCAACACCGCAAAGTCCACGCCCAGTTCCTGAGCCCGCTCCAGTTCAGTTCGAGAATGACAGGAAGCGCCCACCCATGGCAAGGCCGGGCGGTCTTTCAAGAGCCCCAAAAGACGAGCTGGCAAGTGAACGCCGTCGGCACCCGCCTCCTGCGCCAGTTCAGGATCGCCATTGACCAGGATTCGGACGGGCCAGAGTTGGGTGCGCTGCCGGATTTTCCGTACGAAGCCCGTGATCTGCCCGACCGACCAGGATTTCTCGCGCACCTGGAGCAGACGCAAACCGCGCGCGCACGCATCATCAATCACCGTCAGCATGCGTTCCTCACCCAATTCATTGGCACGTGTCAAACCATACACAGGCGGTAGGGACAACGCACGAATCAGGGGAAAGTTAGCGGGCAGAAGGTCCAACCCTTCAGGCAGGGGAACTGCGGAATCGAACCATCCCAGGGTTTGAGATTCGCAAGAACGAGGAATGCCCGACCATGCCAGAACGCGAAAGAAACTCACCACCACGCGGGCATGGGGATAATCGAACTGCTGCGTCATCCAGGGCGTGGCACGGTCTACCCGAATGCCTAATTCTTCTTCAAGTTCACGGTCCAGTGCCTGGCGCAGAGTTTCTCCGGCTTCCACCTTGCCGCCCGGAAATTCCCAGAATCCGGCCATGACCTTGCCTGGCGGACGTTGCGCCAAAAGATAGTTTCCGCCCCCATTCAACAGGATTCCGGCCACCACCGGAAGGATCATCCGTCAACTCCGATAGTCGGCGTTGATACTGACATATTCATGGGACAGATCACAAGTCCAGACCCGTGCTGCGGCCGTACCCCGTCCCAATACCACCCGAACGGTGATCTCGGGGCGTGCCATGACACGCTGCCCTTCTTCTTCGCGGTAACTGGAAGCTCGTCCACCCCCTTCGGACACCAGAACCTCATCCAGGTACAGACGGATCCCCTCCACGTTCAGATCCGTGATCCCGGCATACCCGATGGCGGCCAGAATTCGCCCGAGATTGGGATCGCTGGCAAAGAAAGCCGTCTTGACCAGGGGAGAATGACTGATGGCATAGGCCACCTGCAGGCACTCCGCCTCATCCCTTCCTTCTTCCACCTGCACCGTGATGAACTTGGTGGCGCCTTCTCCATCACGAATAATTGCGTGGGCAAGTTCCAGCGCCAGGTCACTCACAGCCTCGAACAGTTGTTCGTATGCCCCATCCACCCGGATGATTTCCTCATTTCCCGCCTGTCCTGTGGCCATGACGAGGAAAGAATCATTGGTCGATGTATCTCCATCCACCGTGATGCGATTGAAAGTCAGGTCAGCCACATCCCGAGTCAGTTGCTGTAACAATGGAGCAGAGATACAGGCATCGGTAGCAATGAAACTCAGCAGGGTAGCCATGTTGGGGCGAATCATCCCGGCCCCTTTGGAAATACCGGTCAGAGTTACCGTTCGTCCCTGTAACGTCATTTGACGGGAAGCCGACTTGGGAAAGGTATCCGTGGTCATGATCGCGCGCGCAGCATCCTCCCAGGCGTCTGCCTTCAACTGGCCGACGGCGAGAGGAATCCCTGCCAGAAGGGGGCTCATGGGCAGAGGTTCAAGGATGACCCCCGTCGAGAAGGGCAAGACGGCCTGGGCATTCAGTCCCAGTCGGGCAGCCACTTCCGCACAGGTTTGAGCCGCATCTTCGCGTCCGGCCCGACCCGTCCCTGCATTGGCACATCCCGTATTGATGATCAAGGCACGGGGCGTATCCCGGTTCAGGTGTTCACGACAGAGTTGAACGGGTGCCGCACAAAAACGGTTGCGGGTAAATACCGCGCCCACCCTGGTCCCTTCGCTCAAGGTCACCAACAGCAAATCGAGCCGTCCCATCTTTCGAATGCCCGCCGCCACGGCTCCCAAACACACGCCCGCCACCGGGTAGAGCACCTTGTTTCCATCGACCTTCACATGCATTCCCCCTCACAATCTACCGTGGCAGTGCTTGTATTTTTTACCCGAGCCACAGGGGCAAGGATCATTACGTCCCACCCGCATTCTTGCTTCTGCGGAGAGCGCACGCATTTCGGGTTTTTCCGTCATCTCTTCGGAATCACCCACCGCCAGTGCGGCATGTTGATAACTGACCTGTCCCGGTTCGTCCTCTTCCACCACCCGCTCGGTGGCTTCTGCCACGGCTTCCGAAGTCGTGATTTCCACACGACAGAGTGCCCGGGTCACTTCGCGCTTGATGGCATCGAGCATCAGGCCGAACAGTTCAAAAGCTTCCCGCTTGTACTCCTGCTTGGGGTTTTTCTGGGCATAGCCACGCAGGTGTATCCCCTGACGCAAGTGATCGAGAGCGGACAGATGTTCACGCCAATGGGAATCGAGGACCTGCAGCATGACAGCCCGCTCATAACCGAACCAAAGCGCGGATTCGATAGGCGCAATCTTGTTTTGATAGGCCGCTTCCGCCATGCCCAGAACTCTGGCCAGCACTTGCTCATCATTAAGGGTGGGCTCTGCGCTCAACCAATCCCGGACTGGGCAATCCAGGGAGAATTCGCGTAGTGCCTGTTGCAACCCCTCCATATCCCAGAGTTCTTCCGGCGCATCGGGTGGCAAGGCACGAGTCACCTCGAGGGTCAATACATCCTGCCGCATGGCCTGGATGGTCGCGGCGATGTCCTGAGCTTCCAGTAGTTCCTTGCGCTGACCATAGATGACCTTGCGCTGGTCATTAGCCACATCATCGTATTCGAGCAACTGTTTGCGCACATCAAAATTGCGGGCTTCCACCTTGCGTTGGGCATTTTCGATGGCACGGGTCACCCATGGGTGTTCGATGGCTTCTCCTTCGGGCATTTTCAACCGGTCCATGATGGCAGCCACTCGATCGGAAGCAAAGATCTTCAAAAGCGGATCTTCCAGGGACAGATAGAAACGACTGGACCCGGGGTCCCCCTGCCTTCCCGAACGTCCTCGCAACTGGTTGTCGATGCGCCGGGATTCATGCCGTTCCGTTCCAATGATGTGCAACCCCCCCAAACTCACCACCTGCTCATGGCGAACTTTCCATTCAGCCTCGAGCAGAACCTGCTTTTCCTGGCGTTGTTCTGGCGTCAGATCAGGATCCTGCCCGATGCTTCGCTGAGCCTCTTCAGGATTCCCTCCCAACACGATATCCGTTCCTCGCCCTGCCATATTGGTCGCAATGGTGATCATGCCCGGCTGCCCGGCTTGCGCCACGATTTCGGCCTCCCGGGCATGATGCTTGGCATTCAGCACCTGATGGGGCAATTTTTCCTGTTGCAACAGGCGCGAAACCAGTTCGGAAGCCTCAATGGACGTCGTCCCCACCAAAACCGGCTGACCACGTTGATGACAGTCCCGAACATCCGCTACGATAGCCTGAAACTTTTCGCGCACGCTGCGAAACACCTGGTCCATCCGATCCTGCCGTTTGAGCATGCGATGCGGAGGAATCAAAACGGTTTCCAAGCCATAGATATGCTGGAATTCGAATGCCTCGGTATCAGCAGTCCCCGTCATTCCCGCCAATTTTTCGTAGAGTCGGAAATAATTCTGGAAAGTGATGGAGGCCAGGGTTTGAGATTCATTCTGAATATCCACCTGTTCCTTGGCTTCAATGGCCTGATGAATCCCTTCGGACCAACGGCGCCCCGGCATCATACGCCCCGTGAATTCATCCACGATCACAACTTCTCCGTTCTGGATCACGTAGTGCTGGTCGCGATGGTACAGTGCATGCGCACGCAACCCTGCGTATACATGATGCATGAGCAAAATATGGGCAGGATCGTACAAACTGGTGCCCTCCGGCAACAGTCCGGCCTCGCTCAGGAGATTTTCTGCTCGCTCGTGGCCCTGCTCCGAAAGTGTGACCGAATGCGCCTTGAGATCGACCCAATAATCCCCTTCTCCCTCTTCCGTGGCCTGTGGTTGCAATGCCGGAATCAACTGGTTGATCCGCAGATACAGCGTGGTATTGTCTTCGGACTGCCCGGAGATGATCAAGGGGGTACGGGCCTCATCGATCAGGATCGAATCCACCTCGTCCACAATGGCAAAATGCAGTGGACGCTGTACCCGCTCCCCCACCTGGGACACCATGTTGTCGCGCAAATAGTCGAAACCAAATTCATTGTTGGTCCCATAGGTAATGTCGGCGGCATAGGCGGTCACCTTGTCTTCGTGACTCATCTGGGACAGGTTGACTCCGACGGACAATCCCAGAAAGCGGTGAATACGCCCCATCCATTCCGCATCACGACGCGCCAGATAATCGTTCACGGTGACCACATGGACCCCCTTCCCCGTCAATGCATTGAGGTAGGCAGGTAAGGTGGACACCAGGGTTTTTCCTTCCCCGGTACGCATTTCCGCAATCTTTCCGTCATGCAGCGCCAATCCACCCAGAAGTTGTACGTCAAAGTGACGCATCCCCAGAACACGGTGTGCAGCCTCTCGCACCACCGCAAAAGCCTCGGGCAACAACGCATCGAGAGTTTCTCCCGCTTTCAGACGCTGACGAAAACGTTCAGTTGCGCCCTGCAGGGTCGCATCATCCCACCCCTGTGCATCGCTTTCCAGCGCATTGATGCGCGCCACGATCTTTCGGTATTGTTTGAGCAGACGTTCATTACGACTGCCAAAAATCTTCTTGAGGACGGAGGTCAACATGGCGCATGGGCAGACAGTAAAACCGTGATTCTACCAGAGAGTGGGGACAAAACCAGGGTAAACTGACGGGGCTTGAGACTCTTTTTCGCTGTGAGCGCGTACCTTGCCATGCCATTTTTATCCTTGTCACATCTTCTTAACCAACAGGAAAGTTTGGCAGTTCATCTACCGAGGATCGAGCAGGTCCGGGAGTTGAACCACCGTTTTCAACAATGCCTTCCCCAGGAATTGAGGGGGTTGGCCCACATCACCCGCCTGGAAGAAAACGGGACCGTACTCCGCGTGGAAACCTCCCTCAACGCGGTGGCCGCACGCTTACGACAACTCGGCCCCTCACTGGGGACCAGACTGGGCCTTGCGCCCTCCCCTGCTCTGAAAGTCTCCATGCGTCCTGCCGTCACTCGCCCTCCTCTATCCTGCACACAGGATCTCACGGTCCGTACCTTGCGGGAATTTGCAGATCTGGCTGAGACGTTGACCCCCTCCCCCCTGCAGAACGCCATTCATTCCCTGCTCCGCCAGCGCGGTCTCCTTCAAAAAGACGGCTGAATCTGCGGCAAAGGTTCTATGAAGGAAGAAGGCGCCGGTTGTCCCGGGGCCAAGGTCACCCAGGCCCAGGCCGGACGCCGGGACCACAAGGCGCGTGCCGCAAGATTATTCAACGCGTGTCCCGATTTGAAACCGGTAAACGAACCGATCAGCGGGTGTCCCAACAGATAAAGATCGCCTACCGCATCCAGTATCTTATGCCTCAAAAATTCGTCGGCATAACGCAGGCCATCCGCGTTGAGTACCCGGAATTCGTCCATCACGATCGCATTGTCCATGCTCCCCCCCAACGCCAACCCCTGGTGGCGCAGATACTCCACTTCGCGCGTAAAGCCAAAGGTTCGTGCCCGCGCCACCTCGCGGACGTAAGAGGTATTCGTAAAGTCCACGGTCACGGAGGACCCCGTCGCAGTGATGGCAGGATGATCGAAATGTCCCTCATAGGTGACGCGAAATCCGTCATAGGGTTCAAAACGTGCCACCTTATCGCCCTGCGTCACTTCCAACGGTTCGAGAATCCGGATATAACGGCGCGGCGCAGACTGTTCCACCAAGCCGGTGGACTGTAGCAAAAAAACGAAAGGAGCCGAACTCCCATCCAAAATGGGTACTTCCGGCCCTGAAATTTCTATTCGGGCATTGTCCACGCCCAAACCCGCCAACGCGGACATCAAATGTTCCACCGTACTGACCCTGGCCTCACCCTGCTCGATCAGGGTGGACAGGCGGGTATCCGTAACAAAATCCGCCAAGGCAGGGACCTCGGGGCGTCCAGGCAAGTCGGTTCGAATGAAACGAATCCCCTGATCCACCCCCGCCGGACAGAGGTTGACTTCCACCTTGACTCCTGTATGAAGTCCCACGCCGCTGGTTCGGACGGAAGACCTGAGTGTGCGCTGTTGTCCCATGCTCCCAGTATAAACGTTTCTATTCCGACTAATCTGCCTGCTTCCTGAGGAATGCGGGGATATCGTAGAGATCCACGCCATTTTCGCGCATGGCTTCCACCACATTGTGGCTATTGCGGGCCGTGCGGATCACAGAAGTGTGGGTTCCTTCCTGCCCTAGAATCAGGGGCGCATTATCCGTCCCTGTCCTGACCACGGTCAATGGCTTCTGCGCTCGCCGCGCACTCCCCCCCAGGCCCGTCGCGACGATGGTGACCCGCAATTCATCACCCATCGTTTCATCGACCACGCTGCCAAAAATCACCGTTGCATCCTCTGCCGTAAAGGAACGGATCGTGTTCATGACATCGTGGACTTCCTTCAACTTCATGCTGGCACTGGCCGTGATATTCACCAGCACACCGCGCGCCCCAGTCAGGTTCACATCTTCCAGCAAGGGGCTGGCAATGGCCTGTTGAGCAGCCATGTTTGCCCGATCGATGCCGCCAACCTTGGCAGAACCCATCATGGCCACGCCCATTTCCGACATGACCGTACGCACATCAGCAAAGTCCACATTGACCATGCCCGGACAGTTGATCACTTCCGCAATCCCGGCCACAGCTCCCTGAAGAACATCGTTGGCAGCCTGATAGGCTTCCAGCATGCTCACTTCATTGCCCAATACCTGCAATAATTTCTCATTGGGAATGATGATCAACGAATCGACATACTGGGACAATTGCTCGATTCCTTCGAGCGCCGACTTCATGCGACGCCCTTCGAACTCGAAAGGTTTGGTCACCACGGCGACGGTCAGTATCCCCATTTCACGGGCAATTTCAGCCACGATGGGCGCAGCCCCGGTCCCGGTCCCTCCCCCCATCCCCGCTGTGATGAAGAGCATATCTGCACCGGACACCATTTCCGCGATCCGTTCACGATCCGCCAGGGCTGCTTGCCGCCCCACATCAGGATTCGCTCCGGCCCCCAACCCCTTGGTAAGGATTTCACCCAACTGCACCTGATGGGTCGCACGACTGCGTCGCAGAGCCTGACTGTCGGTATTCATGGCAATGAATTCGACCCCGGATACCCCCTGTTCCACCATATGGGCCACGGCATTTCCTCCGCACCCCCCCACGCCGATGACCTTGATCACCGCATCCGACATCGGACATTCCTGAATTTCAAAGTTTGCCATGACTCACCTCTCTCCGCAGATTGTACCCAACTTGATCACTCAAAATGAACTTTTGAACCAGTGCTTGATTCGTTCCCAGGAATACCCCAGCGTCAGGAGGCTGGATCGCCCCCCCTGCGCTTTCTGATGCTCCTCAAAGCCAAAAGCCAATAATCCCATGACCGTGGCAAACTGTGGTTTACGCACCACATCTGCCAACGGTCCGCGGTAAAAAGGCACCCCCAACCGCACGGGCACATGAAAAATCTCCTCACCCAGTTCCAGCATTCCTTCCAATGCACTACTGCCCCCCGTCAGCACCACTCCAGAGGGAATCAGATCCAACTGCCGACTGGTACGCAACTCGGTCAGCACCAGAGAAAACATTTCTTCCACTCGTGGTTCGATCACCTCCACCAAAGTCTGACGTGCCATCTGACGCATTCCCCGTTCTCCCACCCCAGGAACGGCCACCTTCTGATCGCCTTCCACCAGTTGGCGCAACGCACACCCCTGCTGAATCTTGATCTCCTCTGCCGCTGCCAGAGGAGTACGCAGAGCCATGGCAATATCACCGGTGATCTGATCCCCCCCCAAAGGAATCACGGCGGTATGACGAATGGCGCCCTTGACGAATACCGCGATATCCGTGGTCCCCCCCCCAATGTCCACCAGACAGACCCCCAGATCTTTTTCATCCTGCGTCACCACAGACCGGGCAGAAGCCAGAGGCTGCAGGATCAAATCACTCACTTCCAGCCCACAACGCCGGATACACCGCATAATGTTCTGAGTCGCAGAGACCGATCCCGTGATGATGTGCACGCGCACTTCCATACGCAATCCGCTCATTCCCACCGGTTCGCGCACATCTTCCTGACCATCGATGATGTATTCCTGGGTCAGCACATGCAAGACTTGTTCATCATTAGGAATATTGACCGCGCGCGCAGTTTCCAACACCCGCTCCACATCTCCCTGCGTCACTTCCTTGTTCTGAATCGCCACCATCCCGTGGCTGTTCTTGCTTCTGACATGACTTCCCGCAATTCCGGTGATGACTTCCCGAATTTTGACATTGGCCATCAACTCGGCTTCTTCAAGCACGCGCTGGATGGATTGGACAGCCAACTCGATATCCACGACTACGCCACGGCGCAAACCCTTGGAAGGCACCTGTCCGAATCCAATGATTTCGTAAGCCGTTCCCTCCGGATTGATCTCAGCCACCACCGCAACGATTTTGGAGGTGCCCACGTCCAGAGCGATGATCAGAGAACGGTTTTCGCGGTGTGTCGTCAACATTTCTCAGTCCTCTTTTGACACGGGTCTTGGACCGCGCACCGTAAATCCATTGGCATAACGCAAATCCACAGTACCGCCTGCAGGGATCACGCCATTTTGATGCAATTCGGGCCAAACCTTCAAAAAGCGTTGCCAGCGTGTCGCATTGGGCGCGCGCCCCAACAACCAGTGCGAACCATCATCCAGGGTCAATGTCCAGGCGCCCCGCTCGCTCAGCATCATGCCTTCCACATGCCGTCCCAACGGCTTGAGGTCATGATTGAACTTATTCCAGGCCTGGAGCATTTCCGGACCCGCCTCACTCGGTCCGACAAAATGAGGCAACTCCCCCAGATAGTCCGCCACAAAAGGCTCGCCGAAAATATTGAGCAGCCCCTCATCCCCCCAATAAGCGGCGGGGATTTGTTCCTCCACCTGGACTTCCAGGGCGTTGGGCCAGATCCTGTGCAAATGAACCGCCCGTACCCAGGGGATGGTTTTCAATTCTGCCGCCGCCGCACCCAGATCCACCGTAAAGAAATCCCCCCGAACCCGTTGAGCCGCCTTGGCGACCAATGCCTGATCGACTTGATGCAGATTTCCACGAATCACCGTGTGCTGAATCCGAAAAAAGGGACGATGAATCACCCAGTTCAGGCTCAGTTTCACCCCCACGATAAAGAGCAGCAGAAGACACATGACCACCAATCCGTGTCGGTGCATCCCCAACCAGCCCCAGCACCGCTCCGGAAAGCCCGGTGTTTCCGGGACGGAACGCCGTCGGAACAAGCCTTGCCGACCGGATTGTCTCAACTCGCTTTTTGTCCCCGAGTTCTTGTCCCAGGAAATACCGCTTACCGCCACTTCGATCTCCTCGCTTCCCGATTCATGACCTTTCTCCCACGATGCGCACTTCCGGATGCAGACACACGCCCTTTTCCGCCAGAATCCGGGACTGTATCTCTGCAATCAGTGTTTCTATATCCGTCGCCGTTGCCTGCCCCCGATTGACAATGAAATTGGCATGTTTCCGGGACACTTCAGCCCCCCCGATACATTTTCCCTTGAAACCACAACATTCGATGAGGCGTGCCGCGTAATCCCCGGCCGGATTCCGAAAAACCGAGCCGGCATTGGGGAATTCCAGGGGTTGATCAGCCACCCGCTGCGCCAGCAAGGAGCGGATGCGCGTCTTGGCGGTTTCGGGATCCCCCGCCGGAAAACGCAACAACGCGGACAAAAACCATTCTTCAGTTCCTTTCCGGCATTCTTCCCGGAGACGGACCGAGCGATAACCGATGTCATAATCGGCGGGGGTTCTCCACCGTAGCGCGCCCTGTCGATCCACAGTTTCCACCTGGTGCACGAAGTTCCAGATCTCTGCCCCATAACATCCCGCGTTCATGGCCAACACTCCCCCCATCGTGCCCGGTATCCCGGCCAGAAACTCCGCGCCCGCGCATCCGGCGCGGGCCGCCAGGCGAGCCACCTTGGGGGCGGGAACGCCGGCTTCGATCTTCAGGCAACCTTTTTCTTCCCACGTCACCTCTTTCAATGCGCCATGCATTTGAACCACAGTCGCATCGATCCCCCCTTCACGCACCAGTAGATTACTGCCCAACCCGAGCAAAAACAGAGTTTCCTGCGCTGGCCGGGCGTGCAGAAATTCCAGAAAGTCCTCCCGGTGGCGGGGCCTATAGAATTGGCGGGCCCTCCCCCCGGCGCGCCAGGTGACGTGTTGATTCATGGGTTCATTCCGCCGCAATTCACCCAAAGCCACCTGATGTGCCGGCATCATGCGTACGTTCCTCCGCCCAGGCGTTCACATAACTGTCCAGGGAGTTGGCTGATATTTCCCGCGCCCATGGTGATCACCACGTCCCCGGCACGTACCCGCTCCAGAACCAGATCCCCCATGACGTCCATCCCCGCAGCCACCACGGCTCCTTTCTGCGCCAGGGCCTGTGCCAGAGCCAAGGAATCCACCCCCGGAATGGGCGTTTCACCCGCCGCATAAACGGGGGCCAGAACGACCTGTTCGACTTCCCTCAGCACCTGCACGAATTCTGCAAAGCGATCACGGGTACGGGTATAACGGTGAGGCTGAAAAGCCAACACCAGGCGTCTCCCCGGAAAAGCTCCCCGTGCTGCTTCCAAAGTGGCAGCCATTTCTGCCGGATGATGCCCATAGTCATCCACCAGCGTGATGCCCCCCCCTTGTGGCAGAGGCAGATCACCATAGCGTTGAAAACGCCGCCCCACCCCCTTGAAAGAAGCAAGCGCGCGCACAATGGCCGGATAGGCTGCGTTCACTTCAATGGCCACCGCAATGGCAGCCAAGGCGTTCAGTACATTATGTCGCCCCGGCAAGGCCAGGAATACCTCCAGACGACGTTCCATCGTACCGTCCCGAGCCAGGCGCAGTTCCACCCCAAAATGCATTCCTCCTGCCTCGGCGCGCACATCGACGGCCCGGATCTGAGCTTCCGGACCAAACCCATAGGTCCGTACTGGCCTACCCACCCGTCCCACCAGGGCGCGCACGACAGGATCTTCCACACAGAGCACGGCCAACCCATAAAAGGGCAAATGTTCGAGGAACTTCAGAAAAGACGTTTGCAACCGATCGAAATCATGGTCATAGGTTTCCATGTGGTCCCGATCAATATTGGTAACCACCGCCATGACTGGTTGCAGCAGCAGAAAAGAACCATCGGACTCATCCGCTTCCACCACCATGAACTCACCGGTTCCCAATGCCGCATGGGTACCGGCACTGTTCAACTTTCCCCCAATCACGAAGGTGGGATCCAACCCCGCTTCAGACAACACGCTGGCCACCAGACTGGTGGTCGTGGTTTTCCCATGGGTCCCGGCCACTGCGATTCCTTTGCGCAAACGCATCAGTTCCGCGAGCATGAGTGCGCGTGGAACCACAGGGATCTGAATCGCCCGCGCTGCCGTCAATTCCGGATTATCCGGTAGGACGGCGGTCGAAGTGACCACCACATCGGCCCCCTCGATGTGCCCTGCCTCATGTCCCAACCAGACCCGTGCACCCAGTCCGGCAAGGCGTCGAGTGGCCTGATTCTGGAGGACGTCGCTCCCCGTCACTTCATACCCCAGATTAAGCAACACTTCGGCGATGCCGCTCATGCCTGCGCCACCGATCCCCACAAAATGCACATGCTGAATTCGGTGTCTCATCCTGCCACCTCCTCACAGACCTGACTCAGGCGCACCACTGCCGACCCATGAAAGAGGCGACGAGCCGCATCGGCCATGCCCAGCAACAGGATGCGGGTCTGGCTTTGCAACCACTGCGCCAGGGCGGCGGCCTCCAGTTGCGTCTGAGGCCACAGGCAGGCGGCCCCCGCACTTTCCAGAAAACGTGCATTGGCCGTCTGGTGATCATCCACTGCCGCCGGATAGGGCACCAACACGCTCCCCACACCTGCAGCCGTCAACTCGGCCAGGGTCAGGGCACCCGCCCGACAAATCACCAAATCACACTCGGCATAGGCCGCTGCCATATCCTCGATGAACGGACGCAAATCCCCTTGCACGCCCATTTCCCGGTAATTGGCTTCCAGTTCGGTCTGATGGCGTACACCCCCTTGATGAACCACAGTGGGTCGTTCTGCCGGAGGAATCAAAGCCAAGGCGCGCGGAATCCATTGATTCAAGGCCTGGGCTCCCTGGCTGCCGCCCAGCACCAGCAACCGCAAGTTACCTCGGCGTGGCGCAAACCGCAAACGGGGTTCAGGCAGATCGATAATCGTGCGTCGCACCGGGTTGCCCACCGTCTCTACGACCTTGGGACAACCCAACCAGGACGCCAAAGGGTGGCCCGATGGCTGCCGGAATGACCCCGGAAACCCTTCGAAAACCTTCTGGGCCAAACGCCCCAAGAGGCGATTGGTCAACCCCGCCACGGCATTCTGTTCGTGAATGAGCAGGGGGATGCGCAGCAATACCGCCGCCAGCCCTCCCGGCAAGGCTACATAGCCACCAAATCCAAGCACCACATGAGGACGTTGACGCAAGATGGCCCCCATGCTTTGGAAAATGGCCCGCATCACCATGAAAGGCGCCCATAGGCGCCGCCCCCACCCCTTGCCCCGCACCCCGCCCATGGCGATGGTTTCCAAAGGAAAGTGAGCTGCGCCGACCCACTGCGCTTCCATCCCCTGTGCCGTGCCGAGCCAGACCACGCGCCACCCCTGCGTCCGCAACTGTTCAGCCAAAGCCAGGGCTGGAAAAACGTGTCCTCCGGTACCGCCTGCCATGATCAATGCACAACGGTTCATCGCGGACCTCCGCGGCGCATCATTTTTTGACGAGTCTCATGGTCGATGCGCAAAAGCACCGCCAACGTCACCACATTGGCCATGATCCCGCTTCCCCCATAACTGAGCAGGGGCAAGGTCAAACCCTTGGTGGGCAGAAGCCCCATATTGACGCCCATATTGACCAAACTCTGAAGCGCAAACCATACCCCCACGCCTTGCGCCAGCAGGGCTTCAAAATAACGTTCCATTGAAGCCGCACGACGCCCGATGGAAAAAGCCCGCACGATCAGGAAGGAGAACAAGCCCAGAGTCACCAGCACCCCCAGAAAACCCAGTTCTTCGGCAATCACCGCCATCAGAAAATCGGTATGCGCCTCGGGCAGATAGAGTTGTTTTTCCACACTGGCCCCCAACCCCATCCCCCACAATCCCCCGTGACCAAAAGCGATCAGCGCGTGAGTCAACTGATAACCCTTGCCAAAAGGATCCGCCCAGGGATTCCAGAACCAGATCAGTCGATTGAAACGATAAGGGGAAAGGACGATCAGTAAGGCAAAGGCAACGGCCAGCAGGACCATGAGGAATAAAAACCATTTCCCGTCGAACCCTCCCAGGAAGAGTATCGCTCCCGCGATCCCGATCATCACAACGAAGGCCCCAAAGTCGGGCTCCTTGAGCAGGAGCAACCCCACCAGAAACATCACGATCAACATGGGCAAAAATACTTTCTTGAGGTCATGCATGACTGCAGCCTTGCGAGCCGTATAATCCGCCGCATAAACCAGAACGAAAAACTTCATAAATTCAGATGGTTGTAAATTAAACCCCAGAAAGGACAACCAGCGCCGACTGCCATTGACCTCCTTGCCCACGCCAGGAATCAGTACGAGCAACAGTCCCAGCGCGCCCACCCCAAACAGCGGAAGAGCATATCGCTTCCAGCGTTCCAGGGGCACCTGAAATGCAGCCCATCCGGCCAGAAGGGCGGCTCCCACATACAGGGACTGGCGAACAAAAAAATATGTGGAGCGAAACCCCAGATGGCGATCGGCTTCCGCGCTGGCAATGGAGGCCGAATATACCATGACCATCCCGAAAGCCAGCAAGGTCATGATGGCCCACAGGAGAGGCAGATCAAACTCTGACTGCACCGCATTTCCCAGCGGGATATTAAAGCGCTTCATGACCGTTTTCCCTCCTCTCTTCGAGCCAGGGCACGCACCGCTGAACAATAAACCTCCGCACGATGGAGGTAATTGCGAAACATATCGAAACTCGCACAGGCTGGAGACATCAGCACGGCCTCTCCCGGTCGCGCCAGAGCAAAGGCCTGCTGTACGGCATCCTGCAGGTCGGCCGCAAAGATGCGCGGGACGGCAAGTCCTTCGAGTACCTCACCGATCCGTGCGCCATCCCGCCCAATCAAAACCACCGCCCGGGCATGAGTCGCCACCGCCGGGCGCAAGGGAGAAAAATCCTGGCCCTTGCCGTCCCCGCCCGCAATCAGTACTGCTGGCGCATCCACGCCTTTCAAGGCGGCCACGGTGGCCCCCACGTTGGTGCCTTTCGAATCATCCAGGAAACACACTCCCCCCACATCGGCTACCCATTCCATGCGATGGGGCAATCCTCGAAATTCCTTGATGGCAGCCAGCATGGCCGGTTCCGGCCACCCCAAGGCCTGTCCCATGGACAATGCCGCCAATACATTGGCCACATTATGTTCCCCCCGCAAGGGCACTTCGGAACGGCGCATAATCAAACGATTCCCTTGTGCCAACCAGCGCTCCCCGTCGTTCAGGACAACCCCCCAATCCCCTGCGTTGACTGGGGCATCCAGGCCAAAAGTCGGAGTCTCGGCGGAAATCATGGCTTGTACCCAGGGATCCTGCCGATTTCCCACCGGGCTTTCACACCCCTGATAGATGCGTGCCTTCGTCCTAGCGTAGGTCGCCATGTCCGGATAACGATCCATATGGTCCTCGCTCACATTCAGGACCACAGCGCTGTCCGGGGCCAGGGAAGAGAGGGTTTCCAGTTGGAAACTGGACAATTCCAGCACCAACACTTCGGGCCAGGGCGATGTCATCAAGACCTCGAGCAGGGGAATGCCGATATTTCCTGCCACGACCGTACGCAAGTTCTTGGCTCGGGCAAGATCCCCCAACAAGGTGACCACCGTGCTTTTCCCGTTGGATCCTGTAACCGCCAGAATTCTTGGACGCATGGGGTGTCGCGCCAATACCCGGGCCGCCACCTCCACATCGCCCAGAAAAGACATCCCACGCGCATGCCACTCATGAATCAAGGGATCCTCCAGCGCAACTCCAGGACTGATGACGACCCAATCGATCCTCTGAAACAAACTGTCCTGCCAGGGACCGCCCGAAAACTCCACATCCGGATACGTTTCTTCCAGAACCCGGCGGTAAGGGGGCTGGACGCGCGTATCCGCCACATGCACGCAATATCCGTGCTGTAGCAACCAGCGCACAGCGGCCCACCCCGTGTCGCCCAGTCCCAGAACCAGGACCCGGTGACCCGCAGGCAGCAAAGAATGAAAGAGGGGTTCCGTCATGATCAGCGAATCTTGAGGGTGGAAAGGCCGGCCAAAACCAGTACGGTGGTAATGATCCAGAAACGCACCACCACCTGGTTTTCTTTCCAGCCCTTCAGTTCAAAATGATGATGGATGGGTGCCATGCGGAAAATGCGCGTGCCCGTCAATTTGAAGGATGCCACCTGCAATACCACCGACAGGGTTTCCAGCACGAATACGCCACCCATCACGAACAACACGATTTCCTGTCGTACGATCACCGCCACCAGACCCAAAGCGCCTCCCAAAGCCAGAGCGCCCACATCCCCCATGAAAACCTCGGCCGGATAGGCATTGAACCACAGAAATCCCAGTCCCGCTCCCGTCATGGCAGCACAGAAGATCACCAGTTCACCCGCCCCCGGAATACTGGGAAATCCCAGATAACCTGCAAACACCTTATTGCCGGCCACATAAGCAAATATGGCCAAAGCCCCTGAAATCATGGCGGTGGGGAGTATGGCCAAACCATCCAGACCATCGGTCAGATTGACCGCATTGCTGGTGCCCACGATGACAAAATACGTCAGAATCACAAATCCCACTCCACCCAGGGGCAAAGCCACCGTCTTGAAAAAAGGCACGATGAGTTCGGTTTCCGCCGGTGTGGCCGCCATTTTCAGCAAAGCAACCGACACGACCACCGCAATGAGGGATTGCCAGAAATACTTGGCTTTGGCAGACAGCCCCTTGGGGTTACGATGAACCACCTTGCGGTAGTCATCCACCCAACCCACGGCCCCATAGCCAAGAAAAGTCAACAATACCAGCCAGATGTAGCGATTGGTCAAATCAGCCCAAAGTACCGTCGTGACAGAGATCGCCACCAAAATCAGAGCGCCGCCCATGGTCGGCGTGCCGCTTTTGACCAAATGGGTCTGGGGCCCATCGCTGCGTACTGTTTGTCCGATCTTGTACGCCGTCAACTGACGAATCATGGCAGGCCCAAACAGAAAGGATATCCCCAGAGATGTCAGGGTTGCCAGCACTGCTCTGAGAGTCAGGTACTCGAATACGTGAAATCCTCTCACGCTGGCTGCCAGCCAGTGGGTCAATGCCAGTAACATGGATCGTTTCCCTGATCAACATTCATTGAATCAATCCCTCGACGATCGCTTCCATGCGCATGAAACGCGATCCCTTGACCAATACCACCGTGTCCGCATTCAGTTGAGGACGAAGCACCTGAATCAGATGCTGGGCATCAGTTTCATGCCGGGCAGAGGGCCCAAATGCCAAACTGGCTTCCCGTGCCAGATTTCCCAGCGTATAGAATTCGTCGATCCCCAAAGTACGCACCAACTGCCCCACTTCCGCATGGAGCGCGGGACCCTCGGGTCCCAGTTCACCCAGATCTCCCAGCACAAAAATCCTCCGTCCCGAACGCTGGGCCAAAACATCCAAAGCCGCTTGCACCGAATCCGGGTTGGCATTGTAGGTATCATCCAGAATGAGGGCCCCCAAAGAAGAAAAACGGCTTTGCAAGCGCCCCGGTATCCCCGCAAAACCTTCCAGACCCAGCTGCACTGCCCCCATGTCCACCTTCAGGGCCAGAGCAACCGCTGTGGCCGCCAGGGCATTTTTTTGGTTATGTTGTCCCGGAACCTGCAAACGCACGGTCACGGATTCCGCCGGCCCATGAATGTGCAACAACCCCCGGTCAAATTCTCCACGCACGCTCGCATGCTCTTCAAAACCAAAGGTCAACATTTCATGGGAGGCCGCCGCGCTTCGCAGTACCGTGCCATGGGGCCCACTTTCCGGAAGAACCGCCACTCCCCTGACTCCCAACCCTTCAAAGACTTCTCCCTTGGCCCGCGCAATTTCTGCCAATGAACCCAGGTGTCCCAGGTGAGCGCGCTGTACATTGGTGACCACCGCCACGTCCGGTTCAGCGATACGGGTCAACTGGGCAATTTCACCGGCATGATTCATGCCCATCTCAATGGCTGCCCAGCGGTGTTCGGGGCGCAGCGCCAACAAAGTCAACGGCAACCCGATGTCATTGTTGAAATTTCCTGGAGTTGCCCACACGGCTCGCGCGCCAGCGGGGTCAAAAGCACGAAGAATGGCGGCCACCATTTCCTTGACGGTGGTCTTGCCATTACTTCCCGTCACCGCCACCACACGCGGATCGAACTGGCGACGCCGGGCTTGAGCCAGTCGTGCCAATGCCGCGCGCGTCGAATCTGTCCGCCAGCAGCAGTCCCAATCCCGTACTGCCGGAACATCACGTTCGATGATGGCCCCAGCCACCCCTCGGGCACGCACCTCTTCCAAAAAGTCGTGCCCATCAAAAAATTCACCCTTGATGGCGATGAACAGGTCCCCCGGCCCACAGTCCCGACTGTCGGTACTGATCCGCAACAATGCCGGATTGCTGCCCTTGGGCACCCCCCCCAGAAGATGGACCACCTCGTACCAGGTCCAGTTCATGAACGATCCTCCAGCCATGCCTGGACGATCTGCACATCACTGAACGGCCTCTCTTCACCCCGTGCCAGAATCTGCACCGTTTCATGCCCCTTTCCCGCGATCAACACGACATCCCCGGAACGGGCCGCCGCCAGCGTACCCTGAATGGCTTTGGCCCGATCTTCCTCGATGAGAAAAGCCGGGGCCTCCATCCCTTTTTCGATCTGCTGGAGAATGTGCCGGGGATCTTCATCGCGCGGGTTGTCGCTGGTCAGGACGACCCGCTCTGCCCCCTGTTCTGCCACACGTCCCATCAACGGCCGTTTACCCTCGTCCCGTTCACCACCGCAACCGAAGACCACCCAGAGTTTTCCACCCCGCGCTACCCGACTGCGCAGGGTTTCCAGGGCTTGACTCAGTGCATCGGGGGTATGGGCATAATCCACCACCACCCACGGATGATCCCCTCCCCCAAAACCCTGCATGCGTCCTGCCGGCGCCTCCAGGTTCGGAGTGGATTCTGCCAATACCGCCAGGGGAATCCCTTCCATCAAGGCCGCGCCCAGCACTGCGAGCAAATTGGACAGGTTATAGTCCCCAAGGATGGGTGCCTCGATCTGCGCCTTTCCCCAGGGACTGACCAGTTCGAAACTCACTCCCCGAAGGGTCCAGTGAACAGAACCGGCCACCAGTCGATCGATCGGCAGGTCTACCCGTGCCGTTCCGCGCGTGTAACCGATCACCCGGTTCGTGGTCCCTCCTCGCGTGTAAAGTGTTTTCGCAAAAGGGTCATCCAGATTGAGCAAGGCATAATCGAGATCGAAAGCACGAAAAAGACGCGCTTTGGCTTCCCCGTAAGCCTCCAACGTCCCGTGGTAATCCAGATGATCCCGGGTCAAATTGGTAAAGATCGCCCCGCGAAAGGAAACCCCAGCCACGCGTTCCTGCGCCAGCGCATGGGACGACACTTCCATGACGCAATGTTGCGCACCCAGATCCCGTATCCGCGCCAACCATTCCTGTAACTGGATGGGCTCGGGGGTCGTATGGGTCGTGGGCATCAATTTTCCCGGAAAACCGTTTCCCAGCGTACCGATCACTGCACTGGAACGTCCCTGCCGTTCCAGTAGTTGCGCCAACCAGTGACTACAGGTGGTTTTTCCATTGGTCCCCGTCACTCCGGTAACCCGCAGCGAGCGGGAAGGGTGCCCCCATTGTTGTCCCGCCAGGGCACTGATCTGGCCCCGCAATCCCGCTACGGGACGGTGAGGGACGAACCATCCGCCCTCCCATTCAAAATGGTCACTTTCCCACAACACATTGGCCGCGCCGCGCGCAATGGCCTCTGGAATGTAATGTCGTCCATCCCGAACTTCTCCGGGATAGGCCACAAAAGTTCTCCCGGCGCAGACCTGCCGACTGTCCGAACACAGGTCCAGACAACGCATTCCCTCAACCCAAACGGGTTCGGGCCTGGCGAGATTTTCTCCATCCAGGCCCGCTGTTTGCACGGTTTCTTTGGAGAGGATCATGTGCGTCCCCCGACAGAATTGGGAGAACTGGCCATGGTGGGGGGTTCCGGCGCATCGGGCGGAATGTCCAGAAGTTGCATAACTCCGCCGGTCACTGCAGAAAATACTGGCGCCGCCACCTGTCCACCATAGTAACGGCTTCCCGCCGGTTCATCGATCATGACCGCCACCACGATGCGCGGTGCAGAGACCGGCGCAAAACCGATGAAGGACGCCACATACTTGTTCACATAATGTCCCCGTGCAACCTTATGGGCCGTACCGGTCTTACCTGCCACCCGGTAGCCTGCTACCCGTGCCTCAGGAGCCGTTCCTTCCGCACTCACCACCGTTTCGAGCATTGCCGTGACTTCCCGTGCCGTGCGCACGGACAATACTGAACGCCCCGGAGGAATGGCGCTCACCTTGATCAAGGAAAGAGGGCGCAGGATTCCATCATTGGGAAATACCGTATAAGCCCGCGCCATCTGCACCAAACTCACGCTCATGCCATTGCCAAAGGCCATCGTCGCTTGTTCGATGGGTTTCCAATCCTGATAGGGGCGCAGCCGCCCCCCTGCCTCTCCGGGAAAGCCCAAACGAGGTTTCTGACCAAAGCCCACATCCGTGAAGAGATCCCACAGAGTGACCGGGGGCAGATCCAGTGCTATCCTTGCCGCACCCACATTGCTGGAATGCTCGATGACTTCGGAGACGGTATAAGATTCAGCCACATGATCGTCATGAATCAGATGATTGGCGATGGCCAATACGCCTCCGTGGGTTGAGATGACCGTGTCGGGTCGAACCTTGCCCGCTTCCAGGGCCGCAGCAATAGTAAAGGGTTTGATGGTCGAACCCGGTTCATAGGTATCCGTAATGGCGCGGTTGCGTAATTCCGCCCCCGATAATCCCACGCGTTGATTGGGATCATAGTCAGGGCTGTTGACCAGCGCCAATACTTCCCCGGTACGACTGTCCAGCACCACGATGGCTCCTGCCTTGGCATGGCTGGATTCAATGGCCCGCTGAAGTTCACGCGCGGCCAGATGCTGGATGCGGGCGTCCACGCTCAGCGAGACATCCTGCCCCTGGCGCGGCGAGCGAATGTTCTCCACATCTTCAATCACATGCCCTGCCCGATCCCGAATCACCCGGCGCGCGCCCGCCAGTCCCTCGAGTTGTGCCTGATACGTCAGTTCCACCCCTTCCTGACCCTTGTCATCCGCATCTGTAAAGCCCACCAGATGTGCCATTTCACTGGATTTTGGATAGGCTCGATGAAAACCGTGCTGCAGATAGATCCCGGGAATCTTGAGATCCATCACGCGCTTGGCCTCATCAAGCGGCAATTGCCGTTTCAGATAGACGACCCCATCCTCGCCTTTCAAACGGCGCGCAATTTCCACAGGATTTTCGTTCAAACAATGAGCCAGTGCGCGGCGTTGTACCTCATCGATCTCCAGGTCCTCACGATTGGCCCAAACCGATACGGCGGGAATACTGATGGCCAGAGCCTGTCCATTGCGGTCCCGAATGATGCCCCGACTGGCGGGAATCGACAAAACCCGGCTGTACCGCTCTTCACCTTTCTGTTGCAGAAAACCCGCGTGTATTCCCTGTAACCAGAAGGCACGCATGCCCAACACCAGAAAACCACTCAACAATAGCCCCTGGATCAGGAAGGAACGCCAGCGTTCCAATCGAATTTCCAGTTTCCCGACCTTGGGAATCCCTTTGCGCACTTTCATCGTGTCTCCTCCCCGCTCAGCGGAGCCACCACCAGCAAATGTTTCTGGGCGGGAGTGGGCAACTGCATGCCGAGTTCATGCAAGGCATGCGCTTCGATACGATGGCTGGCGGAGAGCGTACCCTCCTCGATCTGCAACTGATCACCCTCGGTTTGCAACTGCACCTGATGGTCTTTTTCCTGTTGCAAATCGATATACAGACGGCGAGTCTCCTGCTGGCTCTGGATCACTCCCAAAGCCAGGCTCAGGACCAACAGAAAAAGCAGTCCATCCCGTCGTGTCATGCGTTCGTCCTTTCCGCGACGCGCAGGATGGCACTCCGGCTGCGCGGATTACGGGCCACTTCAACACGGCTGGCACGCTGGGCCCGTCCCACCAGACGCAACAGCGGTGCAGGCCGGTCGGATTCGCGCACAGCCATGCCCCTGGGAATCTCCGGCGGGCGAGAATGCATCTGAAAATACTGTTTGACCATCCGGTCCTCAAGCGAATGGAAACTGATGATGACCAGACGCCCTCCGCTCTTCAATACATGCAGGGCCTGGGGAAGCACCGCCGCCAATTCATCCAGTTCGTGGTTGACATGCAGGCGAATTGCCTGAAATGTACGCGTCGCCGGGTCCTGTCCTACTTCCCGTGTACGCACGGCCGTGGCCACGATCTGAGCCAGTTGGCGTGTGGTTTCGAGTGGTCGCTGGGCACGGGCCTGAATGATGGCGCGAGCCACCTGGCGAGCGAAACGCTCCTCGCCCAGCGTGTGAATGACCTCGGCCAGTTCTTTTTCCTCCGCCTGGTTGAGCCATGCAGCGGCCGTCATCCCCTCGCCCGGGTCCATCCGCATATCGAGGGGACCTTCCTGACGAAAACTGAATCCACGCTCTGCCTGATCCAGTTGGGGTGAAGATACCCCCAGATCCAGAAGTATTCCATCCACCTCCGTGATCTTCAGGGAGAGAAGGACGTCTTCCAGTTGGGAGAACCGTGCCTGGCGCAGGATCATGCGGGAATCCTGCAGTGCTCGTCGGCCTGCGGCGATGGCAGCCGGGTCCCGATCCAGCGCCACGACCTGCCCTGTTGGGGCCATTTCCTGCAAAATGCGCTGACTATGCCCGCCGCGTCCAAAGGTACCATCCACATAAATGCCCCCCGGACGCAGGTTGAGTGCCTGCACCGCTTCCTGGAGCAGGACACTGTGATGACTGTCTGAATTGAATAACTGGACCATAAGAATCAGAAAGAAAGGGATTCCAGACCAGCGGGCACCAAGCCGGCACCCAGACGCTCGATTTCAGCAAATTGTTCTTCCCAGGCCGTCGGTGCCCACAACTTGAAGTGGCTGCCCTGTCCAAACATCATCACCTCCCGCTCGATGCGGGAAAAACGACGCAGGGCTGGGGACACCAATACCCGTCCGGCACTGTCCATTTCCACATCATCGGCATGTCCCACCAATAATCCCTGGAGCAAAGTGGTTTGACGGTCCAAACCGGAAGTCTTCATGATGGCATCCCGAATGGGTTCCCAAGCGGGACGAGGGTAGAGGAGAAGGCAACGATGGGGATGGGCTGTAATTACCAGTTGCCCTTCCGATTGGGCACGAAGAATCTCGCGGTAGCGAGTGGGAATCGCCAGCCGCCCTTTGGAATCCAGGCTGATTTCTGATGGCCCTTGGAACACACACCCCCCCAACCGGAAAAGACCCCCCCACAAATTCCCATTAATTCCTACTTTTCGCCACTATAGGCTAAGCCATGATGCCGGTCAAGGGAGAAACCTCTCAATAAACCGAAGGATGGGAACCATTTTTTACAGGGCAGACTCTGAACTTGCAAATAGGAAGCATTCTCGTTTAAAATCTTCCCAGAGGAGGCTTGTGCATTTCATGAAGAATAGAATCTTTCGCGTCACCCATATGGCTCCAGGAGAATCCGGCACCATCACCCAGGTCAGCCTGGACGAGGGAGCAGATGTCCGTCTGGGCGAGGATGGCGTGCGCCGCCTCGTGGAACTGGGCTTCATCCCTGGGGAGCATCTGCGCGTGATCCGACGCGGTTTCCCCAGCGGCGACCCCATTGCTGTACGGGTGGGGAATTCCACTTTCGCCTTGCGCAGAATCGAAGCGGCAGCAATCAAAGTCATTCGGGACGATGCATGAGTCATTCCACGGTTGCCGCACTGGTCGGAGCTCCCAATTGCGGGAAAACCGCCCTATTCAACCGACTCACGGGAAGCCATCAGAAAGTGGCCAACTACGCAGGCGTCACCGTGGAACGTAAGGAAGGCTTTCTCACTTCACCTCAAGGCAAACGAATTCAAATCGTGGACTTGCCAGGCACCTATAGCCTGACTCCCACTTCTCTCGATGAATCCATCACGCGCCGGGCCGTCCTAGGCCAGTTACAGGAGGAAATCCCGCCGGAATTGCTCGTCTGCGTGGTGGATGCCACCAACCTGCGCCTGCACCTGCGTCTGGTGCTGGAACTGAAGCGCCTGGGCCGTCCTCTGGTTCTGGCCCTCAACATGATGGATCTGGCGCGCAGCCATGGCATCCTCATCGATGTTCCCGCCTTGTCCCGCGAACTCGATCTGCCCGTGGTGGAAACCGTCGCGGTGGACAGTGGAGGAGCAGCGAATCTGGTGGCCTTTATCGACCAGAACACGCCTTTCGCCGTCCCTGCCGGACCCGTCGCCTGGAAAGATCCGAACCCTCAGGAACTACAGTCCCTTCAGTTGCGCGTACGCGCCATTCTGGCAGCGACCTGTGATGAATCGAAGCGCGATGACCACTGGAACGAGCGTATCGATCGGGTGATCATGCACCCCCTGTGGGGAATGCTCATTCTCGCCCTGATCCTGTTCCTGACTTTTCAGGCGGTTTTCACCTGGGCTACCATTCCCATGGACCTGATCAAGGGAATGGTCGGAATGGCCGTGAACTGGGTGCACCAGATCTTGCCCGCAGGCCTGTTGCGCAGCCTTCTGGCCGATGGAGTCCTGAATGGTGCCGGCAGCGTATTGATGTTCCTGCCCCAAATCCTGATCCTGTTTGCCTTCATCCTGGCCTTGGAGGACTCGGGCTACCTGCCTCGGGCAGCTTTCCTGCTGGACCGCGTCATGGGTACCGTCGGTTTGTCCGGACGCTCCTTCATCCCGCTTTTGTCAAGTTTTGCCTGTGCCATTCCCGGCATCATGGCCACGCGTACCATCCAAAATCCAAAGGATCGCCTGACTACCATCCTGATTGCGCCCCTGATGACATGTTCGGCCCGTCTTCCCGTCTACGCCCTGTTGATTTCAGCATTCATTCCCAATCGACCGGTGCTGGGCCTGTTCAACCTGCAAGGCATGGTTTTGTTCCTTCTTTACTGTGCGGGAATCCTTTCGGCCATGGGCATTGCCCTGATCATGAAACAACGTACCCGCCATCGTTACCAGGCCTTGATGATGGAACTCCCCGCCTACCGCTTGCCCAACCTGCGCAATCTGGTCATGGGACTGGTGGAACGGGGGGCTCTGTTCGTCATGCGCACGGGCACTATCATCCTGCCCATCACCGTCGTCATCTGGTTTTTAAGTGCTTTCCCTCCTCCTCCCGCAGGCTTGGTCGGTCCCGCCATCCGCCACAGTTTTGCAGGCATGATCGGCCAGGCCCTCGGGGGGATTTTTGCGCCCATCGGATTCAACTGGCAAATCTGTATTGCTCTGATTCCAGGAATGGTTGCCCGGGAAGTGGCGGTAGGAGCATTGGGTACGGTTTATTCCCTGTCGGGTGAAGGAGGCAACAGCGTCAGCGATGCGCTCGCCCCCGTGCTCGCTCATTCCTGGAGTTTGCCGACGGCCTTGGCCTTGCTGGCCTGGTACGTCTATGCCCCCCAATGTGTCGCCACCTTGAGTGCGGTACGGCGTGAAACCGGCTCCTGGCGAATCCCCTCTTTCATGCTCGCCTATCTCTTCGGACTGGCTTACGGAGGGGCGTTCATTACCTATCATGTCGCACTGGCCTTCACAGGAGAATAACCATGTGGGATACCCTGATCACCCTGGCCATCGTGGCCGCCGCCATCGTTTACTCGATACGCCGTGTTTTTTTCAGTTCCCATTGCGCAGGCAAGGACTGCAAAAGGTGCAGCCCCCCACGAAATCCAGTCACTGAACCCAAGGAAGGTGGGAAAGTCGATCTATAAGCCGGGTTCTGTCGAGGACAGTCATTCCTCTAGGCCGTCAGTTACCTGACGGCTCCAGCAACCTACCCGGAAGCAGCGCGAGCCACGCCAACGCTTCCCTATTTGGTCTTGCTCCGGATGGGGTTTAACTTGCCGTCAGCGTTGCCGCCTCCGCGGTGCGCTCTTACCGCACCTTTTCACCCTTGCCGTCATCCTTGCGGATGCTTGGGCGGTTTAAGTCTCTGTATCACTTTCCATGGCCTCGCGACCTCCGGCCGTTAGCCGGCATCCTGCTCTGTGGAGCCCGGACTTTCCTCCCCGGGATGAATCCCGCGGCGACTGTCCAATCAACTTCCCCGCCCCATTCTACCAGAGGGAAGCACCTGCCAGCCCAGAATTTCTCCCGCACCCAGAGGAACCAGGGTTTGGTCTTCAAAGCCTTGGGTAAGAGGCACCGTCCAGGGTTGGCGAATCAGGGTCACCGATTCGGAATTACGGGGTACCCGGTAGAAATCGGCCCCGAAATGACTGGCAAATCCTTCCAGTTTGTCCAATGCCCCCAGGGCATCGAATACCTGCGCGTAAAACGGCAATGCCACCGGTGCACTGTAGATACCGGCACAACCGCAGGCGGTTTCCTTGCTCTGCCGTTCATGGGGCGCGCTGTCGGTCCCCAGAAAAAAACGAGGATGTCCCTTGGCCACGATGTCACACAATGCCTGACGATGCTCTTCCCGCTTGAGCACCGGCAGGCAGTAGTAATGGGGCCGAATTCCGCCTTGAAACAGTGCATTTCGGTTATAGAGCAAATGCTGGGGGGTCACCGTCGCCGCCACCCCGGCACCAGCTTGCCGAACGAAATCCACGGCGGCGCGCGTGGTGATGTGTTCAAACACCACGCGCAAATCCGGATGACGGTCCAGCAAGGGGATCAACTCACGCTCGATGAATACGGCCTCACGGTCAAAAACATCCACGCCGGGATCGGTCACTTCCCCATGTACCTGCAGAGGAATCCCTGTCTCCGCCAAAGCCCTCAACACCCCGTCACACCGCTTCAGGTCGCGCACCCCCGCATCCGAATGCGTCGTAGCTCCTTGCGGATAGTACTTGAAGCCCACCACGAACCCACTGGCCCGCGCAGCTTCCACTTCGTCCGGTGCCGTCGATTCCGTCAGATACAGGGAGAGCAGCGGGGTACACCCTGCATCCTCCGGCAAAGCCGCCAGAATACGCTCCCGATAAGCGTGCGCCCGTACCACCGTGGTCACCGGGGGGTTGAGATTGGGCATGGCCATAATACGTCCAAATACCCGTGCCGAAGGCTGGACTACCGCACACAACATCGCTCCATCGCGCAGATGCAGATGCCAATCATCCGGCCGGGTCAAGGTCAATGTTTCCATCTTCATTCCACCGTCACGCTTTTGGCCAAATTGCGGGGTTTGTCCACATCGGCTCCTCGCAGGCACGCGGTATGATAGGCCAGCAGTTGCAGAGGCACCACGTGGACCACTGGACTCAGGATCCCCTCATGGTCCGGAAGCCGAATCACATGAATCCCCTCGGAAGAGGAAAAACGGCTGTCATTGTCTGCCAACACATACAATTCCCCCCCACGAGCGCGCACCTCCTGCAGATTGGACTTGAGTTTCTCGAGCAGATCATCGTTGGGCGCCACGGCCACCACAGGCATGTCTCCATCCACCAGGGCCAGCGGTCCATGCTTGAGTTCTCCCGCCGCATAGGCTTCAGCGTGGATGTAGGAAATCTCCTTGAGTTTGAGCGATCCCTCCAGAGCAATGGGGTAATGGGCCCCACGACCCAGAAAGAGGGCATGCTGTTTGTGACAGAAGTGTTCGGCCCAGAGCCGCAACTGGGGTTCCAGATTCAACACATGTTGCACCTTGTTGGGCAGACGTCGCAGCGCATCGAGATACGACTCCTCTGCCGTTTCGGTCAGCACCTGACGCGTCTTGGCCAACGTCACCGCCAAGGCAAACAGGGCCACCAGTTGGGTGGTAAAGGCTTTGGTGGAGGCCACCCCGATTTCCATCCCGGCACGGGTCAGGAAAGAAAATGGGGATTGGCGCACCAATGCACTTTCCGGCACATTGCAAATGGCCAGGGAATGGTGCATTCCAAGGGATTGAGCATGTTTCAAGGCGGCCAGGGTATCCGCCGTTTCTCCCGACTGGGAAATGGTCACCACCAGGGTTGCCGGATCAGGTACCGTAGTCCGATAGCGATATTCGCTGGCGATTTCCGCCCGACAGGGGACACGCGCAATGGCCTCCATCCAGTAACATGCAACCAGAGCCGCATGATAACTGGTACCGCAGGCCAATATCAGAACATTCCGCACCTCGGAAAAACATTCCCGAGCGCCTGTACCAAACAAATCAGGGGTGAACCCCTGGTCCAGAATCGGCTCCA
>JAKBLB010000003.1 GCA_021832305.1 Pseudomonadota bacterium | reverse complement strand
TTCGGGACGTAGGAGTCGGAGGTTCGAATCCTCTCACCCCGACCATTGAGTGAAATCGTAACAGTATGATTTTACTATATAAATAATGAATCGCGAGTTCTTTTGCCTGATCAGTGGTTCGCTGATCAAGGGCTTTGTGCCCGTCTGTGCCCAAAATGTGCCTAACCTGTGCCCACAGGTCGGTAAACTTCATCAAAAACTTCATTCATTTGACTTCTGCGTTCCGTGCCTATTTTGAGCGAGCATCTCCTGATCTTGCTGACATATGACAGTAATCCCCTCATTTTTAGGGGGTGTCAGAATCAGAAGTAGAACCGTTAGCCGCTCACGGAGCACCCTGTTCCCCATGGCGTTGACCATCCGGATGAAAGGCTTTGAGAGTGCCAAGTTTGTCACAGAAAAAATCTGATACTTTACAATCAATTGATGATTGGAAAAACATGACTACGGCCTCTACAGAGGATTTTCGAAAATGGCGTTCATCAGTTGCTGATTCTGATGCTGGGACAAGGATTAACTTGATCCGTAAAGGTATCAGTTCTCACGTTTTGGTTACTGCGAGCGAGTATTTCAATATGCCTCGTGCGCAATTTGCCAAGATAATAGGCATGTCCCCTGCAACTGCGGAACGCAAAATAAAAAGTCATTCGTTACTTGGGCCTGTTGAGTCCGAACGATTGGAACGGCTTGCAATTATTGAAGATACAACGGAAAAGGTTTTTGGCAATGCAGACCAGGCGAAAATGTGGTTGTTGCGGAAAAACCTTGTTTTTGGCGATGACACGCCGCTTTCAATGCTGGATACAGAAACAGGTGCAGGCGAGGTAAAAAAAGTGCTCGCCTCGATTGCTTATGGTGGCGCTGTTTGATGTATGTGTGGCGTATTGCAAAAAAACAGTTTGCTCTTGATCGACAAGGAAGCGGTGCAAGACTTGCTGGCGGACGCTGGAATAATCCTGGTGTAGCCGTCGTATATGCCGGTATGACGCCAGAGATTGCCGCCATGGAAAAACTGGTGCATACCGGAGATATTCTTCCAACCGAACTTGTATTGGTGAGAATTGATCTTCCAGATATAAAAAGCCTGTATCGTTCCTATGAAGTTGAGGATTTGCCTAAAGGTTGGGATGCTTTGCCGGGATCATCATCAGCAGAAAATATTGGAAACTCATTCGTTATGAAAAGAAATTTTTTGGGTTGATCGTTCCTTCAGCCGTGATGTCTGAAGCAAGAAACATCGTTCTCAATCCAAATCACAAAGCCTTTGCAAGTGTCCGTATGAATATCGTTCGACCATTTGAATTCGATTCTCAATTGTTTGATCCATTGGGGAGTGAGCGGAATCAACGTAACTGAGGGTTTGAATTGCACACGGGCCAGCAAGCACTGAGCCTTCCGGACTTGCCATTGGCGTTGCGATGAGGATCATCCGGCGATATCAGCCCAGGAGCGTTGTCACGACTCATGGCAGGATCGGAATCCGTGGTTTTTCAGGTGACTCACGGCTAACTCGAAGCGTCAGGGTCTAATCATTCTCCAAAAGAAAATATAGGGTGAAAATCAGCCCCAAAAGCATAATTGCAACCATGATCTTCATGATTTTCTCGGTCTTTTTTTTATGAAGAATAAAAATTTCTTCATCGCTAAGTTTATTGTCCAAATCAACCTCTTTGGTGGAATATTTTTTTCAATTCGTCCAAGGTTGGTCCCGTTTCCAACTCCGGACTGTCCGACCGACTCTGCAAGCCAGGCGGCGATGGGATCGATATCGTGCGATTTCTTACGAGGGGTATTGGACCGTCGCCGCGTTCTTGAGAAACCAGCCCATGAAGATGATCCACAAACCTCCCCCGAGGTCTCCGGAGAGTATTTTCCAGAAACCGATCAAGATGAAGATGATAGCAAATCCCCGTCCAACTTTTGCGGCAATGAAGGTGGCCCGTTGCAGATCTCCCGTCATGGCCCAAACCACGGCTCGAAATACACGTCCGCCATCGAGAGGGTATCCCGGAATGAGATTGAACAGTCCCAGGGCCAGATTGATGTAGGCCAGGTATTCGAACAGGGCAAGCAAAGGTGGATTGTCTGAAAATACGCGCAGAAGTTCGTTGCATACGAACGCCAGGAAAAAGCTCACCAATGGTCCTGCGATGGCTATCAGAAACTCTGCGCCTGCATTGGGCGACTCTCCTTCAATCTGGGCGACCCCGCCAAACATGAACAGCGTGATGCTGCGTACCCGAATCCTGTACCACAGGGCCACGACAGAATGTCCCATTTCATGCAGCAGAATGCTTGCAAAATAGAACAGGGCGGTCACGCCCGCCATGGTCCAATACCTGACGGGGGGCCAATTGAAAAATTCGGCGGGATAGTAATCGTCTGCCAGGATCCAGGTAAGCAGGCCGAAAATCAGAAACCAGGATGAATCCAGACCCACTGGAATTCCAAAAATACTTCCCAGAACGTACTGTTTGCGGGCCATTTACCGAAAGACCCAGATGGTCAGTTCATCGATCATTAAACCTCATCTTCTTTAACCTGCGAGTTGCCGTTCCTGAAAAGTTTGGTGTTGACCATGATGGACCTCCATTGGATATCATGCATGCATCTTGACCGGGATCGGATCGATCGAATGTAACTGCATGAAGATACATAGGGTAGGGAGGATCAACGCTTGAACCACATTACCACAATCAGATACCCTCCACGAAATTCTGGCTGGATCAGGGTTCAATCCTGTGATTTTTATGCTTGTTACATGATTCCTGGAACTACTCTCCGTTGCGCTGGTCAGAGCACGAAGTGCGTAAGCCAGATGGACGCTCCTGAAGGGGGGTTACGATCAGACCCGTCGATGCTCTCTGCTGGGATCCCTGAGGTTCGGGCGGTTTGCCTCTGACCGGTTTTGCAGAGGAAGGAGACTCACACGAATGTTGATGGAACCTGCCAGCCAATCTTCCAAGCCGTTCAAGAATTCGATCGACATCTTTCCGTGGAACGACAATTTCAAGACCGGTCTGACACAGATCGATGACCAACACCGTGTTTTGGTCTCTCTGCTCAACAAGTTGGCCAGTCATGTGGCCTTTCGATCGGAAACGCTTTCACTGGCGGAAGTGTTTGATGCGCTGACCGATTATACGATCTATCACTTTAAAAGCGAGGAAGCGATCTGGGCGAAAGCTTTTTCTGAAGACCGGTCGATGGCGGAGCATTTGGCGGTCCATGAACATTTCATACAGACTCTGACTGGACTCAAGGAAGCACGGAAGAATACATCATCCGATCAGGTGACCCACGATGTCCTGGAATTTCTGACCCGTTGGCTGGCCTCTCACATACTCGAAAAAGACCGTTTCATGGCCTACACCGTCCTGGCCATGCAGGAGGGGTTGACTTTGGAGGAGGCCAAAGCCCAGGCCCATCAGCAGATGAACGGCGTGACACGAACCCTGATTAATATCATCATGTCGCTGTACTCCGTACTTTCCTCCAATACCCTGCATCTGATGCGAAAACTGGATGAACATCAAAAAATGGAAGAAGCTTATCGGAAGCAGAGGCGGCGCATGCAACATCTGGCGCGTTTTGATGCCCTGACCGGGTTGCCAAATCGCGCGCTGTTGACCGAAAAAGTCCAGGAGATCATGGATCTTTTTGATCGCTCTCGGAACATCCTGGCCATCATCCATCTAGACCTGGATGGGTTTAAAGTCATCAACGATACCTACGGTCACGAAGTGGGTGACCGCGTCCTGATCATCATGGCGGAAAGAATCCGGCGCATCGTGAGAGAACGGGATATCGTGTCGCGTTTGGGTGGCGATGACTTCATCGTGGTGATCCGTGATATTCCCGACTTCGATGCCTGTATTCCGTGGTTGGCGAGTTTTTTGACGGCAGCAGAGGAGAGCATTCCTCTGAATGAGGGGCGTACCCTGAATCTGTCTGCCAGCCTGGGAGTGACTTTCTATCCCCAAAGTGAACAGATTACCCCGGATCAATTGTTTCGCCAGGCCGATCAGGCCTTGTATCAGGCCAAACAGGCGGGCAAGAATTGTTATCATGTCTTTGACATGGCCCACGATCATGAGGTTCGAGATCATCTTGAAAATCTGGAACATATTCGGCAAGGTCTGGAACGCCGGGAGTTTGTCCTTTATTACCAACCCAAGGTCAATCTCAGGACAGGGGCCATTCTTGGGGTGGAAGCGTTGATTCGCTGGCAGCATCCGCACAAGGGACTATTGCTGCCAGCCCAGTTTCTGCCAGTAGTCGAGAATCACCCCCTGGCCCTAGCCCTGGGAAACTGGGTCATGGATACGGCGCTGAACCAAATCGAGGTCTGGATGACCCAGGGGTTGCCTCTTGTCGTCAGTGTGAACGTCTGTGGTCAACAACTTCAGTCTCCGGGGTTTCCCCAACATTTGCGAGATACCTTGGTGCATCGTCAAAGGGATGTGGCTCGATACCTGGAACTGGAAGTTCTGGAAACCAGCGCGCTGGAGGATATTTCTCTGGTGTCCAAGGTCATCCACGACTGCATAAGCCTGGGGGTTCAATTTTCGATCGATGACTTTGGGACTGGATATTCTTCGCTTGCCTATCTCAAACGCTTGCCGGTACATACCCTGAAAATCGATCAGAGTTTCGTACGCGGCATGTTGGAGAATCCGGAAGATCTGGCGATTCTGGTGGGCGTGCTGGGTCTGGCCGAAGCTTTTCAAATGAAGGTCATTGCGGAAGGGGTGGAAACACTGGATCATGGGGAGCGGTTGCTGGATCTGGGGTGCGAAGGAGCACAGGGGTATGCCATCGCGCATCCCATGCCCGTCGATAAAATTGCCGGCTGGGCAGCAACCTGGAAAGCCCCGACCTCCTGGATGTTTCGTCCCGCACGGAGCAAGGGTGATCTGTCGTCATTCATGCATGTAGTGCGACAGTAGGCTTTGAAAATTGTAAAACCAGGAAGGTGGGAGCAATGACATGAGTTTGGATTCACTGAAAGTTCTGGATGGCATATTGGACCACGGCCTCCCTTTCAAATCGGTGCCCCATCAGGAAAGTCAGAGCCCCATGGGCGAAAAACTCCAAGACCCAGCGCTCGAGGTCAGGACGATACCGAAAGCCACCATCACACAGCAGGATGTTTTGATGTTTTTGAGAACGTTGCCTGCGGAAAGCGTTGACTTGATCATGACCGACCCGGCTTACAGCGGGATGAATCAGCATTTATTGTTGGGAAAGGGGCGGATTGTCGGCAACTATCAGGAAAAAGAGGAAAGCAGGTGGTTTGAAGAGTTTCATGACACCTCGGAAAATTATGGTCGGTTTTTATCCGAGTGCAAGCGGGTGCTGAAAAACGACCGGCATCTGTTTCTGATGTTCGATTCGTTTTCGATGTTGTCCCTCGGGGCTATGGTCAGGGATTTCTTCAATGTCAAGAATATCATCACCTGGGATAAAGTGAACATCGGCATGGGGCATTATTTCCGCAGACAAACCGAGTTCATCCTGTTTGCCTCCAAGGGGAAGCGCCCGGTCACCCGGCGGGATATTCCCGATATCTGGAAAATCAAAAGACTTCACCGGGCGGCCTATCCAACGCAAAAGCCGGTTGAACTTTTTGAAGCCATGATCGCCTCGAGTAAGGCAAAAAGCGATGCGAATTTTGTGGTGTGCGACCCATTTGTCGGGTCGGGGAGCGCCGCCATCGCCGCCTTGAGACAGGGATCTCATTTCGTGGGGTGCGATATCTCCGAAAAAGCGGTTGCGCTGTCTCGCAAGCGGGTTAAAGCATTTCTGAAGACGGGTATCGATATTGAACAGGAAAAGCCGGCTTTCGATGAGGCCCTTCAGAAAAAGTTTTGGTAATCTTTGCAGATCTTCGTATCCGACTCAGGCCTGCTGTGCTGAAATGGCTATCTTCCAGCATGCATGCAACTGGAGATCGACACAGTGCACCACATCCCGATCCAATTTCCCATCCTCGACCTGCTCCTTCAATATTTTCATGATCTCGTCCGGGCTGAGGGGGTCACGATAAGGTCGCTTCTGCGCCAGTGCCTGGAATACGTCGGAAACAGCCACGATGCGCGCCTCCAGGGAAATGCTGTCCCGGTCCAGATGATGGGGATAACCCGATCCATCCATGCGTTCATGGTGTTGCGCGGCCCATTCGCTGATTTTTTCCATCCCTTTGATATTTTTAAGGATGTTATAGGTGTCAAAACTATGTCTTTTGATTTGCGCTTTCTCTTCCAGGGTTAGTTTGCCCGGTTTTTCCAATAACGCATCCGGCATCCTCAGTTTACCAATGTCATGCAGCAATCCGGCCAATTCAAGCATTTCGCAGCGCTCTTGCGGCAGATTCCACAAACTTCCGATAAATCTTGCCAACCTGGCTACGCCATCAGAATGCGATTTTGTGAAAGGGCTCTTGGCATCGACGACACAGGAAAAGATCAGCATGATGCTGCGAAGATCCTGAAAATCAATTTTCTGAACGGGTGTTTCGGATAACCAGGTATCCGAATATCCATCCACATGTTCGTTCTCCAGAGAAAACCAGAATGCTTCGGGCCTGGAGACGGACATGAAGGCCTCAACCAATTCATCGCAAAAAAAGTCGCCCCGTTTCTCCAGAATTTTCTCCCTGATTTCGTCCTTGAAAAGCAAAAGATTGGAGTTGTCGATCCGGGAGGAGAGGGACAACATATCGACTCGATCCGCCAGATAAATGCAGTTGGCGATCAACTTGATTTCCATCGGCAAGGCCATGTCCTTCAGTTCGGACCAATGGGTATGATGATGGAGCACCATCGGGGCCAGTTTCTCGAGCAAGGGACTGGACTGCAACAGAGCGGCACCGACCCTGCAGTGTTCGCCTTCCTCTTCCCATTCGAATTAGGCAAGCCGGGCGTGAATGACCGTCTTCGCCACCCCGATATCATGCAATATGGCGGCCTCGAACAGATCATCCTTGCATTGCCCGGACCAGTTGAGATATTTGCCGCACTCGGTGGCGATGAATGCAACACGTTTGCCATGCCGGATATGGGTGATGCCGACTAAATCCAGTGCATTGGACAAAGAATAGATGGTTTCATGCAGATTAATGTCGAATGTTGACATTTGCCCCTCATTTCAAAGAGATGAATTGGCGCCCCTGAGTTCGACACTTTTTTGCGTAACTGATTGTATTTAAACGATGCATATGTTCAAAATTGTCACTACAACGCGATTTTTGAGGGTTTTGGCAGATTGACCGTATGATCGAGAATATGCATAAACATCTGGAGCGTCCCGACTGGGGAGGGAACTATTGGCAAGTCGCGCGGCAGAGCGCGCAGGAGGTGGGTCCGGCGCTATTCTTTTCCCTGATGGTGATCACGGTATCTTTTTTGCCCGTTTTTGCGTTGACCGGTCAGGAAGGCAAACTGTTTGCTCCCCTGGCCTACACCAAAACCTACGCCATGGCGGCCTCGGCATTGTTGGGAATTACCCTGTTGCCCATTCTCATGGGGTATTTCATTCGGGGGCGTATTTTCGAAGAAAACAGGAATCCCTTGAACCGGGGCCTGCAGGCCTGTTATCGACCCATGTTGGGAGCAGCGCTGGACAGACCTCTGCTGACCTCATCCATCGCGATATTGCTTCTTCTTTCCATCGCGTTTCCCCTCTCCAGGATGGGCAGTGAATTCATGCCCCCATTGTATGAGGGTGATTTGCTCTATATGCCGACGACTCTTCCAGGGCTATCGGTGGATGAAGCCGTCAACCTGCTTCAAGTGACCGACCGACTCATCCGCAGGCTTCCGGAAGTTGACCAGGTTTTTGGCAAGGCGGGGCGCGCAGATACCGCCACGGATCCGGCTCCCTTGTCCATGTTTGAAACCACCATTACCCTCAAACCGCAGAGCGAATGGCCCGCCGGAGAGCATGTGGAAGATTTGATCGCCAAACTGGATCGCGAAGTGAAATTGCCCGGCTTGAGCAATGCCTGGGGTTATCCCACACGAACCCGGATCGATATGGTCTCTACCGGGATTCGTACCCCCTTGGGAATTCGGGTTACAGGGCCGGATTCCAGGGGAATTGCCGATTTGACGGAACGCCTTGAAGTTTTGTTGAAGTCTGTCAAGGGAGTGCGGAGCGTCTTTGCCGAGCGAGTCGCAGGAGGACATTATCTGGATATTCAGGTAAATCGTCAGCAGGCGGCACGTTATGGCGTGACCGTCGCCGATCTTACGGATTTTGTTCAGGGTGCCGTGGGAGGGGCAGACGTGGATACGGTCATTTCGGGACGGGAACGATTTCCCATCAACTTGCGTTATCCTCGGGACCTGCGACACTCTCTGGAGGCGTTGTCGGATAGCCGGATAACCCTGCCCCAGGGTCAGCAGGTTCCCCTGCGTATGCTGGCGCGCTTGAAACTGATGGATGGTCCTGCCGAAATCAGAAGCGAGAACGCGCGTCTGGCGGGTTATGTCTATATCACGCTGAAGGGCAATGACATGAGTCGTTTTGTCCGGGAGGCCAATCAACTCATGGTTCAATCCCTGCACATGCCACCGGGTTATGCCATCAAATGGGTTGGACAATACGAGAATCTTCAACATGCCAAACAGCGTCTGGCTTTGATTTTACCCCTGACATTGGGATTGATCGCCCTGTTGCTCTATCAGATATTTGGATGCTGGCCCAAGGTGGTCCTGGTTATTCTCTGTTTGCCATTTTCCCTGGTGGGTGGCATGACGACGGCACCTCTACTGTCCCTTTTGGTGATTCCAACCTTGTATTACTGGTGGCAACAATTGACTTTTAAAGGAGAAAACTCATGAAACACTGTTCATTGATTTTATTTCTGGGGTTCATGACCCTGCAAACCCCCACTTCCCTATGGGCAGAGGACATGAACATGGACATGTCGGGGGACATGAGATCCGGTTCTGAACAGCCGATGGAAGCGGCCAAGAGGGTGAAAGGCGTGATTCGCCAGATAGATCGCGCCAAAGGCACCATGACCATATCCCACGAACCGATCCCAAGTTTGGGATGGTCTGCCATGACCATGGATTTTTCGGTCAAGAATCCTGCGTGGCTAGGTTCCTTAAAATCAGGACAATCCATTCATTTTGACTTTGTTCGGCAACGGGGTGCTTATGTCATTACGGCAGTGAAATAACCGCCCCAATCGCGGCGGCTCCTCCTTTTTCGGGTGCCGCCATTCTCACCGTGATGAGGGGGAGGGTACGCCACCGTGGCCCATTCCACTTGTCTCGAAATGGCGCTTGGGTCAATCATAATGTCTGAAGTTCACGTTATTCTTGCCGTTTTTTTTGACTTCATACATCAGTTCGTCAGCCACTTCCATGATGTCGGAGAACGTCCAGGTAACCTTGGTAAAATGTATGGCGCCGATACTTGCGGTCACGGGCGGGAAATCTCGCAGTGCGTTGTTTACTGCGGCGAAGATCTTGTTCCCGACTTCTGTGGCGGCCTCCTGGCTGATTTCCGGTAACAACATGGCGAATTCATCGCCGCCCATCCTGGCAATCAGATCATTTGAGCGCAGGGTGGAGCGCAGAGCGTTGGCAATCACACTCAGGGCCGCGTCGCCAATGCTATGGCCCCACATGTCGTTCAGTTGCTTGAAATTGTCCAGATCCAGATAGATCAATGACAAGGGATGGTCGTAACGCTTCGAGCGCTCGACTTCGGAAATGCCTGCTTCGATGAAGCCGCGCCGATTTTGCAGATCGGTCAGAGCATCGTGCGTGGCGTTCAAATGCGCCCGCTCGTACTGCATGCGCAGTTGTGAAAACTGCCTCGCCAGAACCAGCGCCAGCAGCAAGACTTCCACCGTCACTGCCAACAGGCCGAGATGCTCGATATAAATCGTATACACCCCCCCCAGCCTACCGAGGGAAATGGACAATGCGCCCAACACGAAGAACACCAGCACGGCAGCCAGGTACATCGGCGCGGAGAAATGCCCCTGACGATTGCGCACGATGCCTGACAGCAAGCCATAACCCAGAAACAGCCCCACCCCGGCGCGGTCGAGTTCCAGCGACCAGTTCGGTTTGAACAGCGCCAGCAGAACGAAGACCGCAAACAGGCCGAGCAGCGCCATACCCAACCGGTACAGCCGGGGATTGGATTCGCTTGCGATGTCCAGCAACCGCAATACAAACAGCACATAACTGCCATTGGAGAGCAGGATGGGGAAACTGATCAGGTAGAACCAGTGCAATCCGAACAAATTCGGGAAGAGTAGCAGTGCCGTGCCGTTGTAGAGCAGATTACCGAGGATGAACAGAGCGTAGAATCCATCCGTTGCGTTGCGCCGGATGCCCGCCAGCACGGCATAATAGAACATTAGGCCGAGCAAAACGCCCATGCATAGCAGCGTCAGGGCGTCGCCCGTCTGGATCGCCAGTTGATAATGCGCCAGCGTATCCAGGTAAGGCGTGGGTTGCGCCAGAAAGAACGGGGAAGAAATCTCCGTTACCAACTGGTAATGCCCGGGTTGCAGCGTGAACTCGCGGCCATGCCGCAGGAAAAACGGACTGGGTTCCCGGCTTTGAATGCCCCCTTCAGTTTCCGCAACCAGCCGGCCATGGTCGTCGAAAATCCTGTGATGGAACCGGCCTATCACGCTGGAATTCTTGAAATCCACCACCAATTGCGTGGTCTGTCCGATCGCGAAAGTTCCTTGCCAGAAAAAGTGCCCGCCAGTTCTGTCAAGTTTGTCGACGGGCACCACTCCGGCGCATTGCGGCGTTGCCGATTCGGCACAATGCGAGTATGGTGGCACTTCATGCCATTGCCCGTCCAACTTCAATGGCTGAGCCTTGCAGGGCAGCCAGATGAATGGCAGCAGGAGTAGCAGCGCAGACAGCCACCTGACTATGCTGACCTCGTTAATGAAAAATTTGAACATGCGAGATAGTTAGGAATTGGGTGGCCGTAAGGCATCTCCATCTAAAGCAGAATCGACCCCCGGGATTTTTACTGCCCAGATGAAGAACACCGATACCAGACAATTGGATAGCACGAAATAAACCAAGTTGAGAGCAGCGGTAACAGCAAACAAGCCGGAAACGGCCAGAACAATCCCTGTCCCAACTATATTTACCCCCCGACAGAAAGGATTCGCGAACCCCTCCATCATCATAATGGCCTTGAATCGTTCAAATTGCAATGCTGAGCCTATTTCCAATAGCAATTGAAACTTGACCAATCCATAGGGTTATGCGACTTCACCCACAAGTTCCTGACGGGCATGGCCTATTACGGAAATTCCGGAAGACAATGCCAATCCGCCCATGAGCAGGGCGACGGCGAGATCTGGCCAGCCGGTCCCAGTGCCAAACACACCGGCTGCCGCCACCATCACGGCGATATTACCGATGGCATCGTTGCGGCTGCATAGCCACACCGAGCGCATATTGGCATCGCCATTCCGGAAGGCATAAAGCATCAGTGCCACCCCTCCATTGGCGAAGAGCGCCAACACTGCGATTGCCCCCATGACGGAGGGCTCCGGGGGCAGGCCACCGATGGCAGCCCAGCCCGTTTTGCCGAGGATGAAAAGTCCGAATGCCCCCATCGATGCGCCTTTCACCAAAGCAGCGCGTGATTTCCATGCCAGTCCCATGGATAAAACCGCCAGCGAAATTCCGTAATTTGCGGCATCGCCAGCGAAGTCCACTGCATCAGCGAAGAGTGAGACCGAGCCTGATTTCAGACCACCGCCAATTTCGACGGCGAACATCGTGACATTGATGATCAACGCAATCCACAGTGCCTTGCGGTAGCGCGGACTAAGCGTGGTTTGCGGTGCACAGGCAGAGTTGCAGCAATTCGTCGACATGTTCTTCTCCCTTTGAATGGCTTTTCAAGCATTACACACCCTGTAGTCACTCCAAGGTCAAGCGTGTAGAATCAGACTCTCTATCCGTCAGGGGAACAGGATGAAATCCACCATGCGTATCGGCGAATTGGGTCAATCCACCGGCGTCGATATCGAGACGATCCGCTACTATGAAAAAGCGGGTTTACTGCCCAAACCGGAACGAAGCAGTAACGGATACCGTGCGTATGGTTCGGTTCACCTTGAACGACTGTCCTTCATCCGCCATTGCCGGGCCCTTGACATGCCTCTGGCGGATATCAAACGGCTGCTGGAATTCGTGGAGAACCCTGCCGCAGACTGCGGCGGCATTGACGAACTGATTGGTACACAACTGTCACGGGTTCGGGCGCGGCTGAAAAGTATGCGGGCGTTGGAGCAGCAACTGACCGCCTTGCATGGTAGTTGCGATACCCATCACAGCGCCAGTGAATGCGGCATTCTCCATGAGTTGGTCGCTGCAGCGCAGGGAGAGACCTGCGCCTGCCATCGGAAAGTACCAAATGCCGTGATCCCTAAGCCATCTCCTGCCAAAAGACATTGAAGAATGAATTTCGGCATGCACAGTGGAATTGTCGCAGTGCTGGCGGCAGCAACGCTATTTGGCGTGAGCACTCCCCTGGCCAAATTGCTTCTGGGGTACATGGACCCTTGGCCATTGGCTGCATTGCTCTATCTCGGATCGGGCATCGGTTTGTGGATCATGCGCCGTATTCGTCGCATGCCTGCAGCACATCTGGGAAGTGGAGACTGGGGATGGCTGGCAGCGGCGATTGCGGCTGGCGGAATAATTGGGCCCGTATCGTTGATGGTTGGCCTATCTGCGATGCCCGGGTCGGACGTGTCGCTCCTGTTGAATGCAGAGGGAATATTTACGACACTGTTGGCCTGGTTTGCCTTCAAGGAAAACTTCGACCGCCGCATCGCGTTGGGCATGCTTGCCATCGTCGTTGGAACCATCGTCTTGACCTTTCCGCAGGAGATGCGTTTTTCAGGGGCATGGTCGACACTGGCCGTATTGGGAGCCTGCCTTGCCTGGGCCATCGATAACAATCTCACCCGTAAAGTATCCCTGTCAGATGCGTCATTCATTGCGATGGTCAAAGGATTGGTGGCAGGAATGACCAATCTCGTGCTGGCACACCTGACTCGTGCCCAATTGCCGGGCATTGGGATCATGGTCTCTGCAATGCTGTTGGGATTCGCCAGTTATGGCATGAGCCTCACCTTGTTTGTTATTGGCCTGCGCCAACTTGGCACTGCACGTACCGGTGCATATTTCTCCATCGTGCTACTGGGTGAATCGGTCACAATGCCATTGCTCGTGGCTGGAGCGCTGATGGCACTGGGTACCTGGCTACATCTGACCGAGCGTCATGAGCACCGACACAGGCACGATGAGATGGAACACGACCATGAGCATATCCATGATGAACATCACCAGCATGTACACGATGATCCGGTGGTCCCTGGAACCCAACACCGCCATCTGCATCGCCACGAACCTCTGACCCATGTTCATCCGCACTTCCCGGATGCCCACCACCCCCGGTGTCAGGGGGAGTGTCGTGCAGTACCTCTCCGTCACTGTTCGTGTCTATGTATGGCAACGCCCTCATCCGGTTTTTGAACTGTTCAGAGGTCTGTGGACTGCTCGATGGTGCCAGGTCGGCGTGTCAACTCCAAATAGAAATGCCCGTCTTAACCTGTCCGTTACTGAATAACGCCGCGTGAGCGGACTTACCGATAGACATTTTATCCACGGATGACCAGGAGTGGGTTTATGTCCTATCCGACGATTACTTGGTATCGTTCCTGGCCTTTGCTCATATGGACGCTTTGGCGAGGAAGGCTTGGGTCAGAGAACGAATTACGGATACACATTCTGTTGCAAAGTTTCATGCGTCCGGTTATGCTCGTTTTCAGGTTTATTGTGGCGTCGGAGTTGACGGATGTGATGGGCAGGTATTTGATGAATATCTACCCCATGGTTACTGCGAACATCCAGATGAATTCGGTAATAGGGTTCATCAGTATCCTGATGCTGATCGTTATGTTCATGCTTTGTCGGTATCATTGATCAACACCCGGAAGAAAGCGCCGGACAAATCGAAAAGTTAAACCTGCTCGTTTCTGAATCTGATTTTTTGGTTGAGGTTTTTGATTCAATAATTGAATATATCGAAAGAAATAAACTAATTTCGGAAGATTCAGACGATCAACCCAAGACGAAATCACCAGGGCCATGAGAATATCTGAACAGGATGCTGCCAGCATCAAGTCGACAATAGAGGCGATCGACCCCGAAAGCAGGATCTATCTTTTCGGGTCCATGGTTAACGACAGACTGAAAGGCGGGGACATCGACCTGTTTGTCGAGTCGTCGTATAAAATCGAGTTTCAGAAAAGGTTGCTACTCGAGTACGAACTTTCCCTACTGTGCGACAACGACATCGATTTGCTGGTCAAGGCACCGACGGACGAAGATGCACCGATTTACAGGCTGGCGAAGAAAAATGGTGTGATGCTGTAACTCGATTGGTTCGTGGTTCGATTTTGGTTTTTTTATGATGGGTTTTGGTGATATGGCGAAAGATTGATGACGAACGGCTGCTCCGAACTCGCTTTGCGACGTGGCGTAAATCTGGCGTAACAGTTTGCAGAAAGTTCGTATTGGGACGGAAAAAACCGGAAGGGGCGTTAGACGGAGGTCAGAAAATTTGCTGTAACCGACTGAAATTTTAGTGTCTTTCTGGTTCTAGCGGAAAATACCGGAAAGGGCAAAAAATGCCAATGGTGCCCAGGAGAGGACTCGAACCTCCACACCTCTCGGCGGCAGGACCTAAACCTGCTGCGTCTACCAATTTCGCCACCTGGGCCAACTATTCTGCGGATTCTAACCCATTTTACAGTGGAAAGGGGTCAATGCTTCAGCCAGTTTCCCAGGATCTTGCGCAACTCATCCGGCTTGAAGGGTTTGGACAGATAGTCGCTCATGCCCGCATCAAGATAGCGTTGGCGATCTTCTACCATGGCATTGGCGGTGAGGGCGATGATGGGAATGGGGGCGGATCCCTTGAGTTTTTCCTTGGCTCTGATCTGAAGGGTTGCTGTGATCCCGTCCATGACGGGCATCATTCCATCCATCAGGATCAGGTCGATGGGATTGGATTCCCATTGTAGGAGGGCCTCTTCACCGTTTTCTGCCAGAATGACCTGACAGCCTTCCTTCTCCAGAATTTTTTGGGCCAGCAGGCGATTGGTGGGATTATCCTCGGCAATCAGGACCCGCGCGCAATTCAGCGAGGGAAAGACCTGAGAGGGCGGTTGGGGGAGCGGGAGAGGAACGGTGGTATCCTTGGGTTGATAGGGCAAAATAAAGTGGAATGCTGCGCCTTTCCCAAGTTCGCTCTCAACATAAATAGAACCGCCTAATAGTTTGATTAAACTGGAAGAGATTGTCAATCCCAATCCGGTTCCTCCAAACTGTCGGGTGATACTTCCGTCCCCTTGGGTGAAAGCACAAAAGATCTGTTCCTGCTGATTTTTTGGAATACCGATGCCACTATCGGAGACACAGAAATGCAGTGCGTTCGGTAGGGAGGCCTCAGGGGTGACCCGCACCTTTACATGGCCGTGGGCAGTGAACTTGATGGCATTGCCCACCAGATTGACGAGAATCTGGCAGAGTCGGTCGGGATCTGAACCGATCAAAATCGGTAACTCAGATTCAACTTCAAGAAAGAAATTCAACCCCTTGTCTTCAGACTGAATTTGAAGTGGCCGTAAAGTGTTTTCCAATACGTGACGCAGATCAAAAAACTCATGTGACAACGTAAATTTTCCGGCTTCAATCTTGGAATGGTCCAGAATATCATCGATGAGGGTGAGCAATTGCCGTGCTGAGAACTTGACGAGGTTGAGATATTCGCGTTGTTCGAGGGCTAGTTGAGTATCCAGTATCAGGTCGGTCATACCCATGATGCCATTCATGGGGGTCCGGATTTCATGACTCATGCTGGCCAAAAATTCGCTTTTCAAACGGTTGGCTCGTTCGGCAATCTCATAAGCCTTAACCAATTCCTCTTCGAGTTTCTTGCGTTCCGTCATATCGGTGATGGTGCCAACGACCCGCAGAGGATTACCCTGAACATCGCGTCCAAAAACCATCCCCTGGTCGAGCATCCACACATAGTGTCCCTGACGATGCCGCATGCGATGTAAACTGCGATAGACCGGAAGTTTTCCTGCCAGATGATGTTCCAGACGTTCCATAGAGGCGGGCAGGTCATCGGGATGAATGCGACTGGACCAGTCTTCGAAACGATTCCCGATTTCTTCCTCCTTGAAACCAAGCAGGGACTTCCAGGATGAGGACGTGAATACGGTATTGGTGATGGGATCCCAGTCCCAGGCACCATGTCCTGCACCCTCCAGTGCCAGTTTCCAACGCCGCTCGTTATCTGCCAAGGCTTGGCGGGTAGTATTCAATTGGGCATGTTGCTGGCAGGCTTGTATGGCCACCCCCAGTTTACCCGCCAGAGGACCGATTTCCTGAACCAGATCGAGAGGCAGGGGAGTGCTGCGTGCCAATAATAGAAAACCGATTTCAGGAAGCGGCCAGAGATAACAGTGGAACTGGTCCAACGCGGTGTGAAAAATCGACGGCATCTCGGTGTCCCGTCGATCATACTGGCTCAGTAGCCGGTACAGGAATTCCAACTGTAGTTCGTGACGGGTATTGCGGGGGAGCGTCATGAGTTGGATGGGATCCTCTTCTCCACGGCGCGTGACAACGGAAGCCAAGGTGCACCCCAAACGACGCATGAAAACCGGAAGTGTGGACTTGAGCATTTGTTCCAGATTCAAACTGGTGCCAATGGACATTGCAATTTCCTGCAGAACTTCCTGCTGGACCAGACGCCAGGAATCAATGTTCTCCATCAGAAAAAACCTACCACGGCTGTTTTGTTGTAGAACTCCAGATAGTCTTGACCGCTGTTTGCAATTTCACCGATGGTCAGGGCACCCAGCATCGGACCGGAGGTGTGGATGGCCGCCAGTTCCTGGCAGAAATTCTGTTCGAGAAAAAGTGCGCGCGAAATGCAATCTACCACGAATTGAAGTTCATGGGGATGCGACTGAGTTTCAGCCCAAGACTGGCGAGCCACGGCGTGAGCTCGTTGGGCGGCCTGGAGAAGAGTATGCTGGTTACCGTGCAACACGCGCACAAAAGTGCCCGTAGGTACTTCACCGGCACAGACGATGTGCTGGTCCCGGGTCGTCAGGGGGTCGCGGACCACCATTTCCGCATCGAGACGGGTAATTCCAAAGGGGTAGGCTTTGGCGATGGAGAAAAAGTTGTCCGGGGTGATGTGCTGATCCCCATGCATTTTCAGAATTTCCTGATACACCTCGAAAGCGGGGCGCCAATCCAGGGAATGAATGGTGTTTCCCTGGGCAGAGGTGACCTTGAAAGGTTTGGAAATGGAGACCCAGCCATGAGCAACGCCAATGCTACTGGGGTAGTCTAGAAGTACCAACAAGGCGCCATCCTGGAGCAGTCCGGCGGGGGTAATGACGCAAGGTTTAGGTTGGAGGGACAGCGATCCACAGCCCCCGCCCAGATAATTGAATTCCAGCCCAAAGGTATTGAACAGCCCCTCGACCAAACTGGAAATATGTGCGGAGAGACCATCGACGAATACCAGCAGGGTGTGAGGGGCAGGCAAGGTAGATAGGTTGAAGGAATGGTCGAGAGTTTCTTCGAAACCGGAATGTTGTGAAAGATTTTTCAGGGCGACAAAAACGGGAGCACGGGATAAACCGACCACCACCACGCCTTCAGACCATGCCCTGCCTTCATGTAACACTTGCGGAAAAATTCCACCCAGAACGGGTTTGGTGCAGGCGTGCAGAAGGGGATCCAGATTGGCTGGGGTATAGCCGTTGGCATCGCATGCCAGAATCAGGAGGGCAGCCACTTCAGGGTTTTGCTTGAGCCGGTCGACGTGCCTCTGCAACGCGCTGATCTGAGTTGAGGGTTCAAAAACGAGTGAAGTATGAAGGCGCATGGCTCCATGATAACTGAAAGAAATTGATATTGGGAGAGGAGGTGAAGATAAAATTTGACCGTGCTGAAGTGGTCACTGCACGGATATTTTCAGGCTCAGATCCTGAACTGAATCGACCGGGTGACCATTCTTGATCGCAGGGAAAAACCGCCATTGTTGCAAGGTTTCCAGAAGCAGGCGATTGAGCCGGGGAGTTTGGGTGGGATGCAGCAATTCTACGGTGACGGTGCCATCTTTACTGATATGAAAACGTACCAAGGCCACTTCTTTCAGGGCTGAAGCGCGTAACTCATCAGGAATGACCGGCAGAGGGTGGACCAATGCACGGGCTGCCCGCACTTCGCTGGCCCCTTGTCCGTGGGGACCAGCGGGCGGCACATTGGATGGGGTAGGTGGAAGTGGGGGAGAGGCGCTGGGCGGCGCGGGGGTTGAAGCCGGTGCGTTGACCGGGGGAGACGATGCCGTCGGAGTGCTGGACGGGGGAGCGGCAGGGGTAGGAGTTTCCGAATGAGGAAGAGGGGGAGGGCTGGGCTCGGGCAGACGCAGGGTACGAGGCACGACAGGGATGGGTTTGGCCACAGGCGCCGGGGGAGGGCCGGCGTGGGCTTCATGGGCGGCAGGCAGTTCAATGATCTGTGCATCGACAGGAATCGGGGGGGGGATTTTTTTGGCGGGAGGTGCCAGCCATTGGGTGAGCAGTTGCAGACCAAGAAGACAGAGGATAACGGCAAGGGGAAGGGTGACTGGCAACCGTGGCCAGAAGGTATCGTTCAAGGTCAGTAGGGCTGGGGGATCAGTCCGCATGTTTCACAGCGATCAGAAAATGCTGTACGCCAACTCCACGGGCGCGCAACATCGCCTGAACGGTAATCCCATTGGGTGCCTGACTGTCGGCGGCCACGATGAGGTCGGTTTGGTCCGATTTCCCCATTTTTTGTTTCAGCACCTTGCCCAAGGTATCCAGGGTGACGGGGGTTTTGTCGACCAGAATTTGGCTTTGGGCCGTAATGGTCAGAGTGATGGGGTGCTTGGCCTGGAGAGGAGACGCGTGTCCCTGAGGCAAATTGACCGGCAATGAGTGGAGATTTTGCATGGACAACGAAGCCAGCATGAACGTGGCCAACAGGAAGAACATCACATCGATCATGGGGATGATTTCGATGCGGCCCCGGCGATAGGTGCGAGTGGGACGGAGTTTCATGGAGATTCCTGTTCGTGGACGGGGAATTCATAGCCCAGGCGAAGATTGTCCAGAAGATGAGTCCCCAGTCGTTCCATCTCCTCGAGGGCATGAGTTTGCTGACGAGAAAAATAATTGAATCCGAACAGGGCGATCAGGGCAATGAATATCCCGACTGCCGTGGCAATCAAGGCTTGTGCTACGCCCCCTGTCACGCCACTGGGATCAACCAGGCCATTGCCTCCGATCAGGTTGAAAGCATGCATCATGCCCGTGATAGTGCCCAGCAGTCCCAGTAGGGGCGCGGCCGTGACAATGGTTTCCAGGACCCAAAGCCCTCTTCCCATCCCCTTTTCCAGGATTTGCGCTTGGTCCTGGGCGCGCGATTCGATCCACCAGAGAGGGCGTGTTCGGTGGTCCAGGATATTGCGGCAAAAGCGACCGTAGTAATTGCTTTCTCCCGAGCGATGAATTTCTTCATCCAGACTTTCCCAGGTGAACCCGTAGGTGCTGACCAGTTGGTCCAGGGAGCGGGGCAAACGGATAAAGCGAAAAAATACCCATGTACGGTCGATGAGAATGACCAACGCCACCAGCGCAAGGCCCAGCAGGGGATACAGTGTCGGCCCTCCAAGTTGAAGGGCATGCCAACTTTCGATCAGTTCTTGCATGAATCCATAGCCTCACAGGTCGTTACAAGGGTTTGGTGATGCCCAGAAAAATTCCTCGGGGCATGCCATATTGAGGGGCACCTACGCCAATCCCGGAACCATCCCGGATCAGGTAGGTTTGATTGAACAGATTGAGCAGGACCAAACGATATTCCATAGGACCGGTGGAATCAAGAGCGATGGTACGACGCACTCCCAGATTGACCACCGTATAGGCAGGCAGGCTGGTGGTATTGGCAAAACCGTTCCGCAACCCGCTCTGGTAGATGAGATCGGCGGACAGGTGGGTACCGTTCCAATTATAAGCCAAGCCGCTGGATGCAGTGAGTGCCTGTTGATGGTCCACATAAACCCAATTGTTGGCCGCATAACTCAATACGGCCGGAGAAAACAGGTACTGGCTGGAACTGATGCCGCGTGCCTGACTGATGGTGCGTGCCAGGTTGGCATAGGAAGAAAAATTCTCATTCTTGTAGTTGGCCGTGAATTCGATCCCATAGATGAGGCCCTCGTTGTAATTGAAGGGGGTCATGATCAGGGCAGGACCAAACTGGCCTTCGTCAAGCAGGTTGGTGCTTCGGCTGTAATAAGTATCCACGCCTACATTGGTTTGGGTGTTGAGTTGATGTAACAGTCCGACATCATAATAATCGGTGCGTTCCGATTTGACCGGACTGTTCTGACCGTTGGCTGCCAAGGTGGTATTCTGGAACAGTGCCAGTGTGCTGGTACTGACCAACTCGTTGGGCGGTGGGGTGAAGTACCGTGAGTACCCCATGTGCCAGGTCGTTTGGGGAGTCAGGGTGTAGACCATACCGATGCGCGGACTCCATTGGTTTTCATTGACAAAAGCGTTGACCTGGTCGAAACGCAACCCATAATTGAGCGTCAGGTGATCGCTTGCCTTCCATTCATCCTGAGTGTATAAGGCCCATAAGGTATTGCCATTGTAGGTGTGATTGTCTGTTATGGCATAGGCGGGTCCTGCCACCATCCCGTTGCCGTTGACCGGGAACACGGTGGAAGTATTGTTGCTGACGATGTTTTCTGTCTGACCATAGAAACCGAACCGCACGGTATGCGTGGGCGTGAGACGCCAGGTAGCATCGCTTTGCACCCCATTGCTGAGACTGCTGCGCAGGACGTCTGGAGCGACTCCATTGAAGGCGAGGTTTCCGGGAATGTCAGAAAGATATTGGAGACTCGTATTGCGACTGAAAATTGAACTTTGGTAATCCAGTTGATCGTTGAGGGAACCCTGGAGAGCCAGGATGGCAAACTGGTTGGATTCGTTCTGTTGATCGGCGACTGTAGCAGAGTTGTATCCCTTCAAACCCATCTGAGGCAAAATTCCGATTTGATTGGGGTCAGGGACTTGACCCGGATTGGCAGGAATCTGGAAGTGACCATCATATCCGCCCAACATGAGACTGACCTTGGTGGTAGGGTCGAGCAAGTAAGATAGATACCCAAAACCACGAAACTGCTGGGTATTGTCGTTGATCGGCGAACCGGGATTGGGACGTTGGATGCCCAGGCTATTACTCAGGTACGAGCCAGTGAAGAAATAGGACAGATTACCGATGGAATTACCGTATTCCACACTGGGGTTGAGCGTGTTGAAACTCCCACCGTACAAGTCGAATTGTCCTGTTCCATCGTACTGCTGTTTCGTGGTGATGGAGACCACCCCCGCTGTATGATCTCCATAAAGGGCCGGCAAAGCGCCGGTCATGAGATCGATCTGTTGAGCGAAACGAGTGTCAAAAAATTGTCCGAAACCGTTCATGCCTTCAGGCAGCAGAATACCGTCGATGCGGTATTGGATGTTCGCATGATCGCCCCGGATATGCAGTTGGCCAAAGGAATCATTGACGACGCCGGGGGCTTGCAGGAGAACCTGATTGAGGGGGGTGTTTTCTCCTTGCGGCAAGTCCTGGATGGCCTGGGCATCGAAGCGCGTGATACTGCTGGCATTCTGGGTGGAAACCTGGGTACGGGAACTTCTCTTTTGCGCGCTACTGATTTGAACGGCCAGAGCCTGGGTACTTCCGAGGGTCAGCCGGGTCGCCTGATCTGCGCCATCCATCGTGACGATGCCGATGGCGTCCTGGTAGGGATCCTGATGGGCTTGCACACTGTAGGTGCCAGGGGAAAGCGAAAGATGGAACTGGCCTTGGGCATCACTGCGCAGTGTGGCTTGTATTTTCCCCGAATCATCCTGAACCTGGATTCGGGCTTGGGCAATGGGGTTTCCCAGGCTATCTTCGACTTGCCCCTGCAAGACATTGCCCGGGTTGGCCAGGGCAATCTGGCAGATAAGTCCCTGGCTCAAAAAAAAGACACGGGTGATGCGCTTCATGATCCTTACCATCATTGTTGGGGCAACGAAAGGCGAGGATTCGGGAAATTCAGACTCTGCAGCGCATGAATCTCGCGCAGAATGAGCCATAATAATGATCGTGTGCTGATCCAGGCTGTGGACGGGGATTGGATCATGGGGAAGAGATATCTTGGCAAAAACCGGAGCGGTGGCGCATGATACCTCATTTCCTCCATCCAACCAAGTGAAAGACATGGATTGCATTGCAGCCATCAATACCTTCAATGCGGGGCGCGATCCCGAACGTTTGAACCTGAAATATCAAAAGATGGCAGAGAACCCCTTCATTTTTTTGCGTGGGACCTGCCACTGGTTCTATGCCACGTTACCCGCCCACGCTTTGAAGACATCGGCTCCTCTGACCTGGTCCTGCGGGGACTTGCACCTGGAGAATTTTGGCAGTTACAAGGGGGATAACCGACTGGTCTATTTTGATATCAATGATTTTGATGAAGCCGCCCTTGCCCCGTGTACCTGGGATCTGGTGCGATTTTTGACCAGTGTCCATCTGGGTTGTCGGGAAGTGACAGGAGACGGTTCCTTGGGCGATACCCTCTGTGGCATTTACGTACGGGCCTATGGTGCGGCTTTGGCCGCAGGAAAGTCGCGCTGGGTGGAAAAGGAGACGGCCAACGGACCAGTGCGATCATTGCTGGAGGGGTTGAAGGGGCGTAAACGGGTGGATTATCTCAATTCCCGAACGATCCTCAAAGGACATCACCGGCACCTGAATCTGACGATCGGGAAAGCTTTGCCGGTGACCGAGAAACAACGACACCAGGTAACCGATTTCATGGAGGATCTGGCGCGCCAGTCTGATGACCCGACCTGGTTTACGATGCATGACGTAGCCCGGCGGATTGCCGGGACGGGCAGTCTGGGGGTCGATCGTTACATTGTGCTGGTGGAGGGAAAAGGATCACCGGATGGAAATTATCTGCTCGATCTCAAAGAGGCGCTTTCATCGGCCCTATCCTTGAGCAGTGAGGTCCCTCAACCTGCCTGGGGCAGCGAGGCAGAGCGGGTCGTGAATATCCAGTTTCGCCTGCAAGCCTGTTCCATGGCGTTTCTACGGGCGGTCCAAATGAGTGGCAAGCCCTATTTGTTGCGTGGACTGCAGCCAAGCGAGGACCGGGTCTGTTTACTTCCCAAGACCTCTCTCCAGGATTGGCAATACCTCATGGAAACCTGTGGCCAAGTGACGGCCTGGGCCCATCTGCGCGGAAGCGGGCGACAAGGGGCGGCTGGCCCGGACGAACTGATCGCCTTTGGACAACGGACGGACTGGCATTCTGGTCTGTTGCAGTGGGCACTCATCTGTGCCCAACAGGTCCGTGCGGACTGGAAAATCTGGCGCGACTACTACGCAGGGATCGAGAAGGCTGGCGAACTTCCCTAATAATGCTATCCGCCCATCTCCCGTTCGGAACTTCATCCGAGCGAGGGATGGGCAGGTTTATTCGGTGATGTCAGGAGTCGTCAACGAATTTTGTGTTTCCACCTGCATCAAAGGTTCACTCTGGACAGGAGCGGAGCGCGTGCGCGCGGTGCGTCGCCGCCGTACCGGTGCGGGAAGTTCCTCGGGTTCCTGAGCAACCATGCGAGTCTGTACCAACACCAGACCGGATTCGGGAGGAACCGTCAGCGTTTCCTCCCGAAGGGAGGTCGCAGGAGCCGAGACCACTGCAGCAGGAGGTTCATGGAGCACCGTTTCCGCAGGCAATGGCGACTGGACGGGTTCTGTGTGGGAAGTTGCATCAGGACTCCGTTCATCCATCGTATCCGGAGAGGACACCAGGGTGGAAATGATCAAGGGCTCTGCGCTGGGGAAGAGATTCTCTTTTTTTGCTTCGGGCAACAGGATTTCCAACTCGGCTGGGGGTGCGAGGGTCACGGCAGGGGTGGCACCGTCCTGATGAACTTCTTCTGTGCCGGGCAAGGCGGAAACGGGCGCATGCAGCCCTTCTTCCCTCTCCTCCTCATCTCCTTCCTTCTGTGTGTCCGGCTCAGAGCGGGGAAAAGATGGCGCAATGGCCCCATTGAAACGGCGAGACTTTTCACGTCGTCCTCCCCGTCGTCCCCGGCGCCGACCTTCTTTTTCTGCCGGTACGGTGCTGACTTCCTCTCCTTCTACGACGGGCAGTTCTGCCGTCATGATACTGGGAGGGGAGGCGGAGTCATCCGTGGGGCGGATTCGTCTTTGTGTGCGAGGGGGTTTGGGGGCAGACCTGGTTTCTGCCTGGGTATCCAGAACTGCCACCTCACTCTGGATAGTGGTCCCAGGGGCTGGAGGACGGTTCTGCTGACCACGATCCCGTCGTTCCCGTCGTTGACGCGGGGGGCGACGATCCTCTCGTTCGGAACGAGCAGGAACAGGGGGTGCTGTCCTGACTTCGGTAGGGAGAACTGTCGAAACGGTTTTGGAAGGTGTCCCCGCAGGTTCAGAGTTACCTTTCAGCCAACCCATGATGGTCCCGAACAAACCTTTGCGCTCTTGTTCGCGATAGGTATGCGCGGGTGGGGAGGCAGGTGCCGGGGCACTGACTACGGGCATGGGTGCGGGTTGCTGAGGGGTGATGCCGCGGACCGCAGCAATGGGACGGTCAGGTTTGGGCGTAGTGACCGCATGGACCCGGGGTTCCTGATTCTCGGCAGGAACTTCAACCAACTGGTAACTGGCTTCCGTGAAGTCCATTTGATTGGCTTCATCATGGCGAATGCGTACCACGGAGTAGTGGGGCGTTTCCATGTGAATATTGGGGATCAGCATGACATGGACCTTGAGACGGGCCTCTATGCCATAGATGTCCGGGCGCTTTTCATTGAGCAGGAATGTGGCGACATCTACCGGTACCTGAGCGCGCACGATGGCTGTATTGTCCTTCATGGCTTCTTCCTGCAGGATGCGCAGAATATGCAGGGCAGAGGATTCCGTATCGCGGATCACTCCGGTTCCATGACAGCGTGGGCAGGGAGTATGACTGGTTTCTCCGAGGGAAGGCTGCAGCCGTTGGCGGGACAGTTCGAGCAAACCAAAGCGGGAAATCTTGCCGGTTTGAACGCGCGCCCGGTCGTAGCGCAGGGCATCACGCAGGCGGTTTTCCACCTCGCGCTGGTTGCGCGGGTTTTCCATATCGATGAAATCGATGACGACGAGCCCTCCCAGGTCGCGCAAACGTAATTGACGAGCAATTTCATCGGCTGCTTCAAGATTGGTGTTGAGCGCTGTATGTTCGATATCCGAACCTCGTGTGGCACGGGCCGAGTTGACATCTACAGAGACCAGGGCCTCGGTATGGTCGATGACGATGGCCCCGCCGGAGGGTAGATTGACTTCACGGCGGTAAGCCGTTTCAATCTGGTGTTCGATCTGAAAGCGCGAGAAAAGTGGCACGTCATCATGGTACAATTTGACCTTATTGACGTTCCCAGGCATGACGTGACTCATGAACTGGCGCGCTTGCTCGTGAATGAGTTCGGTATCGATGAGGATTTCACCAATATCGGGCTGGAACAGGTCGCGAATGGCCCGAATGACCAAGCTTCCTTCCTGGTAAATCAGGAAGGCGCCTTTCTGGCCTGTGGCAGCAACCTCAATGGCAGCCCATAATTGCAGGAGATAGTTGAGGTCCCACTGTAACTCCTCAGCCGAGCGACCAATGCCCGCAGTGCGGGCAATCAGGGACATGCCGGCAGGGACTTCGAGTTGAGCGAGGACATCCCGCAATTCGGCGCGCTCTTCTCCCTCCACACGTCGTGAAACGCCGCCACCGCGCGGGTTGTTGGGCATCAATACCAGATATCTGCCTGCCAAACTGATGAAAGAGGTCAGGGCCGCACCCTTGTTTCCTCGCTCATCCTTGTCGACCTGGACAATGAGTTCCTGACCTTCCTTGAGTAAACTGGCGATGCGTTGGCGGGAAAAATCTCCTTCGTCGTCGCCCAAGGCAGTACGGGCAATTTCCTTGAAGGGCAGAAAACCGTGCCGTTCTGCACCGTAGTCCACGAAGACGGCTTCGAGCGAAGGCTCGACACGACTGACGACTGCTTTGTAAATATTGCTTTTTTTCTGTTCCTTACCGGAATATTCGATATCAAGGTCGATCAGTTTTTGACCGTCGACGATAGCCACCCGGAGTTCTTCCGTATGTGTGGCGTTAAACAACATTCTTTTCATGCTCAGGCTCCAGCGCGCTGGGGCTGCCGGGCGGTAAACACCCTCCAGCGAATCTCCCGGATTAAGGGGAAGTCCGCGAATGATCCTTCAAAGAGTCTGGAAATCCGTTTTAATGGTGAACAACCTCTTGTGGGTCACGATGGGAATTACCTTCAACGACGTGTGTATCTATAAACGCCGGATCAATCAAATACGGAGCGGTCAGCGCGCAAATCAACAACTATCGCTACTTTTTGGTGAGCGAGATTAACCAGAGTCGAAGACTGATCATCGGTTCGATGAGATAATGAGCGAAGTCTCGATGGTCAGTATCCGTATCATTCATTTGTTGCAGATATCCTGCCGGATGGGGCAGAAGTTCTCCGCCGTACCTGGACTAAACTGGGCATGGATTCCACAAACACTTATTCTAAAACAAATAATGACATTAAGCAAAGCATTCGTGGAATGGCTGGAAGTGGATGAAGATCATGTCGGTCAGCGTCTCGACAATTTTCTGCAGGGGTACCTCAAAGGGGTCCCCAAAAGTCATGTCTATCGTCTGTTGCGCAACGGCGAGGTACGGGTCAACAGCAAGCGTGTCGATCCTTCCTATCGGCTTCAAAATCAGGATCGTCTGAGGATTCCTCCGGTACGTCGGGCGACGCCTGAGGAGGGGGAGATGGTGCTTCCTCTGCCAGTTTCCCTGCATTCGGAGATCCTGCATGAAGACGAGGGGTTACTGGTTCTGAACAAGCCGGCCGGGGTGGCCGTCCATGGAGGGAGCGGCATCCGGCTGGGAGTCATCGAGCAATTGCGTCAGGATCGGCCCGAGGCCCGTTTCCTGGAGTTGGTGCACCGCCTCGATCGAGATACTTCGGGGTTGTTGCTGGTGGCCAAGAAGCGTGCCGTCTTGGTGGCGCTACATGAACTGTTGCGCCACAACCGCATGGAAAAATCCTACCTTGCCTTGGTGCAAGGCCGGTTTCCCCAAGCCCGGCAGCGCGTCAATTTCCCTTTGCATAAATACATGACGGCCAGTGGTGAACGACGGGTGGTCGTCCAGGCGGAAGGAAAGCCGTCGGAAACCCTGTTCACCCGGCTCCAGACCTGGCCTGAAGCCACCCTTCTGGAAGCGCGCCTGCTCTCGGGACGGACCCACCAGATTCGGGTACATCTGGCGCATTTAGGGTTTCCCATTGCCGGGGATGACAAATATGGCAATTATGACTGGAATCATCAACTGACCCGTTTGGGTCTCAAGCGCATGTTTTTACACGCAGCCCGCTTATCCTTCGTTCATCCCCTGGACCAGCGTCCGCTGGCCTTCGAGGCTCCCTTGCCGCCCCCTCTGGTCCAGATCCTGACCCGTTTGGCGAGATCGGGAGAGGAGTCAGTCGCCGCGCCCGGACGAGCGCGCCAGAAACAGAAATAAGGTGGGGAGGTGGTGCAGGTCGGGGTGAGGATGGCGCTGCCATTCGGATACTGGAGCGGTCCAGACCCATTCCTGGGGCCCCGTCAGATCCCGGGCGACGCAGAGTTGGGTCGTGGCGTGCAGGGTGCGGCACAGGCTGGCGAAGAGGGCTTCATTGCGGTAGGGGGTTTCTATGAACGCCTGGGTTTCCTGAACGGCTCGCGAACGCTTTTCCAACTCAACTAGGCGCGCGTTACGGGCTATCTCTGGTGTGGGGAGGTAGCCGTGAAAGGTGAAGCGCTGACCCTCCAACCCGCTGGCCATGAGACCCAGCAGCAGCGATGAGGGACCCGTTTCGGGCACGACCCTAAATCCTGCGGTATGGGCAGCATTGACCAGACGCGCCCCGGGATCGGCGATGGCAGGGCAGCCTGCATCTGACAAAAGTCCCAGGCCATGTCCTTGACGTAGCGGTGCCAGCAGAGACTCGAGTTGAGCCGTCGGGGTCTCCCGGGTCAGAGGGGACAGGGTCAACTGGGCGATGGGAAGCGGATGGTCGATCTGTTTGAGCAGACGGCGGGCCGTCTTGGGGGTTTCCACGACAAAGAAGGAAAGTTGTCTGAAACGATCCAGTAATCGGGGCGACAGTGTCAGGAGTGCTTCCGGCGCCTCGCTCAAAGGGACGGGAAGCAGGTACAGCGTGCCGTGGGGTATCATCAAGGAAGGACGATTCCAAAATGCGCCAACAGGGTAGTCAGCGCAATGAGCGGAAGCCCGATCAAGGCGGTAGGATCTTCGCTGATCACCTTTTCGACCAACGTGATGCCCAGGGTTTCGATGCGTCCGCTACCGGCACAATCATAGGGTTGGTCATTGCGCAGGTAGCGTTCGATTTGCGCTGCGCTCAGCACCCGATAATGGGCCGTAACGGTCACCCGGAGGGATTCATGGCGGCCGGTAGCGGCATCCAGAACGCAAAGCCCTGTATGAAATTTCAAGGCGCGGCCACTGGCCCAGGTCAACTGTTCCACAGCGGCTTCATGGTTGACGGGTTTGCTGATGGCCTGTCCCTCCCGTTCTGCCACTTGGTCGCTGCCGATGATCAGACCCTGGTGGTGGAGGCGGCCGATGGCGCGGGCTTTTTCCAACGACAGGCGCAGGCAAGTCTCTTCCGGATGCTCTCCTTTGGCCGGGGTTTCGTCGATATCCGGGGCTTCCCAAATGAAAGGAATCTGGAGGCGGGCGAGCAATTCTCGGCGGTAGGGTGAACTGGAAGCCAGAATCAGGGGGGTCATGGGGCGAGATCAATACGGGGAGAATTGCGAGGGGGAGAGTATAGCAAAGTTGCCGCAGCGGTTTGACGGAAGCGGACAAATCTTTGACAGAAAGCCGGGTTGCACGGTAGAATCGAGGGCTTATGTTTGATGCGCCCGTACTCGACCCCTATCGCTTTACGACCCTTGCAGAGCGGGTCGAGGGGGAGTGCTGCCCGGATCAGATCCCCGTCTTGCAGGAGTACCTGTTTTCTCCCGAAGGTAAGATTCGGTTTGTAGTGCGTGGATGGGTGGATGAAAGAGGGCGGCGCCTTCTTGACGTTCAGGTCGACGGGCGGCTTTGGTTGGTATGTCGACGATGCCTTTCCGGGCTCTCATTTGATTTGGAGGCCCATTCGCGAATACACTTCGTGGGTAGCGAGGCAGCACTGCCAGATCTTGAAAGCGAAGATCCTGAAGAGGAAACTCTGGTCATTCCGGCATCGTTGGATATTGCCGAATGGGTTGCAGAGGAAGTATTGCTGGCTTTGCCGTTTGCTCCAGCACACGCAGGAGAGACCTGTGTCGAAGCTGGAAATGCCGGGAAAGCCTTGGCGGGCAAGACAAGGCCATTTGCCGTGTTGGGGGCCTTGAAAGGCCCATCACGCGAGTGATGGATGCTTGACGTTACATTATTGATTATTTAGGAGTCAGAACCATGGCTGTTCAACAAAATAAAAAGTCCCCTTCCAAGCGCGGCATGCATCGTGCCCATGATTTTTTGACGGCCAAGCCACTGGCGACGGAACCGACGACGGGAGAAACCCATTTGCGGCACCATATCAGCCCGAATGGCTTTTACCGTGGCCGTAAAGTGATTCAGTCCAAAAACGACTGATTTCCATTTCAACATTACCGCGTGTCTGTGACTCGTTTGCTGACGATAGCGGTCGATGCCATGGGGGGGGATCACGGTCCCGCTGTGGTCATTCCGGCCGTCCTCGATTTTCTGGCGCAGGACCCTGAAGTCGCCGTAACTCTGGTCGGCTTGCGTGCGCCCATTGAATCCATTCTCCTTGCCTCGCCCGTGTATGGATCGGTGCGCGCGCGCATCGCCATTCATGAAGCCAGCCAATTGGTCAGCATGGAGGAATCTCCTTCCCTGTCCCTCAAGAACAAGAAGGATTCTTCCCTGCGGGTCTCGATCAATCTGGTGAAGTCCGGTGCTGCGGATTGTTGTGTCAGTGCGGGGAATACCGGGGCTCTCATGGCAACGGCACGTTTCGTCCTGAAAATGATGCCGGGTATCGAACGCCCAGCCATTGCCACCACCATGCCTTCCATGCGCGGGCCAGTCTATGTGCTGGATCTGGGGGCCAACGTGGATTGTGCTCCCGAACATCTTCTTCAATTCGGGATCATGGGTTCCATTCTGGCCACCAGTCCGGACTGTCCCCAGCCCAGTGTCGGGTTGCTCAATATCGGGCACGAGGCCATCAAGGGAAATGAAATCATCAAGCGCGCGTCCGAATTGTTACGCTCAGCTCCTATTCGCTTTCATGGTAATGTGGAAGGGGATGATATTTACAAAGGGACGGTAGATGTCGTGGTTTGTGATGGATTCGTGGGCAATGTCGTCCTGAAGACCTCGGAAGGTCTGGCCTGGATGTTGGGACAGATGATTCGTGCCGAGTTTAACCGATCTTTCTGGACGCGGCTGGCGGGGGCGGTGGCTCTGCCTGTCCTGAATCGATTCAAGCGCAGAGTGGATCATCGTCAGTACAATGGAGCCAGTCTGTTGGGGCTCAGGGGGCTGGTGGTCAAAAGTCATGGAGGGGCCGATGACTACGCCTTCCGTCATGCATTGCAATACGCCGTGACGGAGGTGCGCAGCAACGTGCTGGGGCGCATCCGTGAAGCTGTACGGGAACGGGAGAATCTGGCGTCATGATTTATTCCAAACTATTGGGAACAGGCAGTTATCTTCCGGAACGGATCGTCACCAATGACGATCTCGCGCAACGGGTCGAGACCAATGATGAATGGATTCGCAGTCGAACGGGAATTCATCAGCGCCATATTCGGGCGGCCGGACAAACCACCAGTGATCTGGCGCTGGAGGCTGCGCGTCGCGCGCTCGAGGCGGCCGGGTCGAGACCGGATCAACTGGATCTCATCGTAGTGGCGACCACCACGCCGGACATGGCCTTTCCCAGCACGGCCTGTTTGCTTCAAGCCAAACTGGGTGCAAATACCGGCGCACCGGCTTTTGATGTACAGGCGGTATGTACAGGATTTCTCTATGCGCTGTCCGTGGCGGATCAGTACATTCGTTCAGGCTCGGTGCGCCAGGCCTTGGTGGTCGGCGCAGAAACTTTTACCCATCTGCTCGACTGGAACGATCGCAATACCTGTGTCCTTTTTGGCGATGGAGCCGGTGCAGTGGTTCTGGGTGCATCACAGACCCCGGGACTGCTGGGGACACGCTTACATGCTGATGGTCGCTATGCCGGTTTGCTCTCAGCTCCCGGTTCGATGAGTGAGGGGCAGGTGCTGGGTAAGCCCACCGTGCAAATGGATGGCGGCGCTGTCTTCAAATTTGCCGTCAAGGTACTGGATCAGGTCAGTCGTGAAATTCTGACTGAGCATGGCCTGACACCTGCGGCGGTAGATTGCTTCATCCCTCATCAAGCCAATATTCGCATCATCGAAGCCACGGCTCATAAACTGGGGATAGCGCCGGAGCGCGTGGTGCGCACGGTCGCTGAGCAGGGGAATACCTCGGCGGCATCCGTTCCCTTGGCGCTGGATCATGCCTGGCGTTCCGGACAATTCAAATCCGGACAGTTGGGTTTGCTGGCAGCCGTGGGTGGCGGTTTCACCTGGGGAGCCGGGTTATTGCAGGTCTGACCGGTTTCTAACGACGAGGAATAGTCAAATGACATGGGCCATGGTTTTTCCCGGTCAGGGATCACAAAGTATCGGCATGTTGCACCCTTATGAGGGGTTGCCAGAGGTGCGGCGCGCCATCGACACGGCCTCTGCCGTACTCGATCAGGATCTTTGGCGTTTGGTGGCGGAGGGTCCGGAAGAGTCCCTGATGGCTACGGTCAACACACAACCCGTCATGTTGGCGGCCGGGGTAGGGGTTTATCGCGCCTGGCGCGGACAGGGCGGTGCCGAGCCAAACTGGTTGGCGGGACATAGCCTGGGAGAATATACCGCTCTCGTGGTGGCAGAAAGCCTTTCTTTTGAAGAAGCGTTGCGCCTGGTTCGTTTTCGTGCTGAGGTGATGCAGGAAGCGGTGCCCGCAGGCATGGGCGCCATGGCGGCACTCCTCGGCCTGGAGGATGGGGCAGTGCTGGATGCCTGTCAGGAGGCAGCCCAGGGTGAGGTGGTAGAAGCCGTTAATTTCAATTCCCCAGGTCAGGTGGTCATTGCCGGACATCGGACGGCGGTGGTGCGCGCTACTGAGGCGGCCAAGGCCCGTGGCGCCAAGCGCGCGGTCATGCTTTCTCTCAGCGTCCCTTCTCACTGCAGTCTCATGAGGCCGGCTGCCGAACGTCTGGCACACTACCTTGAAAGGGTCACCCTGATATCGCCCCGCATCCCCGTGTTGCACAATGCCGAAGTGGTTCAGGCCACCACTCCGATGGAAATACGGACCGCGCTGACAAGGCAATTGCATCATCCCGTGCGTTGGGTCGATACGATTCGCGCCTTTGCCCGGAATGGGTGTAAGCGCGTGGCAGAATGTGGACCCGGCAAGGTGCTGGCCCCTCTGGTTCGTCGTATCGATGCGGAGATGGAAGGTATCGCGCTGAACAGCGCAGAGGCCCTGCAGGGCGCGTTGTCATAATACTAAAAAATATATAGGGGGAAGGAGAATGCTCAAGGAACAGGTGGTTTTGGTGACGGGGGCCAGTCGAGGCATCGGCCAGGCGATCGCGCGGGAACTGGCACGTCAGGGGGCCAAGGTAGCGGCTACCGCGACTACTGCCCATGGCGCTGAACAGATCGAGAAAGACTTGCACGCCATTCACCCGGAATGCCTGGGACTCATGCTGGATGTGCGCATGCCTGAAGCCATTCTGCAGACAGTGGATGTTGTCAAACAACGTTTGGGTCCCATCTCCATTCTGGTGAACAATGCCGGGGTGACTCGTGACATGTTGGCGGTGCGGATGCGCGATGAAGAATGGGACACGGTTCTGGATACGAATTTGAAGGCGGTTTTCCAGTTATCTCGTGCCGTGTTGCGGGATATGATGAAGGCTCGTCAAGGACGCATCATCAACATTGGTTCCGTAGTAGGGAGCACCGGCAATGGAGGGCAAGTCAACTATGCCGCTGCCAAGGCGGGGTTGGTGGGATTGACCAAGTCCCTGGCAAGGGAATTAGGGAGTCGCGGCATCACGGTCAACTGCGTAGCCCCAGGATTTATCGATACCGACATGACACGCGGATTGGACACTGCCCAGCAGCAGGCTCTGTTAACCAGTATCCCATTGGGCCGTCTCGGTCAACCCGAGGATGTCGCTCATGCCGTCGCTTATCTGGCATCGTCGGGGGCGGCCTATGTGACGGGAGCCACCCTGCACGTCAATGGGGGCATGGCCATGGATTGACCCATCCTTCGGGATGGTATTCGTCGGCGGGTTTTGGTACACTACGCCTGTTTTTTTGAAAGACAACAGCCAAGGATCCTAATTACATGTCTACTATTGAAGAGCGCGTCAAGAAAATCGTTTCAGAGCAACTGGGAGTCAAACTTGAGGATATTCAGACATCCTCTTCCTTTGTGGAAGATCTGGGGGCGGATTCTCTCGACACCGTTGAATTGGTGATGGCTCTGGAAGAAGAGTTTGAGTGCGAGATTCCTGATGAACAAGCCGAAAAGATCACAACGGTGCAACAAGCCATCGATTATGTGAATTCCCACTTGCCTGCCTGAGAAAGGCAATACCCGAGTCAGGAATATCAGGGCAAGCACTGCGCTGCCTTGAAATATGGAGGTCTGAACATGTCCCGTCGTCGCGTCGTCGTCACTGGTCTGGGGATCGTATCCCCTGTCGGGAATTCCGTCCCCGAGGCTTGGGCGCAACTCTGTGCCGGGCGTTCCGGAATCGGGCGAATCACCCGCTTCGATCCTGCACCGATGCCTTGTCAGATTGCAGGCGAAGTCAAAAATTTCGATCCTGCACAGCATCTCAATCCCAAAGAAGTGCGCCGCATGGATATTTTTATCCATTATGGCCTGGTTGCGGCGATGGAGGCCTTGCGTGATGCCGGCGTCACAGCTCATCCGGTCGATGCCGAACGGGTGGGTGTGTGCATTGGGTCCGGGATCGGCGGATTGCCCATGATTACGGACACCGGCCGCGCTTATCTGGAAGGAGGGATGCGCAAGATTTCTCCTTTCTTCATCCCGGGCAGTATCATCAACATGATTTCAGGCAACCTGTCGATCATGTATGGTCTGAAAGGTCCCAATCTGGCCTTGGTGACCGCCTGTACCACCGGGAATCACAGCATTGGGGAAGCGGCTCGGCTGATCGAGTATGGCGATGCTGACATGATGGTTGCAGGGGGGGCCGAAGCCGCCATCAACGAATTGGGGATCGGTGGATTTTGTGCCGCCCGGGCACTCAGTACGCGCAACGATGCGCCGGAAATTGCCAGTCGTCCCTGGGATCAGGCGCGCGATGGTTTCGTCATGGGCGAAGGGGCCGGTGTTCTGGTTCTGGAGGAGTTGTCCCATGCCAAGGCCCGAGGCGCGAAGATCTATGCCGAACTGTGCGGCTATGGCATGAGCGCGGATGCGTATCACATGACCGCTCCCCCGGCGGACGGTGATGGCGCGCGCCGCAGTATGCTCAATGCCTTGAAAAATGCCAGGCTCAACCCGGATCAGGTGGATTACATCAATGCGCATGGGACCTCTACCCCCCTAGGGGATCTGGGAGAAACGGTTGCGGTCAAACGTACTTTTGGCGATCATGCCTATAAACTGGCCATCAGTTCCACCAAGTCCATGACAGGGCATCTCTTGGGGGCTGCGGGAGGGATAGAAGCCGTATTTTCCGTATTGGCCATTCACCACCAGGTGGTTCCGCCTACCATCAATCTGGATGATCCTAGCCCTGAGTGCGATCTCGATTTTGTTCCTCATGAGGCGCGTGCCATGCCCGTGAATGTGGTTCTTTCCAATTCCTTTGGTTTTGGCGGTACCAATGGGAGCATTATTTTTCGCCGTCTCGAATAGATTTTATCCCTCTGATGCGCCGTCTGCTCTGGGTTTTGGCGAGTGGACTGGGCGGGTTGGTTGTCTGGCTCGCCCTGTTTTTCATTCGCCCCCTGCCGCTGCCTCATACGCCTTATGCCTTTGAACTGTCCAATGGACTGGGGTTGCGTGCCGTTGCACAACAACTGGTTCAGCAGGGCGTGCTTATGGAACCCTGGACCTTTACCTGGGTAGGGAGGGTTCTGGGCGAACAGAGTCACCTGAAAGCCGGCAGTTATGAATGGACCCAACCTCTGAGTGGTTGGCAGATACTGCGTCAGATGGCCCGGGGGGAGGGGGATGCCTGGCAGGTGCAGATCATCGAAGGAACCACTTTTGCCCAGTTGCGTGCCCTGCTGGAACAGCAACCCAATTTGCGTCATGACAGCGCCGGATTGCCCGATGGTGCCGTGATGGCGCATCTGGGCGCGGCAGGGCAGGCCCCTGAGGGGTGGTTTTTCCCCGACACCTATTTCTACAGTCCGGGCGAGAGTGACTGGAATATTCTCGAGCGGGCGCATCGGGCCATGATCGAACGACTGGCCCAGGTTTGGGCGACCCGCGATCCTCACCTGGCTTTGACGGATCCTTACCAGGCCCTGATCCTGGCTTCCCTGATCGAGAAAGAAACGGCCAATCGAGAAGAACGGGCGCGCATTGCCGCCGTTTTTTTGAATCGTTTGCGTCTGGATATGCGCCTGCAAACCGATCCTACCGTGATCTACGGTCTGGGGGCGGACTATGATGGTCATCTGCATCGCCGCGACCTGCATCGGGACAATGCCTATAATACATATACCCGAAACGGTCTCCCCCCGACTCCCATTGCATTGCCTGGATCGGCGGCGCTCAGGGCGGCCGTGCACCCGTTGGCGGTTTCCGATTTGTTTTTCGTGGCGCGGGGAGATGGAACCCATCAATTTTCCACCACCCTCGAAGCGCACCAGCAGGCGGTGCAACAGTATCAGACCAAACGGACGACCAACCATGAGCGGTAAGTTCATTACCCTGGAAGGAATCGATGGTGCCGGGAAAAGCACTCAACTGGATACGGTTCAACGCTGGTTGGAAATCCGTGGGGTGGTGGTGAAACGTACGCGCGAACCGGGGGGGACCGTACTGGCTGAAGCCTTGAGGCCCCTGCTTTTGAACATGTCCATGTCGCCTCTGAGCGAGGCCCTGCTCGTCTTTGCCGGGCGTCACGATCATGTCACCCAGGTGATCGAGCCTGCCCTGGCACGGGGAGAGTGGGTACTGAGCGACCGTTTCGTGGATGCCAGTTTTGCCTATCAGGGCGGTGGGCGTGGATTGTCCCAGGATATTTTGAAGACCCTGGAAACCTGGGTTTGTGCGGGCTTTCAACCGGATTTGACTCTATGGTTCGATCTGGATCCCGACATTGCCGCCCAACGTTTGGCACGAGGACGTCAGGAAGGGGATCGTTTTGAGCGGGAAGAGCGGACTTTCTTTGAACGGGTGCGTGCAGGGTATGAGGCGCGCAGCCACATGCCCCGTGTGTGCAGGATGGATGCGGCGACAGACCCGAAAATTCTGGCAGAACAGGTCGAGAACGTGTTGCGGCAGGCCTTCCCGTCGCTTGCGGGCGGCGCATGATTCATCCCTGGAATCAAAAGGTTTTCGAGCGGCTATGGGCAGCAGAGCGACCCCAGGGCCTCTTGTTGACGGGGCCTGCCGGACTGGGAAAAGGCGCGCTGGCACGCCATCTGGCCCAGGCCGTCCTCTGTGAAGGAAACGCCCCGCAACCCTGTGGAACATGTCCTTCCTGTGGTTGGTTTCAAGCCGGACATCATCCTGATTTCCGGTTGTTGACACCGCCCCGCCAGGAAGAAGGCGGGGATTCGGAGGGGAGTGTCTGGATCACCGTGGATGCCGTGCGTGCCCTTGCCGAATTTCTGATGACCACCAGTCATCGGCAGGGGTGGCGGGTCATTTTGATCGAACCCGCCGAAGCACTCAATCTGGCGGCCGCCAACGCCTTGCTGAAAACGCTCGAGGAACCCCCACCCAACACCTTGTTTTTGCTGGTCAGCGACCATCCGGCCCGAATTCCCGTCACGGTTCGCAGCCGTTGTCGACTCTGGCCCGTCCCTTTGCCCACAGGGGAGCAGGCCATGCAGTGGCTCCAGCGAGAGGGGGTCCAGGAGCCTGCGGGCTATTTGTGTCGTTCGGGGGGCGCTCCCTTGCGGGCCCTTGAACAGTTCCGCCGTGACCATGAAGGGCGCCTGGGATTTTTACAGATCCTGACGGATAATGGCCTTTCCTTGACTCAACAAGCGGACCGGATCCTGAATCTGGGCCTGGATCAATGGCTGGAATGGCTCCAGTTCTGGGTCATGGATCTGATCGGACAAAAACTTCTGGGTCATGGCCATTATCACCAGGACTTCCAGGAGGCATTGAGCCGTATGGCCCCTCGTCTCGATCTTTACGACCTGCTGGCCTGGGAAACACGCCTGCGTGAAGCCCGGCGCTGGATGGCCCACCCCCTGAATGCGCGTCTGCTGACCGAATCCTTGCTGGCGCCGCTTCATCCATCTTCCTGAAAGCGAGGTTGTTCCATGTTTGCCGATTCTCACTGCCATTTGGATTTTCCTGAGTTACGGACTCAGTTGTCAAACGTGCATGCCGCCATGGTGCAGGCTGGAGTTACCCGTGCACTCTGTATTTCGGTGCGGCTGGAAACTGTTCCGGATGTGCTTGCCGTAGCGGAAACCGATCAGGGATGGCATGCCACGGTGGGAGTTCATCCGGATTACCAGGACATCGAGGAACCCAGCGTGGCGCGTTTGGTGGCTGAGGCAGCGCATGCCAAGGTGGTGGCCATCGGTGAAACCGGCCTGGATTATTATCGTTTGGGAGGGGATCTGGAATGGCAACGGGAACGTTTCCGAACCCATATTCGCGCGGCTCGCCAAGTACGGAAACCCCTCGTGATTCATACCCGCTCTGCGGCTGAAGACACCTTGCGCTTGCTGGATGAGGAGGGGGCAGAGGACGTGGGCGGAGTATTGCACTGTTTTACTGAAACTCAGGCGGTGGCCGATGCGGCTCTGGAGCGTGGTTTTTACCTGTCCTTTTCCGGGATCGTGACGTTCCGCAATGCCAAGGCCCTCAAAGAAGTTGCCCGTCAGATTCCACTGGATCGTCTGTTGATTGAAACCGATTCCCCCTATCTGGCACCGGAGCCCATGCGCGGGAAGGCCAATCAACCGGCTTATGTGCTCCATGTGGCAGGAGAAATCGCGCGACTGCGCGGTATTTCCATCGAAGAAGTGGGGGAACGTACGACAGAAAATTACTGCCGCCTGTTCCGGGTCTGTTAAAAGGAATTGCGCTATTTAGTTCGTATGCGTACAATTAAACCGTTTGGTTGATGATCAGGAGTTACCCATGAGTTCTCATTCTCCCGCAAAATTCACCCCTGTCGCGATCGGTCTGCACTGGATCATGGCCGCAGGATTGGCCCTCGCCTTCGGGGTCGGACAGTATATGTCCGGCCTGGAACTTTCTCCCTGGAAGTTAAAAATATACACTTGGCACAAGTGGTTGGGTGTCACCCTGTTTTTGCTGGTGTGGATGCGGATGGCCTGGCGCTCGACACACCGCCCCCCTGCTTTACCGGCGACAATGAATCGGCGGCTCCAAAAACTCACGGAAATCGCCCACCGGGCCCTCTATGTATTGATGGTGCTCATTCCTTTGACGGGTTGGCTGCACAGTTCAGCAGCGGGCGTGTCCGTGGTTTATTTCAATCTCCTTCCCTTGCCCAATCTGGTTCCCAAAGACAAGGCGCTTTCCCATCTGTTCGAGACGCTTCATCAAGCCCTGAACTGGACTTTATTGGTTTTAGTTTTGGGGCATGTAGCAGCGGCCTTCAAACACCAGTTCGTCGACCGGGATCAGTTGATGGCCCGTATGCGCCCCTGAAAATATTCGGGATTATTATGAAAAGTATATTGTACTCAATTGTTCTAATGGGTTCTTCATTTGTTTTTATGTCGCAGTCCGGCGCCGAGACGATCGGTTCTGGACAGATTACCTTCACGGGGACCCAGATGGGTGCATCGGTACAGGGAAACTTCCGGAAATTTTCCGCTGACCTGCATTTCGACCCTCAGGATCTGCCGCACAGTTATGCCCACATCACCATCGATCTGGGCAGTATCGATTTGGCATCTGAAGAGTCGGAAGACGAGATCAAGGGCAAGCATTGGCTCAATATCCCATCATTTCCTCAAGCCCATTTTGACTCCTCGGACATCCGGATCGTGGGACCGAATCAGTACCTCGTGTGGGGCTTGTTTCAACTGAAAGGGGTAAGCAAACCCTTGCGAATCCCCCTCAAGATGTCCTATGATCGCAATGGGCGCAGTGCGCAGGGGCGATTCACCTTGAAACGGAATGATTTCGGCGTGGGGGATGGAACCTGGAGTGCGACAGATACGGTGGCCGATGAAGTCACGGTCGATTATCATTTTACCCTCGTTCCCTAGGAGAGAGTGCTATGCGCACCTCGATCGTGGACCTGCAACTCATGCAGGAACGCGGTGAAAAAATTGCCATGCTGACCTGTTATGACTCGAGTTTTGCACGGGTTCTGGAACAGGCCGGGGTGGATGCCTTGTTGATTGGAGATTCTCTGGGGATGGTCGTGCAAGGTCATGATTCTCCCTTGCCGGTCAGCATCGCTGACATTGCCTACCATACCCGTTGTGTTGCGCGGGGTGCACCCAAGGCCTTCTTGCTGGCCGACATGCCCTTTGCCACGGCCCAAATCAGCCCCGAGGACACCTTTCGAAATGCGGCCGAATTGATGCGTGCAGGGGCCCAGATGGTCAAGATCGAGGGGGGGGCCAGCATGGTGCCAACGGTCTCCTTTCTGGTGACTCGGGGCATTCCCGTCTGTGCCCACATCGGATTGACCCCCCAGTCCGTGCATCAACTGGGGGGATTCAAGGTTCAAGGCCGTACCGTTGTCATGGCCCAACAGATTCTGACCGATGCGCAGGAACTGGAACGAGCCGGTGCCAGCATGATTCTGATAGAAGCCGTGCCGCGCCCCCTGGCCGACCAGATCTGTGCCCAGGTCCAGGTTCCAACCATCGGTATCGGGGCCAGCCCTCACTGCTCAGGGCAAGTGCTGGTGATTTACGACATGCTGGGGCTGGGGGCGTATATTCCTCCCCGCTTCGTCCGTTCCTTCATTCGGGAAACGGGCTCCATTGCAGAAGCCGTGGAACTTTATGTGCGGGAAGTCAAAGCGGGTCAGTTTCCTGGGGAGGAGCATTGCTATGGGGTATAACCCCCCTCGAACTGTGTGGGCAGGTGCCGCTTTATTACTGCTGGGCAGTACCGCCGCCCTGGCTCAGGATACTCCGGACACGCGTTTGCATCTGACCTTGCGTCAGGCCATGGGGATGGCCGTGACGCACCATGTTCAGGTGCAACTGGCTCTCGAACAGGCCCAGGAGGCCACAGCCCGTGCCGAGGAAGCGCGGGCCGCCTTGCGTCCGGCGGTGGGTTTCAATTCCTATCAGATGCGTCAAACCCAGAACTTGCGTGCCATGGGTTTGGCATTGCCAGGGTTTCCCACGCTCATCGGCCCTTTCAATACGTTTGATGCGCGTGTACAGTTTACCCAGCAAATTCTGGATCTGGTCCATGTACACGAGGCATCTTCGGCTCAAACCGGGGTCGAAGTCGCGCGTCTCGAAGCCACGGCACGGGCGCAACAGATCGCCGGTGCTGCCGGTTTGGCTTATCTGGCCGTACAACAGACCGTGGAGTCGGTCGAGGCGGCACAGGCCAACGAAACGTTGTCTCAACATCTCCTGCAATTGACGCGCGATCAGTTGAAGAGCGGATTGGCCACAGGTGTGGATGAGGTGCGGGCCGCTGCGTCAGAAGCGCAAGTCGCCTACCAACTGCAACAGGCGCTGGGTGCCGCCAAAGATGCCATGACCCGCCTGCATCGCGCCCTCGGTTTGCCGCTTGACCTCCCCATTGAATTGACGGATACTCTGGGGATCATTCCCGCATCAAGTCCCGACGGGGGGGATGCGGTGGACCGTGCTCTGCAGCAACGACCAGAATTGCAGGCACTGGAAAAAACCCTGGAACAACGGGTAACGGAAAAAGAAGCTGCTGTGGCGGCTTCCTACCCCACCATCGGATTGATCGGTGCGATTGGTCCCAGCGGGGTACTTCCCACCCAGTATGACTATCGTACCTACAGTTACGGCATCCAGATGAGCGTGCCCCTGTATCAGGGAGGGGCATTGGTCGCACGTCAGGATCAGGCCGAAAGCCGTCGGCGCCAAGCCGAACTGTCCTTGAAAGACGGGCGCCATCAAGTGGAAGAGGATGTCCGTTTGGCTGAGGACTCCTTGAACACCAGTCGTGCTCAGGTGAAGGCAGCGCAGTTGCGACTGGATCTTGCCCAACGTTTGATGCAGCAGGCACAGGACCGCTTTGTCAGCGGCGTCGCTGATAATCTCGAACTGGTGGATGCCCAGGCTGGTCTGGCACAGGCTCGGAGCGATCAGATCGGAGCCCTGGGAAGCCTGGGTATGGCACAGGTAAATTATGATCTGGCAATGGGTCAAATCACCTACGAAACCCCCTCTCAACCGGAGTCTCTTCCATGATTCAGGACGACGTTTCCGTCTCTTCGCCCCCCACTGCCCAGTCGGTCACGGTATCCTGGCGGCGCTGGCTGATGCTGGGGGGAGGGGTGGTGCTGTTGTGCGCTTTTGGCTTGTGGTTTGTCCAACGGAACCAGGAAAGCACAGACGATGCTTTCATCGAGGCCGACATCGTGGAGATCAGCCCTCATATCAGTGGCTATATCGCTCAGGTCGGAGTGACAGACAATCAGTGGGTCAAGGCAGGCCAACTCATGGCGCTCATCGATCCCCGGGATTATGCTTTGCGTGTCCAGCAAGCAGAAGCCGTTTTGGCTGCAGCCAAAGCTCAGCATGGGGTCACCTCCCAGGATCTTTCCGTGGTGACCACCACCACCTCTGCGGCGGTGCGGGAAGCCCGGAGTGCCCTGGCCTCGGCGTTGGCTGCCCAGAAACAGGCGGTGGCGGAAAGTGACGGCAGCGCGGCGGAGGCTCAACTCACCCACAACGATGTGCAGCGCTACCAGGCACTCTACGAAAAACAGGAAATTTCACACCAGCGGCTTGATCAGGCTCTGACGGCAGATCGAGCCGCGCAAGCGCGGAGAGAATCGGCGCAACGTGCGGTGGAGATCTCCGCTGCACGAGTCGGAGAGGCTCGGGCTCGCCTCGATGAAGCGGGGTCGGGGCCTCGTCAGGTGGCCCTCAAACGGGATCAGGAAGCCGGAGGCCAAGCTTCGGTGGCTGAAGCTGAGGCCGCACTGGCTCAGGCGCGACTCGATCTCACCTATACACGACTGGAGGCTCCTTCTGCTGGAAAGGTAACCCATAAAACACTATTGTTGGGGCAACTGGTTCAGCCGGGCACGGTAGTTCTGTCCCTGGTGACCGGCGCTCCCTGGGTGGTCGCGAATTTCAAGGAAACCCAGTTACACCGCATGCACCGTGGACAAAAGGTAAAAATTCGTGTGGATGCCTTTCCCGATCGTGAATGGCATGGGCATATCGACAGTTTTCAGGATGGCACGGGTTCCCGCTTCAGTCTGCTGCCTCCGGAGAATGCGACCGGCAATTATGTCAAAGTCGTACAGCGCTTGCCCGTCAAAATCGTGTTTGATGAACCTTTGGATCAGTTGCAACATTTATCCCCAGGATTATCCGCGACGCCGACGGTGGAACTGGATACAGACGGTTCGCCCTTCTGAGAAAACTTTCAGGATGGCGAGAGGATTGCGGGGCAGGGCGTCACGGCGTTCGACAAAATAATTTCATTTTTGCTCACGAAAGTGATTACGAGTTTATGATATTTTGGTATATTCCGACAAGCGCGCGGGCTCGTGCGTTGTTTTTCGATATTGGGTTCGGTGATACTCACCACTTGGCGTTTTTCTCTCTCGATTGAGAAGGTGTACATGAATAAGTTTCTCGGTTCCAGATTGCTTTTTCTGATGATGCTTGGGACTTCAACGACTTTATACGCCACGGGTTCCGGATCTGCGCCGCCCTTGACAGAGTCGGAAGCGGTCTCTCTGGCTTCCAACGCCAAGAGTGGTGACGCTGTGGCCGTGCAGAAGTTGCTTGATTCAGCGCGCAACAACGACCCCAAGGCCCAAACCTATCTGGGGGCCTACCTGGACATGACCGGAGATCACGCTCAGGCGGCAGACTGGTATACCAAGGCGGCCAATCAAAATGTCGCCTGGGCCCAGTACAAATTAGGGATGATGTATATCTCCGGCCAAGGTGTACCTCGTGATTATGCCAAAGCGGCTGAGTGGTTGAAAAAGGCTGCTGATCAAAATGTGGCTGAAGCCCAGTTTCAGTTGGGATTACTGTATGCCAATGGGTCGGGAGTGACTCGCGATTACGCCATTGCCGTCGATTACTTCCGTAAAGCGGCAAATCAGGGCAATGCCATGGCGCAGAACAACATGGGCGTTTTTTACGAGTCAGGGCGTGGTGTTCCTCAGGATCCGGCAGAAGCCGCCGACTGGTACCGACGCTCTGCAGAGCAGGGTAATTCCAAGGCGCAGAACAATTTGGGCGCACTTTATGAGAATGGACGGGGGGTTCCCAGGGATTACATCATGGCTGCCGAATGGTACCGAAAGGCAGCCATACAGGGTTATGCCCGTGCCCAGAACAATCTGGGGATGCTCTATGACAATGGCCAAGGGGTGCCCCAGGACTACGCCAAAGCGGCCGATTGGTTTCACAAGGCTTCCGAACAGGGGAATACCGAAGCACAGAAGAATCTGGGGGTTCTGTATTCCACCGGTTTGGTCAAACCTTGAGACAGTAACCTGAGATCATGAATCTTTTGTCCCCCCATCGGATTCAACGGCTGGCTGGCTGGCTTTTATGGCCGCTGTTGTTTCAGATGTTTCTGGTGGTTGGGGCACTGGATCCGCTTCTTGATCGTGGCAGCGAGACAGGCTCCGCACTTCAAATCTGTACGGTTTCAGGGCAACAATGGGTCGAGACGACGTCCGTCACAGATCATCAACATCCCGCCCATTTTCCCTCCTTTCCTTCCGATTCCGGGCATAGTCACTGTTCCCTTTGCAGTTCGCTGGCCCTGGCCCTGCCCATGGATCTGTCCCATTCGGGATTGGGGCTCACCCTGTTTCATGGACAGCCCCTGGCATCCCGTGAAATTCTTCGTTTCATCGCGTTCCGCGACTTCTTCCTCCCTTATCCCAACGCGCCTCCCGTTCACGCTTGAATCGTTTTTTCCGGGATGATCTTCCCCTAACTTAGGGGCCGGAAAATGATTTTCTTTCTGATGCGCCTGCTCATCTTCTGAGCAGTCCATGCGCCAGTATTAGTTTCCTTTTCAGGAGAACTTTGCGATGTATCGTATTGTTTTTTATTATAAAAAATGTTTACGCTTAAATCCGGTACGGTGGAGAAAATTGGCCGGATTGGTCCTGGGTTTTGGAGTCGCCACTCAGGGGTGGGCCTGTGCCTGTGGTTGTGGGGTCTTCGACGTGGGTCTGCCCGGGTTGCCCGTGAGTGGCATGAATGACCAGGTGAGCCTTCAATATTCCTTCATGAATCAGAACTGGAACCACAGTGGGGCCAGTGGACAGGTCGGTGCACTCAACCCCGACAAACAGATCGGGACCAACTTTTACACTCTCTATGGTCAGCATATGTTTAATGACAATTGGGGGGTCGAGGCCATGCTTCCCTACTGGATGCGCACGTTTACCACGGACACGAGCGGGATACCGGGGCAGATCAATCCTTCGCCCACTCCCCGCTCGACCAACATCAGCAGTCTGTCTGATTTACGCGTGATGGGGATGTATACGGGATTCTCCAAGGATAAATCCAGTGGGTTGACCTTCGGTCTGAAATTGCCCACCGGCCCTATCAATCCGGCCCCTTTGATCGATCGGGATACGGCACCGGGAACCGGCACCACCGATTTATTGCTGGGTTACTACAGCATGGGAAATTTCAGTGCCAACTGGGGGTGGTTTTCTCAAGGAACCTGGCGCCATGCCCTGAATCATTATCAGGGATACAAACCGGGAGATAGTCTCAATACCGTCGCGGGGGTCACCTGGAATGCCATCGAAGCAAGCACTCATGTCATTCCCATGATGCAGGTGAATGCCCTGTGGCGAGCTCCGGATCAAGGGGGGGGCGATGCCTTGTATGGTAACCTGAACAGCGGTTATACCAATATTTTTCTGGCCCCCGGCGCGCTGATCGACCTGTCTCGCCACTGGCAGGCCAATACATCGATTTACCTGCCTTTGTACCGCTATGCCAACGGGGATCAACTGGTGCCTCACTGGATGGTGAACGCAGGCATTACCTACTTGTTCTAAGCCTGCCCCACCCGAAGAGTCTTCCTCGTTCTTCGGGTTTTGGGGTATCGTACATTTCTGACAAAAGGAGAAGTTGTATGCAGCGCTCTATGTTTTGGATCATCGTTGCTTCACTGCTGGGTTCTGCGCCTATGGTTCAGGCCCTCGAGATAGGCGCCCCCATACCGGCCTATACCCTGAACCTGGAGGGCGGGGGAAAGGTGACGGCACAAAGCGAGCAGGGTCATGTCACTCTGTTACACTTCTGGGCCTCCTGGTGCGTTCCTTGCCGGAAAGAGATGCCTCGTCTGGAAAATCTGTATCAGAAATACCATGCCCAGGGTCTGGATATCGTAGCCATCGACATGGACAGTGACGAGGACCTGCCCATGGCGCGCGACATGATGAAACATTACCACTTTCCGTGGGTTCTGAAGAATCATGCCGAAGTGGATGAATTTGGAAGGATCTGGCGTATGCCTCTATCCATTCTGGTGGATCGGAAAGGCATCGTGCGCCAGAATGCATGGGCTGCCGATGATGATCAGGGATTGCCTGAATCTGTTCTGGTGGCGGGCATTGAACCTCTGCTCGGTCGATCATCCACTCCCGTCCCGCAAGCGGGCGTGCAGGCGGTGCGCCCCCCCACCATTCAGGTCCTGCACCCGATGGCCCGCGCCACGGCACCTGGACAAGAGGAGGGGGTAGTGTATCTGACCCTGGTCAATCCGGGCGACCATGAAGAGGCTCTGGAAGGCGCGGACAGTCCGGTTTCTGACCATGTCATGCTGCATCAGACCATGGAAATGGAAGGCAATATGGCACACATGGAACATGAATATCATCTGGTGATTCCCGCCCATGGTCAGACGACCTTGGCGCCCGGAGGCCATCACTTGATGCTGGAGGACCTGGATCATCCTCTGGTAGCCGGTCAGACCGTGCCCCTGAATCTCCATTTCCAGCACGGTGCCGACGTGCATGTGGATGTGCCGATCACTCCTCTGGTGCCTTGAGGATCACTTGAACCCAGCCGCGTACGCTGTTGATGAACCATAGTCGATCGGCGTGAACCAGATCGTCCCGGGTCAGGATGTGTTCTTCGAGTTCCCCGCGATCACAGAGAAACTGACGGAGCGTGCCGGCCAGTAGCCCGCAGGACAGTGGGGGAGTGAGTTTCTGGCCATTTTTCTCGAGCACCAGATTTCCGCGCGAGAATTCTGTCAATTCACCTCGTTCGTTCCACAACAATACATCGAAGCAAGGGGCGGACAGAGAAGCGAAGGCAGCGTCATAAAGGCTGCGCTCGGTGGTCTTATGCCGCATTTGGGGATTGAAAGGAAAGGGATGGGAAGCCAGGTAAACGGGCTGAGGGGCTTCCCTAGGGGAAACAGGCAGGGCAAAACCTTCGAGATGAAAGTTGCCCTGCCGGTTGTAACGCAGTCGTACCCGATAAGATCCGGTGGGGTGCTGTTGGGCAAAATAGTCCAGAGCCTCGGTGAAGCGCCGCTCCGTCAGGGAAGGATACCCCAGGGCCTGGACAGAGTGGAGCAGACGGCGGCAGTGATAGCGGGGAAGTGCCCAGAGGCCTTGATCGAGACGCAGGGTTTCGAGCAGGTCGACGGATGCAGATGCCTCCAGAAAGCGGGTCTTGGTGGCAATTTCGGCCCATTCGGCGGGGGCCTGCGACTCCCATGTGATGCCACTACCTACGCCACAGACAAGGCGTTCATGGGGTAGGTCGTGCCAGAGGGTACGGATGGGCACATTGAATTGCGCATCCCCACCTGGACGAATCCAGCCGATGGCCCCGCAATAGGCGCCGCGCGGACCATCTTCCAACTGTTTGATCCAGCGCATGGCTTGCCATTTGGGGGCTCCGGTGATGGACCCGCAGGGAAAAAGGGCAGAGAAAATTGCTTCGAGGTCGGTGTTGGGTTTCAAGGTGGCGGTCACCGTGGACGTCATCTGGTGCACCGTGGGGTAGGCTTCCACCCGGCAGAGATCGGTGACGGCAACCGATCCGGGCAGTGCAATGCGGGCCAGATCATTGCGCAGAAGATCGACGATCATGATGTTTTCAGACCGATTTTTTGGGCATTGGGCCAAGTTCCCGGCATCTTCCGGGGATGCGGTGCCTTTCATGGGGCGAGTCAGGATGCGATTGCCGTGGGTTTCAAAGAACAGTTCCGGTGAAAGGGAGAGGAGGGCACCTCCGCTCCAGGATAGCCAGGCACTGAAATCAGCATCCTGAGTTTGGCGCAGTTGCTCGTATAACCGCAGGGATGAGCCAGAGAATGAACATTCCTGGCGGAGCGTCAGATTCATCTGATAGGCTTCTCCACGCGCAATGGCCTGACGCAAGGTATCCACCGCCTGGCCATAAGCCGCCTGCGTCAGGCTGAGTTGCCAGGGGCCTCTGGTGGATACCTCCGGAATGGAGGTATTTTCTTCTTCCCACCCTGGGAGAGGGGCATCGTATATTCCAAAGCAGACCAGAGGAAAATTTTCCAGGGAAGGATGGGTAAGGGCGGCTGCATCGAAAGCGGCTGCAGCTTCATAAGCCACAAAGCCGGCAGCGTGGGCGCCTGCCTGGCAGGCTTGGGTGACCTGACGCAATAGGGGGCGCACCTCCGCCAACGAATGGGCGACCAGACATTGCCGGGGTTCCCGAAATACGCGTCGGATACGCAGTCCCGAACATTCGGCAAAGTCGAGGATGATGTTCATGTTTTCGAATTTTAAACTCAAGGGATACAGTCTGAAAGAAAGATTCGGTTAGAATGAAACCATTAGATCCGCATGGGAGGAGAGATGGCTCAGATTCAGCGCGTGGCCGTATTGGGGGCCGGAGTCATGGGAGCGCAACTGGCAGCGCACTTCGTCAATCTGGATATTCCTGTTCTACTCTATGATCTGCCACCTGACACAGGTCCCACGAATGGACGGGTTCTGCAGGCCGTTCATGGATTGAAAAAAATGAGCCCGCCCCCCCTGGTCGAACTTGAACGCGCGGACTTGATCGAAGCGGCCAATTATGACGAACATCTGGACCGACTTTCTACCTGTGATCTGGTGATCGAGGCCATCGGCGAACAGTTGGCCTGGAAGCAGGCACTCTATGCGCGCATTTTACCTCACTTGGCTCCCCGGAGCTGGTTGGCGTCCAATACCTCTGGTCTGTCCCTGGAAGAACTCGGCGCCGTTTTGCCCGAGGATCTTCAAACGCGCTTCTGTGGCATGCATTTTTTTAATCCCCCGCGTTACATGGCCTTGGTGGAATTGATTCCCACGACCCGGACGGATCGGGACCGTCTCACCCTGCTGGAATCCTTCATTACCACCCGTCTGGGCAAGACCGTCATCCATGCGCTGGATACGCCGAATTTTGTAGCCAATCGCATTGGGGTTGCTGCCACGGTGTTTACCTTTCATCAGGCGCAGAATTTCGGCTTGTCCTGCGATCTGGTGGATGACCTGACAGGGTCCCTTTTGGGGCGACCCCGCTCTGCCACTTATCGCACGGCCGATGTGGTCGGGTTGGACATTCTGTCTCATGTCATCAGTACGACCTATACCCAGGCGCCGGATGATCCTTTTCGTGCCCTGTTTGCCCCTTTCCCTCTCCTCGAGGGGCTGATTTCTGCCGGGGCGCTGGGTGCCAAGACCGGCGCTGGTTTTTACCGCAAGGAAGGCAAGATGATTCTTCGTCTGGACCCCATGACCCGTTCCTATGTGCCCAGCGGAGCCAAGGCGGAGGCCGGGGTGAAGGCTTGTCTGGAAGCCTCGCCGTCCCAAAGGCTGGCCTGTCTGCGTGCCAGCACCCATCCCCAGGCCCAGTTCTTGTGGGCCATTCACCGCGATCTCTTTCACTACTGCGCCATTCACCTGGCGGGCATGGCGCCCTCGGCCCGTGAGGTGGATATGGCACTGCGTCTGGGGTTTGGTTGGGCCCTCGGCCCCTTCGAACAGTGGCAACTGTCGGGTTGGTCAGAGGTGGCGACGTGGATCGAGGAAGACCGGCAGGCAGGAAAAACCTTGATCGACCTCCCTTTGCCCGATTGGGCCATGGACCCACAACGTCAGGTCGTTCATACGCCGCAGGGCTCCTGGTCGGCGGCTCGTGCGACCCTCAGTCCCCGTTCCTCCCAGCCCTGGCTGAAACGTCAGCACTTTCCCTTGCGCTTGCTGGGCGAGGGGGGGGCCACTGCAGCCAGCGCGGGGCGGACGGTGGCCGAATCCGGGGCCGCACGTCTCTGGACACTGGATGATGAGGTAGTGATCCTGACCTTGCATACCAAGATGAATCTCCTGAGCGAAGTTGCCCTGGAAGCGCTGGATCAGGCGCTGACCGAAGCCGAAAGCCATTACCGTGCCCTGGTCTTGTGGGGTCCGGGCCCGCACTTTTCAGCGGGCGGAGATCTCAAGGGGTTCATCGAAACCTATGCTCGCCAGGGTTTGACGGGATTGGCGCTGGCTCAGGAACGGTTTCAGCGCGTGGTTCAGCGTTTGCGTTACGGTGCAGTGCCCACCGTGGCAGCCTTGCAAGGTTATGCACTGGGCGGTGGGTGTGAAGTCACGCTGCACTGCACTCGCCGGGTCGCTTTTACAGAAACCAACCTGGGCATGGTGGAAGTCAATGTTGGAATCTTTCCCGGCGCCGGGGGGCTGACGGAAGTCGCCCGGCGCGCCGGCTTGCGCGCTTTGGCCGCCCAATCGCCCTTGCAGGTGGCCGACTACCTGCAGGAGGATCTGACGCGTATCCTGCGCTGCACAGTCAGTCAAAGCGCTCAGGAAGCCCGTTCCTGGGGCTGGCTCGAAAACGGCGACGTTCTCGTTCCACACCGTGAGGAATTGCTCCATGTGGCTCTGACGCAAGCCCTGGTGTTGGCCGAGTCCGGTCATGCACCTGCTTTGCCCCGCGCCTTTCCGGTGGCTGGGGTGGAAGGGCGAGCCCAAATGCTTGCGGGGTTGGTCAATGCACTACAGGGAGGACAGATTTCGGCACATGATTTCGAGATCGGGCGCACTTTGGCCACAGTCGCCTGCGGTGGAGAATTGTCTGCAGGAACCCTGGTCAATGTGGATTACCTGCTCGGCCTGGAGCGGGCACATTTCGGTCCCTTGCTGGCCACCCAAAAAAGTCGGGAACGCATTCAGTCTTTCCTGGAAACCGGCAAGGCTGTGCGCAATTAGTCAGGAGAGTGACATGAAAACAGCGTATATCGTGGCGGCTACCCGTACCCCTGTGGGGAAGGGGCGCGGGCAGTTTGCTCAGGTACGGGCAGATACCCTGCTCATTACGGCCTTGCGGGGTGCCTTGGCGCAGGTCCCCACGCTGGATCCGGAGGCGATCGAAGATGTGGTGATCGGGTGCGCCATGCCGGAAGGAGAACAGGGGCTCAACATTGCGCGCAGCGCGGCTCTTCTGGCGGGATTGCCTCTCTCCGCAGGAGCGATGACGGTCAATCGGTTCTGTGCCTCCGGATTGTCAGCCATCCAGATGGCGGCAGAACGCATTCAGTCGGGCAGCGCGGACCTCATGGTTGCTGGTGGTGTGGAATCCATGAGTCGCATTCCCATGATGGGCCGGCATCCTGCGCCCAGCCCCCTGATTTTTGAAACGCCTTTTCACACGCCCCTGGCTTGGGGAATGGGGGCGACTGCAGAAAATCTGGCTCATCAGTGGAATATCAGTCGTCTGGAGCAGGATACGGTGGCTCTGGAATCGCACCGGCGCGCGCTGGAAGCACGGCGCCAGGGATTTTTTGAGGCAGAAATCACCCCTGTCACGGTACTTCAGCACACTTTGGATCTGAGCACAGGGCTGACGACTCCACAGGAGAAAGCATGGCACCACGACGAGGGACCTCGCGCCGATACCAGCTTGGAGGTCCTGTCCCGGCTCAAGCCTGCCTTCCACGTCAAGGGGAGTGTCACGGCCGGCAACAGCAGTCAGATCTCTGACGGAGCTGCCGCCCTCATTCTGGCCAGCGAGGATGCAGTACACCGTCATGGTTTGACCCCTTTGGCAAGGGTCATGGGTTTTTCTGTCAAAGGTGTGCCGCCGGAGATCATGGGGATTGGCCCGGTCAAGGCCGTTCCGCCTCTCTTGTCACGGCATGGGGTCAGTCTTGCCCAACTGGACTGGATCGAACTCAACGAAGCCTTTGCGGCGCAGGTATTGGCAGTCCAGAAGAATCTGGCCTTCGACCCGGTTCGACTCAACCCACTCGGAGGTGCGATCGCGCTGGGTCATCCCCTGGGAGCGAGTGGCGCCATTCGCACGGCTACGTTGATTCACGGTTTGCGTCGCACAAACGGGCGCTACGGCATGGTGACCCTATGTGTGGGCATGGGGCAGGGAATTGCCGGACTGTTCGAACGAATATGATAGAATCCGGCCCTGTCCTATACAAGGAAGCCCTATGAAAATACTGGTCCCTGTGAAGCGTGTTCTAGACTATAACATCAAGGCCAGGGTCAAGGCAGACGGCAGTGGTGTGGAGTTGGCCGGGCTCAAGATGTCCCTCAATCCCTTCGACGAGATTGCTCTGGAAGCGGCGATTCGCCTGAAGGAAGCGGGGCAGGCCACAGAAGTGGCCGCTCTTTCCTGTGGCGATGCGATGGTTCAGGAAGGATTGCGTACAGCTCTTGCTCTGGGGGCTGACCGGGCGCTCTGGGTATCTTCGACTGAGGAATTACAACCTTTGTCCGTGGCCAAATTACTGCATGCCGTGGTCCTGCGTGAAATACCGGGCCTGGTGATCTGTGGTAAACAGGCCATCGATGATGATGCAAACCAGACTGGGCAAATGTTGGCTGCCCTGCTGAATTGGGGACAGGCGACCAATGCCGCTGAAATACAGGTCGGGGAGGGAAGGGTGGACGTGGTGCGAGAAACCGACGGGGGAACCGAAACCCTGCGCCTGATCCTGCCTGCTGTGATTACGACAGATTTGCGTCTGAATGAACCGCGCTACGCCACGTTGCCCAATATCATGAAAGCCCGCAAAAAACCGATCGAAATCCTGACACCCGAAGAATTGGGGGTAATGGTCGAACCCCGTCTGAAAACCCTGCGTGTCCAGGAACCGCCGCAACGTCCGGCCGGCGTCAAGGTGGACTCTGTCGCCACGTTGCTGGCTCGTCTCAAAAATGAAGCCAAGGTGATTTGAACGATGGAAAACCGAATTTTACTGGTCGCTGAGTTGGGTCCTGACGGTCATTTGAAATCCTCCATTCGTTCCCTGCTCACGGCGGCCAAATCCCTGAAAGGGGACATCGATGTGCTGGTCTGGGGTGGCGATACGACCTCTGCTGTGGTAGAGGCTCAACATTTGCCGGGTATTCGTCAGGTTCTGAATGGCTCGGGACCAGCCCTTGCAGACGGACTGGCGGAGATGCTCTGCGCCTTGGTGCGGCCTCTGGCGCGTCAATATACGCACATCCTGACCGCTGCGACGGCCATCGGCAAAAACTGGATGCCGCGCCTGGCTGCGTTGGAGGATGTAGCCATGGTCAGCGACATCGTGGGCGTAGAATCCCCGGATACCTTTATTCGACCGATTTACGCCGGGAGCATCTGGGCAACGGTGTGCTGCCCTGAACTCCTCAAATTGATGACGGTGCGCACCACGGCTTTCCCGGGGTTGGAAGGAGAGGGGATGGATCCTGTGACGGTAGAAAACTTGCCTTGTCCCGCAGCGCTGTTGCAGTCAACCCGGATTGCCGTGCACGCGCATGCGCAGGAAGGTCGTCCTTCCCTGGAGAATGCCCGGGTTGTGGTGTCCGGTGGACGGGGGCTGGGGAGCGCCCAACATTATGAGGCTTTGTTGGGGCCTTTGGCGGATGAGTTGAACGCTGCGCTCGGGGCTTCCCGAGCCGCCGTGGATCTGGGGTATGCCTCCAATGACGTCCAGGTGGGTCAGACAGGCAAGGTGGTCGCTCCGGACCTGTATATTGCGATCGGTATTTCAGGCGCCATCCAGCATCTGGCGGGCATGCAGACTTCCCGTGTCATCGTGGCCATCAACAAGGATCCGGATGCGCCTATCTTTGCCGTGGCAGATTATGGATTGGTGGGGGATCTGAACATACTGGTCCCCGAATTGACTGCAGCACTCCGGAAGTAAGCACTCTGGATCAGACGCTTTGCGAAGGAATCTCGTGTTCCAGGCGCTTGACTTGATTGTGTTCGTCCACATAGACCAGGCGCGGCGCGAAGTTTTTTAATTCCTCCGGAGCGTAACTGGCGTAGGCGGCGATGATCAACAGGTCCCCCACTTGAGCCTTGCGGGCAGCAGCGCCATTGACGGAAATCATGCCGGTGTCGCGCGCACCCCGAATGGCATAGGTTGTGAAGCGCTCTCCATTATTTATGTTGTAGATATCGATCTGCTGATATTCATGAATGTCTGCCGTTTCCAGCAAAGTTTCGTCGATGGCGCAGGACCCTTCGTAACCCAGTTCTGATTGGGTCACCGTGACACGGTGCAGTTTGGCCTTAAGCATGGTTTGGTACATAGGCAATGGCAAGCAGACAGGCTTTCCCAAGTCAATAAAAATCGCATTTTACTCCAATTCTCTGAATTCATATTGCAAGCCCCTGCAGTCCTTGGGACAATAGAAACTTTTTACGGCACACTTGATCCGGGAGGCGAGGTGGAAGAAAGCGCATGGATGGAACCCCATCAAACGCAACAGGAGGGTACGGTGCAACGCTTGCACCTCGAAAAACAGGTACAAAGAACCCTGGCTGAAGACGTGGGCGCGGGGGATCTGACCGCATTCCTGATTCCGGAACCCGTGGTTTCCGAAGCACTGATCCTGGTTCGCGAACGTGCGGTTCTGTGCGGACAACCCTGGGTGAATGAAGTTTTTCGGCAATTGGACTCCCGGTTGCAGGTGGATTGGCTGGCCGCCGAAGGCGCGGAAGTATTGCCCGGTCAGGAAGTGGCTATACTGAAGGGTCCGGCACGAGCATTGCTGACCGGTGAACGAGCCGCCCTGAATTTTCTGCAAACCCTGTCGGGCGTGGCTACTCAAACCCGACTCTTCGTGCGTGCCGTGGCAGGCACCCAGGCGGTGATCGTCGATACCCGAAAAACCATTCCGGGGCTGCGTCTGGCAGAAAAGTACGCCGTACGGATTGGAGGAGGCACCAATCATCGTATGGGGCTCTACGATGCCATTCTGATCAAGGAAAATCATATTGCCGCCACGGGCTCCATCACCCAGGCGATCACCTTGGCCCAGAGCATCAAGGGGTCCTACAAGTTCATTCAGGTAGAGGTGGAAACTCTGGAGCAACTGGAGGAAGCACTCATTGCCGGAGCGAACATGGTCATGCTGGATAACATGTCCCTCGAGATGCAACGGCAGGCAGTGATGCAGGTTGCCGGGCGGGCGCGAGTCGAGGTATCCGGAGGAGTGAACCTGGAATCGGTGCGCCAGATTGCGGAATTGGGGGTGGATCGAATTTCCATCGGAAGTTTGACCAAGGACATCAAATCCATTGATTTTTCCATGAGGTTCAAGGATGTCAACGTGTAACATTCAAATAGATTATGAAAACCCGCAGGGACTTGCCACGGCTTGGGCTCGTGTCCCGGATGAGCCATCCCAGGAACGGCGGCGGGTTTTGCTGGGTGAACTGGAAGGGCTTCTGGCACAGCGGAATGCCGTATTGGTGGCCCATTACTATGTTCATCCCGATTTGCAGGATCTGGCCGAAAGGAGCGGTGGCTTGGTAGCCGATTCTCTCGAGATGGCCCGGTTTGGCAAGCAACACCCAGGAACGACTCTGGTGGTGGCCGGGGTACGTTTCATGGGAGAAACAGCCAAGATCTTGTCTCCAGAAAAAACCGTGTTGATGCCCGAGCGTGAAGCGGAATGCTCTCTTGATCTGGGTTGTCCCGGCGATGCCTTCCGTGCGTTTTGCGATACCCATCCCGACCGCACCGTGGTGGTCTATTCCAATACCAGTGCCGCAGTCAAGGCGCGTGCCGATTGGGTGGTGACCTCGGGCTGTGCGGTCTCCGTGGTTCGTCACCTGCACGAACAGGGACAAAAAATTCTTTGGGCGCCGGATCGCCATCTGGGAGACTATGTGGCTCAGGAAACGGGCGCTGATCTGCTTTCCTGGCAAGGCTCTTGCATCGTCCACGACGAGTTCAAGGCCAGTGAACTGGCCGACTTGAAAAGTAAAATACCTTTGGCCAAGGTACTGGTCCATCCCGAATCACCCCGGGCAGTTTTGGCCCTGGCAGACTATGTCGGTTCCACGCGCGGCATCCTGGAAGCCGCAGGCACCCCGCGGGTAACGACATTCATCGTGGCGACAGACAACGGCATGTTCCATAAATTACGCCAGACCTACCCGGATAAAACTTTTATCGAAGCTCCAACCGCCGGTGCGGGAGCTACCTGCAAAAGTTGTGCCCATTGTCCTTGGATGGCCATGAATGGATTGGAAAATCTGCGCACCATCCTGTCTACTGGCACGCCCGAGATCACCATCGATCCTGACCTCATCGAACGCGCCCGTTTACCCATTGAGCGGATGCTGGATTTTACGCGAGCCGGTGCGCCACGGACGGCAGGGCTGGCGCCTCATTTGGGGGCTGCTTGAACGAGATTCAGGGGGGAGTGAGCAGGGTGGGGCGAGAGGACGCCGAACTCAGCGGATAATCCCGGCTGTAATGGAGCCCTCGGCTCTCCTTACGGAGGCGCGCAGAGTCGACGATGAGTTGAGACACCGTGACAAGGTTGCGTAATTCGAGCAAGTCTCGACTGACATGAAAATTGGTATAGAACTCCAGAATTTCTTCATGCAACAGTTTCAGACGATGCGTTGCCCGCTCCAACCGTTTGTCTGTACGTACGATTCCGACGTAATCCCACATGAAACGGCGCAGTTCCTCCCAATTATGGGAAATGACCACTTCCTCATCAGGGTCGGTGACCTGACTGCTGTCCCAGGGCGGGATGACGGGCGAGGGTACGGGAGGGGGGGAGGAAAGAATGGCTGCGCTGGCTTCGCGGGCCATCACCACGCATTCCAGCAGTGAATTGCTGGCCAGGCGGTTGGCGCCATGCAAGCCCGTGTAGGCTGTTTCACCAACCGCATAAAGCCCGGCCAGATCGGTACGTCCTTGCAGATCGGTGCGTAATCCGCCGCAGGTATAATGCGCTGCCGGAACCACCGGGATGGGTTGAGTGGTCATGTCGATACCCAGAGACAGGCATTTTTCATGGATGGTAGGAAAATGGCCGCGAATGAACTCAGGGGATAGATGGGTAATGTCCAGATATACGCAATCCAATCCATGGCGCTTCATTTCGTAGTCGATGGTGCGTGCCACGATGTCGCGTGGGGCCAACTCTGCCCGGGCATCATGTTCCGGCATGAAACGATGTCCGTTGGGAAGGCGCAGAATTCCGCCTTCCCCACGTACGGCTTCGGAAATGAGAAAGGACTTGGCATGAGGGTGATACAGACAGGTAGGATGAAACTGGATGAATTCCATATTGGCAACGGTACACCCGGCCCGCCATCCCGCAGCGATGCCGTCTCCCGTTGCTGTATCCGGATTGGTAGTGTAAAGATAGACCTTGCCCGCGCCACCAGTGGCCAACAAGGTGTGGGGAGCGGTGAAGGCGAGCACCTCGCCACTGTTTTCTTCCAGCGCATACAGACCCACGCAACGCCGTGGTCCCGGCAGATCAAGCCGTTCACTGGTGATCAGATCAACCAGCATATGGTGTTCAAATACATGGATACGCGGGTGCGCACGCAACTGAGGATGCAGCGTATTCTGAATGGCGGCACCGGTAGCATCGGCTACATGGGCTATCCGCCGTTGGCTATGTCCGCCTTCCCGCGTAAGGTGTAGCGTACCATTTTCCTGCGTAAAGCAAACCCCGCGCTGAATCAGCCATTGAATGGCCATTTTGCCCCGCTCGAGAATGAAGTGAGTGGCTTCGGTATCGCACAGTCCGGCACCGGCAATCAAGGTATCCTGCATGTGGGTATCGATGCTATCCAAACTCGACAAAGCTGCTGCAATGCCTCCCTGGGCGCGTGGGCTGGCCCCATCTTCCAGGGAACGTTTGGTGATAAGGGCAACCCGGAGGCCACGCTCTGCCAACTCGAGGGCAGTGACGCCCCCAGCCAGGCCGCTTCCCACGACAATTGCTTCAAAGGATTTTACGTCTTCCATCACGGTCCATAGATCGGTTGTAAGGTGGAGGACAAGCATAGCAGAATCTCCTGGCGATCTGGCAGATGGATCATGAAGAAGTTGTCATGCAAAATCTTATCCATTAGAATTGCCGTGAGCATGAGGACAAGGTATTTTATCCCATATCTACAAGAAACGAGACCGGAATGAACTCATACATCATGATCCTTGATTCTGATTACCGACACTTCAATGCACTCGAATCCTGTCTGGTCCATGCTTCTTTTAAAACCGTGCGCGCCGTCCATGTGGATGATGCGAAATCACTGTTGCGCGCGTATCCCATTAAATTGGCGATCCTCAATCAGGATCATGGAATAAACGGTCAGGGTTATGAATATATTCGCTTTATGCGCGAACATTATCCGGATCTTGGAATTATCGTGCTGAGCGATAATTCCTCTTCTCTGGATCGGATTCTGGGAATTGAAATGGGCGCTGATGATTACCTGATCAAGCCTGTAGATCTGCGTGAACTCCTGGCGCGAGTTCGGCGCTTACTGGAGCGTCTGAATATTTCTTCATTCCATCTGAATAAAGGGATAAATTTTTCCGGCTTTGGTCTTGATCGTCAAAAACGGGAAGTTACATGGATTGCTTCGGGAGAAAAAATCCATTTCACCAATCGTGAATACGATATGTTGCTGTGTTTGCTGGAAAACGCCAACCGGGTGGTGGGACGCAATACGTTGACCCATGTCGTCTGCGGACGATCCTGGCATGCCGAGGACCGCTCGGTGGATGTCACCATTTCGAGCATTCGCTGCAAACTGCGCAAGCATAATCCCGCCGACACGCTGATCCGTTCAATTCGAGGAACGGGATACAGTCTGGTCATTCGTCATGAATAATCAAAAAACCCGTTCGTTCAGAATCTGACGCAAATAGGTACCGTAGCCATTTTTGCTCAAGGGGAGGGCCAGTCTTTCCAGTTGGTCTGCATCGATCCACCCTTGGCGATAGGCAATTTCTTCAGGACAAGACACCTTGAGTCCCTGTCGTTTTTCCACGGTCTGGATATATTGAGCGGCCTCCAGCAGGGAATCGTGGGTCCCGGTATCCAGCCAGGCAAATCCCCGTCCCAGCACTTCCACGCGCAATCGTTTCTGTTCGAGGTAGAGACGGTTGAGATCTGTGATTTCCAATTCGCCTCGCGCCGAGGGAGTCAGGGTCTTTGCCAGGTCACAAACCTGTGCATCATAGAAGTAGAGACCGGTGACTGCATAACGGGAGCGAGGTTGAAGGGGTTTTTCTTCCAACCCGATGACACGACCGGTTTCATCAAATTCGGCCACCCCATAACGTTCTGGATCACTGACCGGATAAACAAAGACCGTGGCACCCTCGGGATGGCTACCTGCTTGTCTGAGTTTTATGGAGAAATCATGACCGTAGAAAAGGTTATCCCCTAGTACCAGGGCACTGGGCTGATGCCCGATAAAGTTTCGTCCGATCAGGAAAGCCTGTGCCAATCCACCGGGATCCGGTTGAACAGCATATTCGAGATTCATCCCCCAGTGGCTGCCATCTCCCAGTAACTGCTGGAATCGAGGGGTATCCTGAGGGGTGGAAATGATCAGGATGTCGCGGATCTCTGCCAGCATCAGGGTACCCAGCGGATAGTAAATCATGGGCTTGTCGTACACAGGCAGCAGTTGTTTGGAAATGACTTGCGTGGCGGGGTAGAGGCGGGTCCCGGAACCTCCAGCCAGAATGATACCTTTTCTCATGCTTCCTGCCTCCGTTCCGCATAATTTTGTTCCAGCCAGGAACGATAAGCGCCGGACAGTACACGTTCATTCCACTCCTGATGACTCAGATACCAGCGCACGGTCTGTTCCAAACCGGAATCGAAGGTATGGGCAGGCTGCCAATCCAGTTCCCTGCGAATTTTGCTGGCATCGATGGCGTAGCGCCGATCATGTCCCGGACGATCAGTGACGAATTGAATGAGACGACGTCGGGAACCATGGGACGAGGGACGATGCCGGTCCAGCGCATCACAGAGGGCCTGGACCACCGCAAGATTGGTTAATTCGCTATTTCCACCGATATTGTAGGTTTCTCCCATCCGTCCGGCTTCGAGTACCCGGCGAATTCCGCTGGCGTGATCGCTGACATGGAGCCAGTCCCGTACGTTCTGGCCATCTCCATAGACCGGCAGAGGTTTTTCAGCCAGGGCTTGATACAACATGAGGGGTATCAATTTTTCCGGAAACTGGTAGGGCCCATAGTTGTTGGAACAGTTGGTGGTCAGGACCGGCAACCCATAGGTATGGTGCCATGCGCGCACCAGATGGTCGGAAGCGGCTTTGGATGCGGAGTAGGGGCTATTCGGCGCATAGGGCGTGGATTCGGTAAAAGGGGGGTCCTGCGGAGTCAGGGAACCATAGACTTCATCGGTGGAGACATGCAGGAAATGGAATTTCTTGCGTTCTTCGCCTTCCAATTCATTCCAGTACGCACGTACCGATTCGAGCAGATGAAAGGTGCCGACGATATTGGTTTGGATGAAATCCGCCGGACCATAAATGGAGCGGTCCACATGACTTTCGGCGGCAAAATTGATGAGGGCGCGGGGCCGGTGCAATTTCAACAGGGCACGAACCAGAGCCGCATCTCCAATATCGCCGACTACCAGCGTATGGCGCGGATCCTGATTGAGGCTGGTCAGGTTATCCCGATTTCCAGCGTATGTGAGTTTGTCGAGAGTCAGTACAGGTTCATCCTGGAGATTCAACCAGTCTAAAACGAAATTAGCACCAATAAAACCTGCACCTCCAGTTACAAAGATCATACCCGCTCCTTAATTTTGTGGGATTCTCGCACACAAGGGTCATTGTATCAATGACAAACGGTTTTGTTTGCGTAACCGCAGGGGTTGAGATTGCGTATAATGTATATTATGTTAAATAATGAGGTATAATAAAACCCCATCAGAGATGGGGCTTGGGAGAAGCCGTTTCCCGAAAAATCTCGAGGATCAGCGCACTACTTTCATCCAGGGGGATTTGCAATCGGGAACTGCGGGGTAGTAGGCGTTGCTGTCCGGACAATAGTAATGGATCTGTTGTCCATTATTGCTCGGTGCCATGCCATTCGGAGCCGATGAATGCCTTCCGGTAGGCCCGAGATTGGAGTTGGGATCGAGTTTGGTCACCCGAGTGGCGCCCCCTCCTCCCAACACCTGAACGCGATCACCCACATGAAATACTTCATCGGCCCCCTGGGTGACGGCAATCACATAACCGCTGTCCAGTCGAATCGTAATTTCCACTCCATTTTGAGTGGACAAGGCATTTTGGGCTGCATCTCCAGCCGCTCCCGCAGCCAGCGCACCTAAAACAGTGGCTGCCGCATTGCCATTCCCACCGCCGATGGTGCTACCCAGCGCCGCTCCCGCAACCCCGCCGCCCAAGGCCCCCAGAATCCCGGGTTCACTGCTCTGGATGCGAACCTTGCGCACGCTCTCCACCGTCCCCAGACGAACTGATTGCTCCCCGCGCACTTCCGTGCTGGTGTAGTCACTGCCGCCCACACCGGGTGAAGAACATCCTGACATGAGTGCCAGAGTCAAGGAACACAGGGTAAGCGTCAAATATTTTTTGTGCATCATGTTGGGTGATCTCTCTCACGAAATTTATCTGAAGCCGCACATCCGCCATTATAACTCGTCGATATGGAGTTTAACCATGAGAAATGGTTCCATACATCCTGTATATGGTAATCTGTCACTCTTTTCGGAAAGGGGTACCTCAATCCTATGGCTCAGTATGTCTACAGCATGAACCGTGTGGGAAAGATTGTCCCACCCAAGCGGCAGATTCTCAAGGATATTTCTTTGAGTTTTTTTCCGGGGGCGAAAATCGGGGTGCTTGGACTGAATGGTTCGGGAAAATCCACGATTCTCAGAATCATGGCCGGCATCGACCGGGATATTGAAGGTGAAGCCACTCCCCAGCCCGGGCTGAAAATCGGTTATCTCCCCCAAGAACCCCAACTGGATCCCGAACTGACCGTCCGTCAGGCGGTGGAACAGGGGCTGGGTTCGATTATCGAAGCGCGCGCGGCTCTGGAGGCCGTCTATGCGGCTTACGCCGAGCCTGATGCGGATTTTGATCATCTCGCGACCGAACAGGCCCGTCTTGAAGCCATTCTCAGCGCAGCTGATGGGCATAGTGCCGAGTTACAGATGGACATTGCGGCCGATGCCCTGCGTCTTCCTCCCTGGGAAGCGCTGATCGGTAATTTGTCCGGCGGTGAAAAACGCCGTGTGGCCCTGTGTCAGTTACTGATCTCCAAACCTGACATGCTGCTGCTGGATGAACCCACGAACCACCTGGATGCGGAAAGCGTCGATTGGCTGGAGCAGTTTTTGCAGCGTTTTCCGGGTACGGTGGTGGCGGTGACCCATGATCGGTATTTTCTGGACAATGCTGCCGAATGGATTCTGGAGTTGGACCGGGGACACGGGATTCCCTGGAAGGGTAACTACAGTTCATGGCTTGGCCAGAAAGAGGATCGTCTGAAACAGGAAGAATCGCAGGAATCTGCGCGTCAGAAAGCGATTCACAAGGAACTGGAATGGGTTCGCCAGAACCCCAAGGGTCGTCAGGCAAAATCCAAGGCCCGCTTGGCCCGCTTCGAGGAACTCAACTCTCAGGAGTACCAGAAGCGCAATGAAACCCAGGAAATCTTTATCCCTGTGGGCGATCGGTTGGGAGATTCCGTCATAGAACTCGACGGAGTCACAAAATCCTTTGGAGACCGTCTGCTTCTGGATAATGTCAGTCTGACCATTCCGCCCGGTGCCATCGTCGGCATCATTGGTCCCAACGGAGCCGGTAAATCCACACTCTTTCGCATGATCGTCGGTCAGGAAATCCCGGATTCCGGTACGATCAAAATAGGCTCTACCGTAAATCTTTCCTATGTGGATCAGTCACGCGAAGCGCTGGACAGTGATAAAACCGTTTGGGAATTCATTTCCGGTGGCTCGGATATGCTCACCGTGGGCAAGTACGAAACTCCGTCCCGTGCTTATATCGGACGCTTCAATTTCAAGGGGGCAGACCAGCAAAAGATCGTAGGGAATCTGTCGGGGGGGGAGCGCGGTCGCCTGCATCTGGCCAAGACCCTGATTCGGGGAGGGAATGTCCTGCTTCTGGATGAACCTTCCAACGATCTCGATGTAGAGACCCTGCGCGCGCTTGAAGATGCCTTGCTGGAATTTGCCGGGGCCGTGTTGGTCATCTCTCACGACCGTTGGTTTCTGGATCGGATTGCCACCCACATCCTGGCCTTCGAGGGAGATTCGCAAGTGACCTTCTTTACGGGCAACTACCAGGAATACGAAGCGGACAAGAAAAAACGTCTGGGTGAGGATGGCGCGCGACCCTGTCGCTTACGCTATAAACCCTTGCACGGCTGATTCTGCAGGAGACTGATCAATTCCTCGGTGCTGAGGGTAGTGGTTTCTCCAGCGCCCTCCAGCAAACTGTCTGCCAGGTTGCGTTTGCGTTCATGCAGGGCGACGATCTTTTCCTCGATGGAATCCTTGATGATCAACCGATAGACTGTCACGGGTCGTGTCTGCCCCATGCGATGGGCACGATCCGAGGCTTGATCCTCTACCGCAGGATTCCACCAGGGATCCATATGAATGACATAATCCGCTGCGGTGAGGTTGAGCCCTACCCCGCCGGCCTTGAGACTGATGAGGAAGATGTCGTCCGTACCTTCCTGAAAGGATTTGACACGTTTAGCCCGTTCGGCGGATGGGGTGGAACCATCCAGATACTGATAGGTGATGCGATGTTCTTCCAGCGATTGTCGAATCAGGGACAGATAATCCACGAACTGACTGAAGACCAGGGCCCGGTGCCCACTCTCCTTCAATTCTTCCAGAATTTCCATGAGCGCGGTAATCTTGGTGGAGATCCAGGGGCGGTCAGGGAGAATCAGCGCACCATGACAACAGGCCCGCCGCAACTTCATGATTCCCGCCAATACCTTGATTCTATTTGGTTGTTCGTCGCCCGGCAAGGTGGTGTTCTCCAGCGCTTCGAGACGAACGGCCTCATACATAGCCTGTTCCTCCGAGGTGGCCTCCAGTTGCAGCATGACTTCCGTACGTTGCGGTAATTCAGCCAACACCTGGGACTTGGTACGCCTCAGGATGAAGGGTTGAATCAGGCGCCGCAATTGCTCCCGGGCTTCGACATCCCCATGACGCTCGATGGGGTGGGAAAACTTTTCCGTAAACGTATCCAGCGACCCCAACAGACCGGGATTGATGAAACGGAAAAGATTCCATAATTCTCCGAGGTGATTTTCAATGGGAGTTCCCGTGGTCAACAAACGAAAATCCGCACGGATCTTCATGGCCGCCTGCGAGCGCTTGGTACCTGGATTCTTGATGGCCTGAGCTTCATCCAGCACGCAAGTGGCCCAATGATGGTTGCTGATCATCTCTGTTTCTTGCTGGAACAGGGTGTAACTCAGAATGACCAGGGAATTCGGGCCCAAATCCGCCAGTTGGTTTTTTCCACCCACGCAGAGCCAGTGCAGGTCCAAGGTGGGAGAAAAACGTTGAGCCTCCTGTACCCAGTTCCCGCAGACTGACGTGGGTGCAACTACCAGAGCCGCCCCCAGGGGGGCTCGGTAAAGGAGCAAGGCCAGCGTTTGAAGTGTTTTGCCCAGGCCCATGTCATCCGCCAGGCAGGCCCCTGCCCCGGCTTCGGCATGACGCACCATCCAGGTAAACCCTGCCCGTTGATAATCGCGCAATTCCGCCTGAAGCGTGGAAGGGATCTGGGGTTCCCATTGGCTCAGGGATTCATGCCGCGTCAATAATTCGATCCAGCGCTGATCAGTGATTGCAGAACTTTCCTGCTCGATCAGTCCAGACAGGTGTGGTGCAGCAAGGGCATGAATCTGAAGTTCTCCGGCTTCTTCTTCCTGGGTCAGACTGGCCAGTCCCCGAATTCGATCCAGCAGGCCCTTACTCAGGGCAACGAATTGACCCTCCGACAAGGCCACGAAACGACAATCCGAATGTTTTGCTGCTGCCATGAGTGTTTTAAGTTCCAGTACGGTATCGGCATCGACACGCACTCCCCCGGAAATCTTGAGCCAGTCTCCCTGGGAATGGATCTGAAGCGCCATTTGAGGGAGGTGCGCTTCTCCACGGATCCGCAAACTTTCTCCCGCCGGCCAGCGCAGATGCACGATGGATTCACCCATGGTCTTGAGCAGAGTCAGGATTTCACAAGCGGCTGCGGGGTGGCGACTGATCCCGGTAAAGGGAAGGTTGGCTGGAACCAGCCAGGGAAGACAGGCATCAAAGATCTCCTGTGCGCGACAACGTTCTCCGTCCAGCGCGCGCTTCACGCCTTTCAGCGTGGTGTCGCTCTCTCCGTCGAGACAAATAGCATGCCCTGCTCCAGGAATGAAGGATTCCCGGGATTCTCCCAGAGGGTAGACCACCAGAGCCAGATGAATCCCTTGGGGATGAGGAGAGAGCAAAGCATAGAAGGAGGCTGAAGCATCCACCAGAAATAGATTGGCAGGTGCGGGAGGATCGCCTTGTACCAGAAAACGGCCACTCAGGGTCTTGAGCAAAGAGACGACTCGCTCCTCCTGAGGGATGGGAATCTGCTGCCCCAACTCCCCTAAAATGTCGCGCAGACGGATTTCCTCCTCGGTCAGTCCATAAAGGCGTAAACGGTGGGAAGACTCCTGCTCGATCCACAAATCTTCTCCCACCGGAATCTGCGGTTCCAGTTGCAAGTACCAGTGATGGCGGTCACGCCCACTGGTCAGAACGAAACGTCCTGCCACGAGTTCAATGGGACGCCGGGCGTCATGCGCCCAAAATACCAGCGGATGTCCTATCAGCAGACGCAGGGCCTGAGGGGCAACGAAACGTTTGTCGTGGGGCTTCTGGTTTACCAGGGTATTTCTCAGGTAAGCAATCACAGTTTTGTCCTGGTCTGTGACGCCTTCCAGTTCTTGCGTCATATTGATCAGACGCTGAAAACCAATCGCTTTACCGGCACCCCATGCCCCATGAACCTGGCGTTTCTGTTCACGTGCCTCGAGGAGAAAGGTATCACCGTCGGAATGGCGACTGAGTGCCCAGTAAAAACGCTGTTGCCGGACTGGCGTCAGAGTTTCACCCAACTCCTCTCCCAGTCTCTCCAGTGCACCCAGTGCCCGTTCCCACAGGGGTTGACGGCGAATGGCGGGAACCAGGGTGAGAGATCCCATTTCCTGATGCAGATGGGTGGCATGGTGCACAGGACCTTCGGCTTGTATGCGCTCCAACAGTTCCCAGGCTTCTGCCGCAATCCAGCGATATCCGTGGGTTTCCGCGCGTCGCGCCAATTCGGTCAAGCGCACGGTATCGATACGTTCGCCGTCGCCATCCACCCACCAACAGGCCAGGGCTCGAAACAATTGTGCCAGTGACTCCTTGTCCCCTATTTCTGTTCTACCCTCTGCAGGGCTTGACTGAACAGACTGAGCCGCATGGGCAACCTGTCCCAGACATGCATAGATGGAACTCATTCCCGCTCCATTGCGGATTACCAGGGCAATGTGCTGGGAGGCCCGTTCCAATGCCTTTGGATCATTGCTGGCAATCAGAGAGACGACGTAGGCGATCCCTCCCAGCCCACTCATGCCACTTTTGCGCAGATCCTGAGGTTTCCGACAATCCTTCAGTACTTCCTCGAACCATGGAATGGCTCGTTCTGCCTGTCCCTGCAATACCAGAACCAGTGCTTCCACACAACGTGCCAGAGGAAAGGGACGTCCCCGCACCAGGGCCAGCGATTCTTCCAGGTGTCCACGCAGAATCATGGGTTCGCACAGAACACTGGAAAACCATTGTCGTTGCTCTTCGGGAGCGAGACGCGCTTGTTCCCGTAACCAGGAAAGTGACCCTTTGCAGGGTTCCAGACGACTGGTTCGCAGTGCCAGAATGGTGGCTGCAATGGTGAGAGCAATTTCGTGCGGCAGGGAGTCGAATTGCTGGGCTGAAAAAGGATCGTCAAACAGGGTCAGATAGGGGTTGCGCAAACGCCATTCGGAAGCAAAATAACTTTGCAGCGTCTGCGCCAACTTGGAAAAATCCTCAAAACGGCGGGCGTACAGCGCAAGGCGCAAATCTCGCACGCCTTCGTTGAATTGACGAACAAAATAACCAAATCGATAATCGGCGATCTTGAAGACCTGACGCACCGTATCCAGCGCCATTTGAATCTGGGCCTCATCTTCCGGTGCGCGGAGAATGACTTCGCTCAGGGCAGGACAACAGGATAAGCGGCCCTGAGACAGGATCAGTTCGTTTTTGTCGAGGAGATGTTCGATCAAAGGGGTTGCATCGGAGGCCGGAAGGTCGCTACGTTGGCAAAATACTTCCCATAGGGTATGAATCTGATTTCTGGTCAGAGAAAGGAAGGACAGGGAAACCAGCCGCAACAAACCGAGGGCGGGATCCGGAATCTCCAGAATCGGGGTGTCCGGAAGGGGGACGACGGAGGAAGTAGAAGTCAAGTGAGAAGTCCTGAAGGAGGCCAGCGTGTCATGATCCTGTAATCCATCCTTGCAATTCTATGATGAAATTCAATCTGGTGCCAAGTATCCTCCGAGGATATTGCGATAAGGCGGGACGGAGGGTAGCATGGTGGAGTTTTTTGGAGTGATGCGCTCATGTCCCGTCCCTTGATTGAAATCGAAGACCTGCACTTCAGTTATGGTGCACGGCCGCTCCTGAAAGGAATCAACCTCTCCCTTCAAGAGGGGAAAATTTCTGCCGTTCTGGGTACCAGCGGTTCAGGCAAGTCCACGCTTCTGCGCCTCGTGGGCGGACAACTGCGTCCACAACGGGGTGCGGTACGCTATCGTGGCCGGGTGGTGCACGAGATGTCTGACCGGGAACTCTATGCCATGCGCCGCGAGTTGGGCATGATGTTCCAGATGGGGGGGTTGTTCAGTGATCTGTCCGTCTTTGAAAACGTGGCATTCCCCTTGCGTGAACATACCCGGTTTGCGGCTCGCCAGATCCGCGACCTAGTCCTCATGAAACTGCAAGCCGTTGGATTGCGTGGCGCCCGTGATCTCATGCCGTCCGAACTCTCGGGGGGGATGGTTCGACGGGTTTGTCTGGCCCGTGCCGTTGCTCTGGACCCCACACTGGCCGTCTACGACGAGCCCTTTGCGGGCTTGGATCCCATTTCCCTCAATGCCGTGGCTCGCCTGATTCGGGAACTAAATGACAGCACCGGAATCACATCGATCGTGGTCACTTATGACGTCAGCGAATCTCTGAAGGTGGTGGATGACATGTTTTTACTTTCTGATGGAATCGTTGTCAGTCAGGGTACCCCTTCCTCACTCAGTCAGAATACTCAAGATGCTTATGCCTACCAGTTCATCCATGCCGAGGCGGATGGTCCCGTGCCTTTTCAATGGCCCGCTCCTCCGCTGGAACAGGATTTCCGCCCCTCATCGCCTTGATCTCCCTTCCCGTCACCAAGTGATGACGTATCCTTCTTTTCGTCACACGCCGCTTCACAATTGAGATTCCGATCACGATGGCCACCGTTGCTGCTCCACCTCCTTTACCTCCAGAATCCACCAAAGGAAAGAAATGGTTCTGGCTGATCGGCCTCGTCGTTTTTTTCCTGGTGTCAGGTCTGTTCCGTCACTTTCGCCAGGACACTCATGACCTGAAAACCCTCAAAGGGCCCGCGCCCACGCCCGTTTCACTGGCCACTGCCCATCAGGCCGACTTTCCGGTCTGGCTGACCGGACTGGGTACAGTCACGCCTGTGTATACCGTCACTCTGAAAAGTCGCGTGGATGGCGAGTTGATGAAGGTCTATTTCAAGGAGGGAGACCGGGTTCACCAAGGGGATCCCATCGTTGAAATCGATCCCCGCCCCTATCAAGTCCAGTTGGCTCAGGCCCAAGGTCAACTGGTGCACGACCAGGCCTTGTTGGACAATGCCCGGATCGACCTCAAGCGATATCAGGAACTGATCAAAACGGGCGCCATTCCAGACCAACAGTTGGTCACACAGCAAGCGCTGGTGAGCCAATACGAGGGAACGGTCACCTCGGATCAATCTCAGGTGGACAACGCCAAACTCCTGCTGATTTATTGCCATATCACCGCACCCGTGAACGGTCGTCTCGGCATCCGTCTGGTGGATCAGGGCAACATGATCCTGGCTGCCGGTAACGTGGGTTTGGTGGTGTTGACCCAACTGGACCCGATTACCGTGATTTTCCCCCTTCCCCAAGATTATCTGGGCGACATCCAGCAGGGTATGAACAGCCCTCTGGCTCCCCTCAAGGTGGAAGCCTGGGACCGTTCCAACCAGCATTTACTGGCCACGGGCGAATTGCAAACCTTGGACAATCAGGTCGATATCACCACGGGAATGGTCAAATTGCGTGCCCAGTTCGTCAATCGTCATGATGAACTCTTTCCCAACGAGTTCGTCAATGCCCGGGTACGCGTGGCGGTTCTGCCTCATGCCACCGTTATTCCGGTAGCCGGGGTACAACAGGGGGATCAAGGTCCCTTCGTGTTCGTGGTGGACAAAAACATGAAGGTGTCCATCCGCAAGGTCAAACCCGGTTCGACCAATGGAGATGAAATTGCCATACTGAGTGGGGTTCAGCCGGGAGAACGGATCGTAACCGAAGGGGTTGATAACTTGCGTTCAGGGATGACGGTTACCCTCGCTCAACGTTCATCTGCCACTCCCGCTGCTTCCCGGTGAATTTTTCCAGCCCTTTCATCGATCGCCCGATCGCCACTTCTCTCGTGATGGTGGCGATCCTGCTGTTGGGGTTGATTGCCTGGCGTCAACTGCCCCTGTCTGCCTTACCAGAAGTGGATTACCCCACCATCGAGGTCACGACGCTCTATCCCGGGGCAGGACCCGAAGTGATGGCCGGAACCGTGACTGCGCCCCTGGAACGGCAGTTCGGACAAATGGCGGGCCTGGCCCAGATGGCCTCCACCAGTTCGGGCGGCGCTTCCGTCATCACCCTCCAGTTTTCATTGTCCCAGTCCATCGATGTGGCGGAACAACAGGTTCAGGAGGCGATCAATGCTGCCGGTACCTTTTTGCCCACAGACCTGCCCATGCCCCCCCTGTATAACAAGGTCAATCCTGCGGATGCACCCATTTTGACCCTGGCGGTGACCTCTCCGCATATGACCTTGCCGCATCTTCAGGATTGGGTCGAGACGCGCCTGGTGGGCAAACTCTCTCAAGTATCGGGGGTCGGCATGGTCAGCATGGGGGGAGGATTGCGCCCGGCCGTGCGGATTCGGGGCAACCCCACTGCCTTGGCATTGCGCCGTCTCGGATTCGAAGATTTGCGCACCGCGATCATCAACAATAATGTCGACATCCCCAAGGGAAGTTTCGATGGCCCCCACCACTCGGTGACGGTGGATGCCAACGACCAATTGCACGATGCCGCGTCCTATCGTCAAATCGTCATCACCTATCTGAACGGCGCTCCGGTCCGGATCGGAGATGTGGCCGAAGTCGTGGACGACGCCGAAGACGTCCATCTGGCTGCCTGGAGGAATGATACACCGGCCATCATCGTCAATATCCAGCGCCAACCCGGCGCAAATGTCATCCAGGTGTCCGACCGGATCAAGGCGCTTCTCCCCAAGTTACAGGATTCCCTGCCTGAAAGCGTCAAAGTCGAATTATTGTCCGACCGCACCACCACCATCCGCGCTTCTGTCCATGAGATTCAGTTTGAATTGATGTTGGCCATTGCCCTGGTGGTCATGGTGATTTTTCTGTTTCTACGCAGTTTGCCGGCCACCATGATCCCTGCTTTTGCCGTACCGGTTTCTCTGATCGGCACCCTGGGTGTCATGTATCTGGCCAATTTCAGTATCAATAATCTCACGCTGATGGCCCTGACCATCGCCACCGGATTTGTCGTGGACGATGCCATCGTCATGATTGAAAATATCGCCCGCTACCGCGAGATGGGCGAAGACGCCCGCACGGCTGCCTTTACCGGATCTCGTCAGATCGGTTTTACCATCATTTCCCTGACCTTTTCCCTGATCGCCGTGCTCATCCCTCTGCTGTTCATGTCGGATGTCATCGGGCGCCTGTTCCGTGAGTTTGCCATCACACTGGCCGTCACCATCCTGATTTCGGCGTTTGTCTCCCTGACGCTCACACCCATGCTCTGTGCCCATGTGCTCGGAGGCAAGGAAGCGCCAGAAACGGGCTGGCGCCTTCATTGGAAACGACTTCTTGAACGCCTGATCCAGTCCTATGCGCGCTGGCTGGACATCGCCTTGCACCATCAGGGAGGGGTGCTGTTCACTGCCATACTCACCCTGATTCTTACTATCGTGCTCTACGTGTATCTTCCTAAAGGATTTTTTCCAATTCAAGATACGGGTATCCTGCAAGCCATTACTCAGGGTCCTCAAACCATTTCCTTTGGTGCCATGCGCCGGGAACAGTTTTCATTGGCACAAAGGATTCTGAAAGATCCCGCCGTGGAAAGTCTCTCCTCCTTCATCGGAGTGGATGGATCGAACACCACGATCAATTCAGGCCGTCTGATGATCAACCTCAAACCCTTTGCCCGGCGCGGGGGCGAAAAGTCCATCCGGGCGATCATGCGCCGTCTGCACGAAACCATGGTCCAGAGCCACAGTCCTCTGGAAGTCTATTTCCAGCCAGTTCAGGACATGACACTGGAAGACACCCTGAGTCGAACCCAATACCAATTGACGCTGGAAAGCCCCAAGGTGACCGAGATCCAGCATTGGGCTCCTCTTCTCCTTGAAAGAATGCGTCACATTCCATCGTTGCGCGATGCCGCCAGCGACCAGCAGGATCAAGGAAAACGGGTCTTTCTTGATATCGACCGGGACAACGCCCTGCGCCTGGGAGTCTCCGTTGCTGCACTGGATGACCTGCTCTACGATGCGTTTTCCCAGCGAATCGTGTCAACCATTTTTACTCAATCGAACCAGTATCGCGTGATCCTCGAAAGTGGGCCACAATTCAGTCAGACCCCCGATCAGTTACACCTGTTCTATGTTCCCGGTGCAAAAGGTGCACAGGTCCCCCTGGACCAATTGGCGCATATCCGGGAAACCACCGGTCCCTTGTCTATCCATCATCTGGGACAATTTCCTGCAGCCACCCTCTCCTTCAACCTGGGTCCCCACCAATCCCTGGGCCAGGCAGTGGAAGCCATCAACCAGGCGGTCAACGAATTGAACTTGCCTCAGAGTGTGGAACTTCAATTTCAGGGTGCGGCCCGTGCCTACCAGAAGTCGCTCTCATCCACGCTCCTGCTCCTGCTGGCGGCCGTGGTGACCATGTACATCGTATTGGGGGTCCTCTATGAAAGTTACATACACCCCATCACCATTCTGTCCACCCTCCCTTCAGCTGCCGTGGGCGCTTTGTTGGCCCTGTTTTTGACGGGCCATGACCTCGATATTCTGGGGGTGATCGGTATCGTGCTGCTGATCGGTATCGTCAAGAAAAATGCCATCATGATGATCGACTTTGCCCTGGAAGCCCAACGGCACCAGGGGCTATCCCCGGAACAGGCCATCCGGGAAGCCTGTCTGTTGCGTTTTCGTCCCATCCTGATGACCACCCTGTCGGCTTTCTTCGCGGCTTTCCCCTTCCTCTTCGGCACCGGGATCGGAGCCGAGTTGCGACAACCCCTGGGCCTGACGCTCGTAGGGGGACTTTTGGTCAGTCAGTTACTGACTCTCTTTACCACTCCGGTAATCTACCTGGCCATGGAACGGCTGGTAGGACGTTTGCGCACGCTTACGGGACGGCAGGCATGAACCTGACCGGCCTGTTCATCGCCCGTCCCATTGCGACGACCTTGTTGACGGCAGCCATCACCCTGGCAGGATGGGTGGGCTTTACCCTCATGCCCATTGCCCCCTTGCCACAAATCGATTTCCCGGCCATCAACGTTCAGGTGGCGCTGCCCGGGGCCAGTCCGGAAACCATGGCAGCCATCATGGTCACCCCTCTGGAACGAACGGTAGGAAGAATTGCCGGATTGACGGAAATGACCTCCTCGAGTGCCACCGGCATGGCTTCCCTCAGTTTGCTCTTCGACCTCGACCGGGACATCAATGGGGCGGCGCGCGATGTCATGGCGGCCCTGGATGCAGCGCGCAGCCTGTTACCCCCTGCCCTCCCCTTCAATCCGGTTTATCGCAAGATCAATCCGGCGGATGCTCCGATCCTGGTCATGACCATGACATCGCCTACCAAGGCTCCCGGAGAGATCTACGATGCCGCATCTACCATCGTCGCCCAACGTTTGTCTCAAGTCGAAGGAGTCGGTCAGGTCCTGGTGGGTGGTGGCTCCCTGCCGGCGGTACGGGTTGAACTGAATGCGCCTTCCCTGCAAAGTTACGGACTCTCCGTGGAGAATATCAGAACCTCGATCTCAAACAATAATGTTAATATTCCCAAAGGGTTGTTAGAAAATACCGAGAATCGTTGGCAGGTCGATGACAACGATCAGGCAAAGATGGCCAAAGACTACCGTCCTCTCGTCCTGGCCTACCGCAATGGAAACCCCATCCGTTTACAGGATATTGCCGAAGTGGAGGACAGTGTCCAGGATCTGCGCACTCTGGGGTTGGCCAACGGGCAACGGGCCATTCTGCTCATCGTCAGTCGTCAACCCAGTGCCAACATCATCGAAACGGTGGATCGTATTCGTGCCATCCTGCCGCGCCTGCAAGCCTCCATTCCAACTTCCATCGACCTCAAGGTGATTATGGATCGAACCCCATCCATTCGCGCCTCGTTACATGACGTGGAACGTTCCCTGGTGATCGCCACGGCACTGGTGATTCTGGTGGTATTCCTGTTTCTTGGGGAGGTGCATGCAGCGCTCATACCCAGTATCGCCATTCCGGTTTCCCTGGTGGGGACCTTTGGTATCCTTTATCTGGGACACTACAGCCTCGATAATCTTTCCCTCATGGCCCTGACGGTCGCCACGGGTTTCGTGGTGGATGATGCCATCGTCATGCTGGAGAATATCACCCGCCATATCGAACGCGGGCTTCCCCCCTTCCAGGCTGCTCTGATCGGCGCGCAGGAAGTGGCCTTTACCGTGGTGTCCATGAGTATTTCCCTGGTCGCTGTATTCATCCCCCTGCTCCTGATGGGCGGTCTGGTGGGACGCATGTTTCGCGAATTTGCCGTTGTCCTGTCCACGGCCGTGCTGGTTTCCCTGGTGGTATCGCTCACCACCACGCCTATGCTGTGCGGACGCTGGTTACGGCGTGTGGACCCGCAGAATCGGGCTCCTTCCTCCGTCTGGCAACGTCGATTACAGTGGGGTTCCCGGTTATTTCAACATCTGGAAAAAAAGTATCAACGCACTCTGGATACGGCAATTCACCATAAGCGTCTGGTTCTGTTTTTGTTGTTCCTGACCATCGGTCTGAATTTTTATCTCTTTTCCATCGTCCCCAAGGGGTTCATGCCCCAACAGGATACGGGACGTCTGATCGGTCGAGTTCAGGCAGATCAGAACATTTCCTTTCAGTCCATGCGCGACAAAATGACCCGCTTCATCCAGATCTGCAAAAGTGATCCGGATGCCCAGGACGTCATCGGTTTCACCGGGGGCGAAGCGCGCAATGCCGGTAACATTTTTGTGGTTCTGAGGCCGGAAGGAGAACGTCACGCCACCTCGGATGAAGTCATTGCCCGTCTGCGCACCCGGTTGAAGGCGGTGGCCGGAGCCAGCCTCTACTTTCAACCCATTCAGGACCTGCGTTTTGGTGGACGCGTGACCAATGCCCAGTATCAGTACACCCTTCAGGGTAATCATCTGGAGGAATTGCGAACATGGTCACGACGCATCCGCATCGCATTGGCCAAATTACCCGAATTGGCCGATGTCAATAGTGACCAGCAAGAATTGGGATTGGAATCCTGGCTCGAAATCGATCGGGATACCGCTTCTCGTCTGGGAGTGGATCCGCGTGCACTGGATCAGGTCCTCAACGACCTGTATGGGCAACGCATCATTTCAACCATTTTCAACCCGCTCAACCAGTACCGCGTGGTAATGGAAGCAGCTCCGCCTTATTGGCAATCCCCTTCCATGCTCGAACAAACCTACATTTATGGAACTCATGGCGAGATGGTGCCCCTGGCTGCTATCGTCAAGATTCGACCAGGTAACGTTTCCCTGACCGTCAATCATCAGGGACAGTTTCCCGCCACTACCATCACCTTCAATCTTCCTCCCGGAGTCTCCTTGGGCCAAGCCACGGATGCCATTCATCATACTTTCAAACAACTGGGCGTTCCGCCATCCATTCAAGGCAGTTTTGAAGGAACCGCCAAGGTCTTCAAGGATTCTCTGGCCAGTGAACCCCTTCTGATCGCGGGCGCATTGGTGGTGGTCTATATCGTGTTGGGGATTCTCTACGAAAGTTTGATTCATCCCCTGACCATTCTTTCCACCCTCCCCTCTGCGGGAGTCGGAGTCGTCGTGGCTTTGCTGATCACCGGGCAGGAGTTCAATCTGATGACCCTGATCGGGATCATCCTGCTGATTGGAATCGTCAAGAAAAACGCCATCCTGATGATTGACTTTGCCCTGCAGGCCGAACGGAGCGAAGGACTGTCTCCAGAAGAGGCCATCCTGAAAGCGTGCGTCAAACGTTTTCGCCCCATTTTGATGACTACCCTGGCTGCCATGTTCGGCGCCCTGCCCCTTGCCTTCGACTGGGGAAGTGGCGGAGAATTACGCCGACCCTTGGGCATAGCCATTCTGGGCGGACTGGCATTGAGTCAGATATTGACCCTGTACACCACCCCCGTGGTCTACCTGTATCTGGATCATTTTCGTCAGCGCTGGGGAAAGCGTTTCGCCTGGAAACGCATCGTCCCGATCCATTCTGTCACGGGTGATGTATGAAGAATTCCTATCGATGGTCCTGGTCTCTGTCTTCTTTGACATCCCTTCTGGTTCTGACTCTGTCAGGGTGTGAAGTGGGCCCCGATTACGTCAAACCCACTTCACCCACGGCCAACAGTTTTCGGGTGCCTGAGGGCTGGAAAGTAGCTTCTGCGCACGGGACTCCCATTCCCGCCCGTTGGTGGACCCTGTTTCAGGACCCAACGCTGGAGCAACTGGAAGTTCAGGTGGCTCAGGCCAACCAGACGGTGGCTCAGCAGGAAGCGGCTTGGCGTCAATCTCAGGCTTTGGTGCGTAGTACCCAGGCCGGGTTATTTCCCACGCTCAACCTGTTTGCAGCCGAATCCCGTAGTCGGGCTTCGGCCAATGGCGTGGTCCTGGCCAATGGCCTGATTTACAACAATGACATGGCCGCCCTGCAAGCCAACTGGGTGCCAGATTTGTGGGGATCGGTGCGGCGAAGCATCGAAGCCAACCAGGCATCGGCGCAGGCCGATGCCAATCAGGTGGCCGCCACGCTGCTGAGTTTGCAAAGCGAATTGGCGGTGGACTACTATCAACTGCGTACTGATGATGCCGAATCGGCTCTCTTGACGGAGACGGTCAAGGCCTACCAAAAATCTCTTGATCTGACCGTCAACCGTAAAAAATCCGGGGTGGCTGCGGATACGGACATCCTTCTTGCCGAAAATCAGTTGGAAACGGCCAAGGCTCAACTCATCGACGTGGAGGTCCAGCGCAGTCAGATGGAACACGCCATTGCCGTTCTGATGGGAAAAGTGCCTTCGGAGTTCAAACTTCCTCCGCTTCCCCTCGGGGACGGCTATCCCAAGCCTCCCTTGACCATACCGTCAGTTTTGCTGGAGCGGCGTCCAGATATTGCCGTGGCCGAACGTCAGGCTGCCTCTGCCTCTGCCAACATCGGGGTGGCTCAGGCGGCTTTTTATCCCAATCTGGCCTTGACGGGAAGTTATGGGTATCAGAACAGCGCCTACAATCATCTCTTCGCCCTGCCCAACCAAAACTGGTCCATCGGCCCCCAACTCCTTCAACCCTTATACGATGCCGGTTTGCGCCTGGCTAACCTGGACCAGGCCCGTGCTGGCTTTGATCAGGCCGTAGCCAATTATCGTCAGGTCGTTCTGAACGCTTTCCAGAATGTCGAAGATAATCTGGCGGCAGAAGAAATTCTGACGCGGGAAATCACGGTGCAACAACGCGCGGTCAAGGCCGCTGCGCGCACGGTCGTTCTGACGGACCAGCAATACCGCTCGGGAACCGTGGATTATCTCAACGTCATCATCGCTCAAACTGCCTTGCTGACCGGACAGGTCAACGAAGTCACCTTGCGCGGGCGAGCCTTCGTGGCGACTGCCCAGCTCATCGCGGCCCTCGGAGGAGGATGGGATGGGGGCGAACCCACAGTTCAACAAACTCAGCAGGATGGGGTACACTGAGGAGATGAGTGCGACTTCTTTTTTCGACCTTCATGCCCAGAACTATCTGCGCGTCGCCGTGGCCATCCCCACCGTGGCTCTGGCACGCCCTCCGGACAATGCCCGGCAGACTGTGGCACTCATGTCTCAGGCTGTGGAGCGGGGAGCACAGATCGTGGTATTCCCGGAACTGGGCCTGACCGGGTATTCCTGTGATGACCTGTTTCATCAGGAAGCCCTGCTCAAGTCTGCGCTCCAGGCACTGGAACAGGTACGCCAGGCCAGTAAGGAATTGCCGGTCTTCGCGCTGGTGGGATTTCCCCTGCGCCACCGCAGTCACCTGTTCAATTGTGCGGCCTTGATCGGAGGCGGAAAGATTCATGGCATCGTTCCCAAATCCTATTTGCCGAATTATCGAGAGTTTTATGAGGCTCGTCAGTTTACGCCCGCGCTCTCGCTGCGTACCGAATGGCTGGAATGGGAATCCCATCCGCCCATTCCCTTTGGCCCGCGTTTGCTCTTTCAGCGGGAAGAACAACCTCTGGCGACATTGGCGGTGGAAATTTGTGAGGACCTGTGGGTTCCCATTCCTCCCTCCAGTCTGGCTGCACTGGCCGGCGCCACGGTCCTGCTCAATGCTTCGGCCTCCAATGCCACGGTGGGCAAGGCCGACTACCGGCGCCAGTTGGTGGCCAACCAGTCTGCCCGCTGTTTGAGCGCTTACCTATACAGTGCAGCGGGGTGTGGTGAATCCACCACGGATCTGGCTTGGGATGGTCATGGGTTGATCGTGGATTACGGGAACATTTTGGCCGAAAGTACCCGCTATACCCCCACGGATCAGTTGATCCTTGCCGACCTGGACCTACTGCGACTGCATCAGGAACGCATGCGCCAGAATACCTTTGCCCAGGCCTGTTCCCATCATCAGAATGAACTCGAAACTTTTGACACTGTGCGTCTGGCGCCGCTGAAAAGCCCACGCCCATGCCCCACGGTGCACCCCGTCCTCACCCGTTTCCCTTATGTTCCCGGCGCCACTAATCAACGGGATGAACGCTGTGCCGAAGTCTTCCATATCCAGGTTCAGGGTTTGGCCACCCGCTTGCGAGCCACCGGTTTGAAAACCTTGATATTGGGCATTTCCGGCGGGTTGGACTCGACTCATGCCTTGTTGGTGTGCTGTGCCGTGCTGGATCAACTGGGGCTGCCGCGTCAGTGTCTGCGTGCTTATACCCTGCCGGGCTTTGCCACCGGTTCGACCTCCCTGGCGTTGGCCCACCGTCTCATGAATGTGTTGGGGGTTACCGCAGAAGAAATCGATATTCGACCCAGTTGCCTGCAGATGTTGAAAGATCTCGATCATCCTTATGCGCGGGGAGAAGCGAGTTACGACATCACTTTTGAAAATGTCCAGGCGGGCGAACGGACCAGCCATCTCTTCCGCTTGGCCAATCACCATGGAGGATTGGTGGTAGGGACCAGTGACTTGAGCGAATTGGCGTTGGGTTGGTCTACCTATGGGGTGGGTGACCACATGGCGCATTACCATGTCAATGCCAGCGTTCCCAAGACCCTGATCCAGCATTTATTGCGCTGGGCCCGGGAGCGCTCGCTGCTGACGCCGGCTCTGGGGCCTCTGCTGAAGGAAGTATTGGCCCTGGATATCTCGCCCGAACTGATCCCGGCCCAGGCGGGACAGATACAGCGCAGCGAGAATACCGTGGGACCCTACGAACTGCAGGATTTTTTTCTGTACCACATGTTGCGTTTTGGCTTTTCCCCTCACCGACTGGCCTACATGGCCTGGTGTACTTGGGGACAGGGATCCGACCCCTATTCCTTTGCCGAAATCCGTCACTGGTTGGGCATCTTTGTCACCCGCTTCTTTCGGGACAGTCAATTCAAACGCTCCTGTCTGGCCAACGGTCCCAAGGTCGGATCGGGGGGATCGCTCTCTCCGCGCGGTGACTGGCGCGCACCCAGCGATGCCTCCGCTGCCGTATGGGAGGAGGAAGTCCGGACCTTGCCCGCAGACTCCCCCTTAACCCGGAAGGAAGGCTGAGTTTGGATCATTCGGCACTTTATACGGAATTGCGTACGCTGTTGGGAGAATCGGGGCTTCTGACCGATCCTCTGGCGGTCACCGCCCATAATACGGATTGGCGGGGACGCTATCAGGGAACCGCCCCCTGGGTGGTTCAACCGGCCTCTACAGCACAGGTCATCGAAGTGATCAAAGCCTGTGCCAAAGCAGGGGTTCCACTCGTCCCGCAAGGAGGGAATACCAGCCAGTGCGGTGCAGCCACACCCCGCCAGGGCTATCCGGAAATTATTCTCAGTTTGTCTCGCATGAACCGGATTCTCGAACTGGATGCGGAAAATGCGACCTTGGTCTGTGAAGCCGGTGCAGTCCTCGCCCAAGTCCAAAAACATGCAGAGGCGGCAGGTTTTCTCTTTCCCCTCAGTCTGGCCTCCGAAGGGAGCGCCCAGATCGGAGGGGTGATTTCCACCAATGCAGGGGGAACGGCGGTTCTGCGTTACGGAAATATGCGTGCCCAGGTTCTTGGCCTGGAAGTGGTCCTGGCGGACGGACGCTGCTGGAATGGGTTGAAGGGACTGCGCAAGGATAATACCGGATACGACCTCAAACAATGTTTTATCGGGGCGGAAGGCACGCTGGGGGTCATTACGCGCGCCGTCCTGCGCCTCTATCCTCTTCCTCGTCAGCGGGTGACAGCTTGGCTATCCGTGCCCTCACCCACGCTGGCTGTGCGTCTTTTACGTTTTTTGCGCACCCAATGTGGAGATCGGATCTCGGCTTTCGAACTGGTTTCCCATTCCGCCTTGTCCCTGGTCTTGCACCACATCCCCCTGTTCCAGGCCCCCCTCGATCCTCTTCCCGCCTGGTCGGTTCTGGTCGAGTTGGAAGAATTCGATGCCCAGGCTCCCCTCCAGGGATTGCTGGAAAAGGCCTTGGTCCTGGCGCTGGAAGAGCGTCTGCTGGACAATGCCGTGCTGGCGCAGAGTCTGACCGAAGCCCAGGCCCTTTGGGCCTTGCGGGAACGGATCTCCGAAGCGCAGAAACGGGAAGGAATCAGCATCAAACACGACATCAGTGTTCCCGTCAGTCGAATCCCTGAATTCATCGAACACGCAGGAAAAAATCTTGAAGCCGCTTTTCCGGGCATTCGGGTGGTATGTTTTGGTCATGTGGGGGATGGCAACCTGCATTACAACCTGTCTTTTGCGGATCCCGAACGTAATCGTATCCTGGTTCCCCAAACGCCTGCCGTCAACCGGATCGTGCACGACGTGGTCAGCGCCCTGAACGGGAGTATCAGCGCAGAACATGGAATCGGTCAGTTGAAAGTACAGGAATTGATTCATTACAAAGACCCCGTGGCCCTCGATCTGATGAAAAAACTCAAAATGCTTCTGGACCCCCAGGGGTTGCTCAATCCCGGAAAAATCCTGGCCTAACCCAAAGCCAGCCATAGCATCTGTAGTTTCTTGATCTGGTCGCGCAGAGCCGCCGCCTTTTCGAATTCCAGTTGATTGGCAGCGCCGTGCATCTCCCTTTCCAGACGCAGGAGCAAGGCTTGACGTTGTTTTTCCGTCAGGGCCTCGCTGCCTTTTTCAGGTTCCGCCACTTTCAGGGGAGGCGCGACCTCAACCTCTGCATAGATGCCTTCGAGAATGTCCACGATGGGTTTGACCACGCCGCGTGGGGTAATGCCCTGCACCTGGTTATGTGCTTCCTGCAGGGCACGCCGGCGCGCCATTTCGTCCAGGGCCCGTTGCATGGAGTCCGTGGTCCGGTCGGCATAGAGGATGGCACGCCCTTCGAGATGCCGGGCAGCCCGTCCGATGGTCTGAATCAGGGAACGTTCCGAACGTAAAAATCCTTCCTTGTCGGCATCCAGAATGGCCACCAGAGCCACTTCCGGAATATCCAGTCCCTCACGCAACAGGTTGATCCCCACCAGTACATCAAATTTTTTCTGACGCAGATCGCGGATGATCTCTACCCGTTCCACTGTATCGATGTCCGAATGCAGGTAGCGGACACGGACGCCCTGCTCATGCAGGAATTCAGTCAGGGTTTCCGCCATGCGTTTGGTCAGGGTGGTGACCAGGACACGTTCCTGGCGCGCCGCAGAGAGACGAATCTCTCCCAGCAAGTCATCCACTTGAGACAGGGCAGGACGGATCTCCACGGGCGGGTCTACCAGGCCGGTAGGACGAATGATTTGCTCGACCACTTGCCCTGCATGTTTTTGCTCATAGGGTCCTGGCGTGGCCGACACGAAGATGGTCTGGGGCATGAGACCCTCGAATTCATCAAACCGCAGAGGGCGATTATCAAGGGCAGAGGGCAGACGAAAGCCATAATTGACCAGGTTTTCCTTGCGCGCCCGATCTCCTTTGTACATTCCCCCGACCTGCGGCAGGGTGGCATGAGACTCATCGATGAAGAGCAAGGCATGGGATGGGAGATATTCGATCAAGGTAGGGGGAGGTGAACCTTCCGGACGCCTTGACAGATGCCGCGAGTAGTTTTCAATGCCTTTGCAGAAGCCGAGGGTATGCAACAATTCCAGATCGAAACGGGTACGCTGCTCGATACGTTGTAATTCCACCAGACGTTGTTGCCGGGCATAAAATTCGATTCGTTCCTGTAATTCGATTTTGATGGTTTCAATGGCCCGCACCACGGTGTCACGGGGGGTCACATAGTGGCTGGAAGGAAATACGGTAAAGCGCCCCAGGCGTTTCTGCAGACGCCCCGTGAGCGGGTCGAAAAGAGTCAACCGTTCCACCTCGTCGTCGAAGAGCGTGATGCGCAAGGCCGATTCGCTGTGTTCTGCGGGATACACATCGATGACGTCCCCCCGTACCCGAAACCCCCCGCGCTTGAATTCCACTTCATTGCGCGTGTACTGCATGACGGCGAGACGCCCCACAATGGCCCGTTGATCAATTTTCTCACCTTCCTTCAGGTGTAGAACCATCTTGTGGTAATCGGCCAGATCACCGATCCCATAAATGGAAGATACAGAGGCCACGATGATGCAATCGGGTCGCTCCAGCAGGGACTTGGTCGCAGACAGGCGCATTTGTTCAATGGCCTCGTTGATGCTGGAATCTTTTTCTATGTAGAGGTCACGGGCCGGGACATAGGCTTCCGGTTGATAATAATCGTAATAGGAAACGAAGTATTCCACCGCATTTTCAGGAAAAAACTCACGAAATTCCGCATAAAGTTGGGCGGCGAGGGTTTTATTATGGGCCAGAATCAGGGCAGGTCGTCCCAGGCGGGCGATGACCTGAGCCATGGTATAGGTCTTGCCGGATCCGGTCACCCCCAGCAGGGTTTGATAGTGCAAACCGAGATTTACGCCCTCGGTCAGTTGATCAATGGCCCTGGGTTGATCACCGGCGGGGGCAAAGGGTTGGACCAGACGAAAGGGGCTGTTTTCAAAAGTGACGAGCACTGGCAGTTCCTAAAGAACAAGGGCATGGAGACCAGAGAACCCTGAGTGTCGCATTGTACCCTCGGTTGGTAAAAAACCTCTACAATGGACGCTTTAATTTCTTCTCTTGGTATCATGATCGCTTCCTCTTTTCTTGCTTGTCTTCCCTTGGCTCCGAAAGATCCCATTTTGGGCGTAACTGAAGCCTTTCAGGCGGATTCCAATCCGCACAAGGTCAATCTGGGAGTGGGCGTCTATACGGACGAACAAGGAAAGTTGCCCCTCTTGCGCTCCGTCGCGCTGGCGGAAGACCGACTCAACACCCTCAAATCCGCCCGTGGCTATTTACCCATCGAGGGTTTGGGGCGTTATATCCGGCAGGTCCAGACCCTCGTTTTCGGAGAGAACTCTCCCGCTCTCCGGGAAGGTCGCCTGGTTACCGTGCAGTCTTTGGGAGGAACTGGAGGACTCAAGTTAGGTGCCGATTTTCTGCGCTGGTTTCACCCCGCCGCCGAAGTGTGGATCTCTGACCCCAGTTGGGAGAATCATCGCGCACTTTTCGAGGCTGCGGGATTTACCGTCAAATCCTATCCCTATTACGATCCGGAAACCCATGGCGTGAATTTTTCCGGACTGCTTCACTCCCTGGAAAAAGCACCGCGCGGCACCATCGTCGTTCTTCACGCCTGTTGCCATAATCCAAGCGGCGTGGATTTGAGTGCGGCGCAATGGCAAGCCATTCGTACCGTGGTAGTCGAACGTGGACTGACTCCCTTTCTCGATCTGGCCTATCAGGGGTTCTCCCGAGGTACTGAGATGGATGCGGCCAGCGTCCGATATTTTTCCGAGCTCGATATCCCAATTCTGGTTGCCAATTCCTTTTCCAAATCCTTCTCTCTTTATGGGGAACGGGTGGGTGCCCTGACCGTGGTGTGCGCCGATCGGGAAGAAGCCCAGCGGGTCCAGTCGCAGTTGAAACGCGTTATCCGCACCAACTATTCCAACCCTCCTACCCACGGGGCATCCATCGTGGCAACGGTGTTGGAAGATTCCAACCTGCGTCAACTCTGGCAAGATGAGTTGGCTGGCATGCGTAATCGCATCCAATCCATGCGTCTGGCATTGGTTTCGTATCTCAGGGAGGCTCTTCCAGACCAGGATTTCGGATTCGTCGCCGAACAACAGGGGATGTTTTCCTTCTCGGGACTGAATCTGGCGCAAGTCCGGCGCCTGCGGCAGGACTTCTCTATTTATGCCGTGGACACGGGGCGAATATGTATTGCTGCTCTCAATGAACATAACCTTGAACGGGTGGTGGAGGCCCTCGCTCGAGTGATCGCAGGAGCATCGGGAATATAAATCTGCAAGAAATATTCTCAATGTTCTATACTCATTCTAAAATTGTTGTATGCTGACGGTATTCTGAACTGAACTCTGGAGAATTCAAGTGACACACGAACTCATGACCCTGCCCTTTGCCATGGATGCGCTCGCTCCCCATATTTCCAGGGAAACTCTGGAATATCATTATGGGAAGCATCATCGAACCTATGTCAACAAACTCAATGAACTGATCAAAGGGACTGAATTCGAAGGATTATCACTGTCCGATCTGGTCAAAAAAACCACGGGGCCGACTTTCAACAACGCGGCTCAGGTGTGGAATCACAACTTTTATTGGTATGGGCTCAATCCTAGGGGAAGCGACAAACCCACCGGGGAACTTGCCGCCGCCATCGACAGGAATTTTGGCTCCTTTGATCAATTTGCCGCACAGTTCAAGACGGCTGCCGCCACAAAGTTTGGTGCAGGATGGACCTGGCTGGTCAAGACAGAAGAGGGAAAACTGGCCATTCGCAATAGCAACGATGCAGAGAATCCTTTGCAATGGAACCAGATTCCCCTCCTGACCTGCGATGTCTGGGAGCATGCCTATTACATCGACTATCGCAACGAACGCCCCCGTTATATAGAAACTTTCTGGGCTCTGGTTGATTGGGATTTCGTGGCACGCAATCTGGCTGGAGAGGGAATCACCTTCTAATAAAGCAGGAATCGTTTTCTTGATGCGGAAAAATCCTTGAGGCCACTCGACCATTGAGCAGCGATGGATTTTGGGTCTTGCCCATCGATAATTGCCTGTACCCACGAAGGCGACCCGACCATGCCCAGAATTTCTTGCGTATGAAACTGTTCCGGGTACAGTTGGTGGAGAGCGCTGGCCAATTCTATTCCCAGTAGGGGTGAGTTGAGTTCGCGCCGGTCCGTCAGCAGAATGCGAACGCCGTGGCAGAGTTGATGAGGATAGCGATGGGTGTCGGGCGTGAAATCTGCGGGAAGAAAAAATACGCCTGAAATCTCGCGCCGATTCAGGGCACCTGCCAGTTTCCGGCCGTTGATCCACGGCGCACCCAGCAGTTCGAAGGGGGTATCGGTGCCGCGTCCGACGCTGACATTGGCACCCTCCACCAGAGCAACGCCCGGATAGAGGGTCGCCTCGGTAAGAGTGCGAAGATTGGGGGAAGGAGGAATCCATGGGATCCCGGTTTCATCGTACCAGTCCTGGCGTCGGTAACCGCGCATTTTAATGACGTGTAGTTTGACGCCGATTCGGCCTTCCTGGTTAAAAAGTTCGGCCAATTCGCCGATGGTCATGCCATGCCGTACCGGAAGTGGCAAGTAGGTGGTGAAAGAGGTCATGGTTGCCTCCAGCATGGGGCCTTGCACGACATTCGCGCCGATGGGATCCGGTCGGTCCAAAACATAAAAATCCATGCCCCTGCGTGCAGCGGCTTCCATGGCATAGGCCAGGGTGGTGGCGTAGGTGTAGAAACGAACCCCAGCATCCTGAATGTCGAATACCAGGGCATCGGTGTCCTGGAGCATCTCGTCGGTTGGCCTCCGGATTTCTCCATACAAACTGTAGACCGGCAGTCCCGTGGAGGCATCCTTCCCCGAGGAAACTTTTTCATCCTGGTTGCCCTGGAGACCGTGTTCAGGACTGAATATTTTGGTAAGACTGACGCCGTGTGCGCGGTATAACAGATCCACCCCACGATTTCCGTCGGCATCCACGCCAGTTTGATTGGTGATGATGCCAATGCGCAAGCCCTTCAGGGGGGAAAAATTTTGGGCTTCCAGAATATCCAGTCCGGTGGCGACCTGCGTGGCGGAGTGAATCACGGGGTATGCGGCGGTTCGTTGCAGGTAAGCGGCAATGGTTGGGCAGGCGGCAAGTATCTTCTCATTGGTCTGTGGTCCCAATGCATCGGAGACGATGGCCAGTATCCCTTTGCGCAAGGGATTGGCATTGCCCTTTCCATAGGGGTGTACGCGATTGGTCAGGATGATGACAAACGTCTGGGTGACCGGATCTATCCACAGGAGCGTGCCGGTGTATCCCAGGTGCCCATATGCCCCCAGTGGAAGCAACTGTTCACGATTGGTGGCAAAAGGTGCGGCCAATGCCCAGCCCAGTCCGCGTAACTCGGTCATACCGGGCGGTGACTGGGGGCTGGTCATTTGCTCCACGGTGCTGCGGTTCAGAATTCGAACCCCTTTCGTACTTCCCCCCTCGAGGAGCATCCGGGCAAAAATAGCCAGGTCATCTGCCGTGGAAAATAGCCCAGCATGTCCCGAGACCCCTTCCATACGGTACGCCGTGGGGTCATGCACTTTCCCCCAACGGAGTTTTCCTTCCATATATTCGGTGGGGGCAATAGAGGAGTTTGAGGACCGGGAAGGTTTGAAACCGGTATTTTTCATTCCCAGAGGCTGAAATATGAATTGGGCACAATAAATATCCAGAGGCATGCCGGAGATCCGTTGGACCAGTTCTCCCAGGATCTCGAAGTTGATGTCGCTGTAAAGATATTGGCTACCCGGTTGCACAATGGGATTTTCCGCCAGGATCAAACCAATGGCCGCGCTATGACCAGACCATGCCGTGGTCAAATCCAGATCGGCCCGCAAGCCTGAATAATGAGTCAATAACTGCCGGATGGTGATGGATTCTTTGTGGTTCTCGCCAAATTCCGGCCAGTACTTTGCGACGGGATCATCCAGGCGGAGTTTTTGTTGATCCGCTAACTGCAGGATGGCCGTGGTGGTAGCAACGACTTTGGTCAGGGAGGCGAGATCGAAACGGGTATCCACCGTCATTGGTCGGAGTTCCGGCTTCAAGGCACTTTGTCCGAACGCCTTCCGGTATAAAATTTTTGTGGGATTGCCAACCAATACGACGGCGCCTGGAATTCGTCCGAATTGGATTTCGCGTTGAGTCAATGCGCCGATGGGATCCAGGTCGGTCACTTCGAGTTGGCCTGGATTCTGGGCAAAGGTCACCGTTCTCCACTGGAGGAAGATCAATAGCCAGACGAGGGCGACGAGTTTCATCCTATGGAGTGAACACGTTGCCTTCATTGGGGTGACTTGTTCTGAAGGCCATCGCCATAGAGGTTGTGCGGATTCCACAGCATCCATCCATCACTGCCAAAATGGTCGGCGGCCTCGATCTGTGCCCGTATTTGGGTCGTCTGGAACAACCTTCGGTCAAAAGCATAGTCCCGGAATGCCTGCAGCCAGGGCCGAAAGCGAATGGCTGGTAAATTGCTGCGCTGTTGTGCTTTCTCCAGAGAAAACAAGACGATTTCACGCGGATGCTGGACGGGATCAAGGTAGCCCGGAATTCCAAACTTGAATCCGGAGGGGTAGAGCATGAGCGACAGATAATCCAGAACTTCAGCAAGGTTTTGTAGCTTCTGGCCAATATGGGTATCGTCGGTATTCCAAGCTACATACCCGAAAATATCCGCCGCAAGAAAAACATTGTAGGGAACGAGTCTTTTTCTCGCCTCGGCAAGAAAACCGGAAATGGTCTCGACCCGGTTTTCCTCCGTGTTCGGTACCGGATAGATCGGTTCCGTGGAATCCGGGAAGCGAACATAGTCAAATTGAATTTCATCAAATCCAGCACGCGCCGCCTCCTCCGCCAGATCGATGTTATAGCGCCATACCGTTTTGTTGAATGGGTCAGGCCATGACAACCCCTCACGGTCTTTCCAGATGGCCCCGTCTGCTGTTCTGAGTGCCAGATCGGGTCGTGCAGTGGCCAGCGGATTATCCTTGAACACCACGATTCTCCCGATGGTATAAATGCCCTTGGCGTGCAGTTCACTCACCAGTGCATGGATATCCTCGATGGTCGTGATTTTTCGTGCGCCAATTTGTGTCGCCAGAGGCGTGGTGCTTTTGAAGGAGACTCCCCCCCGGTCCCCTTTGAGATCGATTACCAGCGCATTTGCTTCCGTATGCTGGATCACTCCGAGCGCGGATTCGCGCAATGCTTTGTCTCCGATCCCGTAGAACGAGAGGTAAATGGCTTTGGGAATGAAAGGACTCAGGGTAATCCTGAAGGTATCATGGTCAAGGGTGTTCAAGAGGACATCGCGCCGGGCATGCCCATAGGCCCGAATGCCCAATTGCTTGCCATTGCCATCGATGGTGAATCTTCCGCCAGGATCGGTTCGTGCGACGGTGAAGCCCAGCGTAACGAAGGCATTTTCGATGGGTTTCCGAGTGTCAGCATCGAGTACCGTGCCTACATAGGGGGCTGCAAAGGTGGATACCGGGCTTAGCGCGCTCCATAGGAGGAGCAGAAGAGGGAGACGGGGTTTGAAATTCTTCACGGCTGATTTTCTCTTTTCTCCCGGAAACGGGAAGATTCTGCGAGCAACTTTTCGAACACGATGCCCTGGACCTGATTGATCATCAGATAACGGGGCAAGGCCATCATTGAATCGGCGCGGGTAACCGGGTGTCTTGCCATGGAAAAACCTGCGATATAACCCACTCGTTTGGCATCGTTGACCAGTTCATCGTCGTAAATTCCATAGGGCCAAGCCAGCATATCCACTGTCCCCCCCAGTTTCTGTTGCAACACTTCCCTGGATTTGAGCAGTTGATGGTGGACAAAATTCTCATATTCCTGTGCAGTCAGGCGTTTTTTTTCTTTTTTGAAGTTGGGATGCCAATAAGTATGGGATTGGATGTCCACGAGGCCACTGTCCTTCATTTCCTGTAATTGTTGCCAGGTCAAGGCATAACTGGCGTTGGAGATGGCCGAAGGATAGATAAATAAGGTAATGGGAATATGGTAGCGACGGATCAGCGGATAAAGGTTGGTAAATACGGATTCATGACCATCATCAACAGTGATCACGACGGCGTGATCGGGCGGTGACGGCGCTTTCCCTGCAAGCGAGGCAACCAGACGGCGCAGGGGAATCACGGTGTAACCCTGCACCTGAAGGTATTTGAGTTGGGAAGCAATGACTGAAGTTTCGACCGTCATCGAGTCCGTAACCACGGGACCAAAGCGATGATACAACAGAATGGGAACCCTCACCCTGCCCCCTTCCGTCTCCTTGCCCCACCCTGCGATATCCATCGCCGGAAAGAGTAAAAATACCGTCAGAAGCGTGCAAACATACTTTTTTTTTCTTCAACATGCACCCGCCTGAGCATCGATTGAGTGATCAAACTCCCCGTTTTATCTCTTTCTTAACACGCAAAGCCAAACTTCCCACACTGCCCCCATTGAATACCTGGGTGTAACCCAGTTGGTGCATGACGGACAAGGCATGGCCAGAGCGTGCACCCGAGCGGCAATACAGGACCACGGGTGTGCTTTTATCCGGAATGACCTGATGAATATCATGATTGAACCGATCCAGTGGAAGATTGATGGCTCCTTCGATGTGTCCGGAAATGAATTCCGAATGGGTACGTACATCGATCAATCGTGCATCGGCAGGCAGTTCTGTACCAGTCTTTTGGTCACTGACCGCGGCCATGAAGTGTGAAAAAAATCCCATGTTGATCCCTCTAAATTATTTGGCAGATTCTGGTACTGTTTCAACAAGTTTCGACACGCCAACCGCCACTATTATGATCGCGGCTTCGTCCGTGCACTTTCTGTTTTCAAGGAGTGGTATGATCCATCGAGTCCATGTCATCGTCAGGCGGCGCTTTGGCAACCATCGCATGGTATTGCGCGGAGGTCATCCCCGGGAGTTTCTGCAGGAAGGCAACCATGCTCCAGATTGTCGCATCGTCGTGCCCTATTCCCCAGGCCGGCATCGCGGTCATTTTGAGGCCGTGTTTGATGACCCAGAACGCCTCGCGCGGATCCACTGTGACTTTGCTCAGATTGGGCGGCTCAGGATACAGCCCCAGGCGTATCTCGGAATTCTTCATTCCGGGAGCCAGATGACAATGAGTACACATTGCGGCATACTGGCCTGCTCCTTTCAGGATCAACTGCGCGTCATCGAGATTGGCGGGTAGTGCCACTTCAGATGCATAGTGTTCAACGGAGCGTTCGCGCGTACTTTGAAAGAAAGCGTAGGTGATTTTCCAGTGCGGACTGTCCGCCCCAGGGTTGTATCTGCCTGATCCGATGAACACCCCCAGACCAAGGATGAACATCAGCAGCAGAACCAACCCTGTTTTTATGTAGTTCATGATTATGGCTCTTTGTTTCCAAGGTCTAATCAGCGCAGTTTGCAGATGGCCAGCCACGTTACCAGACCCTGTTTCAGGTATTTCCCAAGAGGATTGGACCGATAGACTGAAAGCAGAACGCCGCCGATCATCAACACAGGATGTTTCTTGACGAAATTCAGAACGGCCAGTCCCTGATCAACCAGCGTCAGGGGTACGAGCCACGGCTTGATGCTTTGCGCCAATATTTCGCGCTGCACGGTAGCCTGGGCAACCAGACGTTCGCGACGTTTTGCCAGTTCGGCCAGTTTATCACTCATCAACGGGTCTCGATCTGCTGTCGGTCTTTGAACAACTCCGACAAACTTGCTGAAAATGGCTTTGGCTTTACTCTCGCTTTGCGCCGGGCAGCCCCCCACGTCATCATGCCAGCCCCCAGAAAAAATCCGGAAAAAAGGCCCAACACAAGGAGACGATGCGTATCCCAGAAAGCCATCACGAGCAGGATCGTTGCCAGAACCACTCCAATTCCGAGGAGGAACAGTGTCATCAGGATCAAAACCAGTTGCGCCAGAAAATACTCTCGCTCCTCATCCAGTTCTGTGGACAACAAATCCAGGCGCGTATGTGCAACTGCAACCAGCGTTGTCGCAAGAACCCTCAGTGAAGAGAACAGCCCGGCACGTGTGCCGGATACCTTCTCGGTCATGACGCGCCCTGTTTAGCGACGACCGATGAGTAAGCCGATTAACAGGCCCACACCGGCAGAGATTCCGATGGCGCTCCAAGGATTGTCGTGAACATAAGCATCCGTCGCATCGCTGGCTGTTTTGGTTTTGGCAAGTAAGAGGGTCTGTGTCCCGGCCATCTTGGCTTTCACCGCTTTGAGTGATTCTTCGGCCTTGGCGCGAACTTCGGCCAATTTTTCGCCGCCATGATTGGCAGAAACTTTCAGCAGCGCCTCGGCATCCGCCAGTACCACCATGAAATCGGCAATCAACTGCTCCTTGGTGACTTCATCGGCTAATTTTTTCATGCTTTTCTCTGATTCCAGCTCTATCATGTTCATGGTGAACTCCTAATTTTTATGGTCAAAAATTCGCGGGCCCGACCCGCAGTGTGCTACAGAAAAAAACAACAGGAGCAACAACCTTGAACGATGCGACCAATATCACCATGGCCAGAAGGATGTGCATGAACCAATCCATGGCATATGAGGAGAAACTATACCCAGTAACCATAGGACAAGCAAGGTGACCGCATCAGTTTCCAGCATTTTTACCACCCCGAAGAATTTATTGACGCTCCCCTATCAACCCATTATTTCAGAGAGCAGTTTTTTCGAATCTCTCCTGAATCAGGCATGAGGGCATCGCAATCAAATCGAAGAGACGGTTCCAGGCCGGAAACTCGAACCATAGTATGTAAATATTTCATGTAGAATCCTCAAGGTTCGGCCATAGACCGGTGAAACCCCTTACCCATTATGGGGAAAATGATGGAGTTCCTTTGTGAAGAAAACTGCTTTTTTGAGCGAGATCCTGACCATGAACGATGACTTTGTCGCAGAACAAAACAGAATGTGGAGTTCTCGCTACGAAGGTGTGGGACAGAATTTTCTGTTCGGCACCGAACCCAACCACTTTCTGGCCAAACAGGAGGCGCGTTTCATCCCGGGCGAAAATGTCTTGTCCGTAGCCGATGGGGAAGGTCGTAATAGCGTTTGGTTGGCGACCCAGGGATTACAGGTCAGTGCCGTGGAAATTTCTGCCGTCGCAGTGGAAAAGGCGCGCCAACTGGCAAAAACGCATGGAGTGACCGTGGATTTTTGTTGTGGTAACATGCTGGCGGATGAGTGGCGCACCCCTCAGACCCCCGCCCTGTTTGATTGGGTGGTGGGGATTTTCATCCAGTTTGCTCCCCCCGTCTTGCGTCAGCGCCAGTTTGAACAAATTCGTACGTTACTGAAACCGGGGGGGAGGATCCTGTTGCAGGGATATACGCCGAAGCAACTGGAGTACAAAACCGGGGGGCCCTCGGTCGTGGAAAACCTTTATACGGAAGAATTCTTGCGTCAGGCGTGGGGGGATTACACCATCGAATACCTGAAGGCGTATGAAGACACCCTCAGTGAAGGCTCGGGACACCATGGCCGGTCGGCGCTCATCGGCATGATCGCACGCAAGCCCGACCAATGATCGACGCGGTGTCCTTTCATGAGGGCGGTCATCCTCGGTCGAGCAGATGCGCCTTGGGCATCACCCCTTTCCACTCGTCAGCATCGGCAGGGGCTTCCTTGCGTTCAATGATGGGTTTCCAGTGCTTGGCCAGTTCCGCATTGATGGCGATGAAAGCGCGCTGGTTTTCAGGAACGTCATCCTCAGCAAAGATGGCTTCGGCGGGACATTCGGCCACGCAAAGAGTACAGTCGATGCACTCATCCGGATCGATCACGAGAAAATTTGGCCCCTCCCGGAAACAATCCACCGGGCAGACATCGACACAGTCCGTATATTTGCAGCGTATGCAGGATTCGGTCACTACATAAGTCATAGAGTCTCCTTGGTTATCATGATCCACCGACGAAAGACCTTGATTTTAACTGATCTGCCCAGGAACCGGTAAGGTTGGTTTTGCGTTTCGCTGAATTTTGGTTTAGGATATCCCTCGAGTCCCTTGCAAGTGATTTTTTTGTCCGTTCCTGACGTCGTAATAATTTTCATCCCAAATCTGGTTGAGGTTTTCCATGAGTAATGTGCATCATGTCACTGACCGTTCCTTCGAACAGGACGTTCTACAATCTCCCATTCCCGTATTACTCGACTTCTGGGCTGAATGGTGTGGTCCCTGCAAATTGATTGGCCCCATACTGGAAGAATCCGCAAAAGAATATGGCGAACGAATCAAGATTGCCAAGTTGAATGTGGACGACAATCCGGAAACAGCGCGAAAGTACAGTGTACGGGGTATTCCGACCCTGCTGCTGTTCAAGAACGGGAGCGTGGAAGGCACCAAAGTCGGTGCACTTTCCAAATCACAATTGAATGCATTCATTGACAGTCACCTCTGAACGCGTTATTCTGCGCCCCTGAGATCACTCGGGTGGCGCAGAACGGCTCCACACCACGCTCACCAAACTCGCTCTGTACCTCGCTCCTGCGCGGCTCCCAGTGCACATCCACTGAATCATTTCCCTTTCCGATACCCGATCCATGCATCTTTCCGATCTTAAAACCCACCATGTCACCGAGTTGGTGGACATGGCCACCAAATTCGAAATTGAAGGCGCCAATCGTATGCGCAAGCAGGAGTTGATTTTTGCCCTGCTCAAGAACCAAGCCAAACGAGGCGAAAGCATTTATGGGGAAGGTACGCTGGAGGTCCTGCAAGATGGCTTTGGCTTTCTTCGTTCGCCGGAAACCTCCTACCTGTCCAGTCCGGATGATATCTATATCAGTCCCTCCCAGATCCGCCGCTTCAACCTGCATACAGGGGACAGCATTCAAGGCGAGATCCGAATTCCCAAGGAAGGGGAACGTTACTTTGCCTTGGTCAAGGTCGACTCGGTCAATGGTGAACTCCCTGAAAATGCCAAGAATAAAATCCTTTTCGAGAACTTGACGCCCCTCTTCCCCACTCAGTCCATGATCTTGGAACGGGATATCCGTGCCGAGGAAAACATCACTGGGCGCGTCATCGACATCGTCGCCCCGATCGGCAAGGGACAACGCGGCTTGCTGGTGGCCAGCCCCAAGAGTGGAAAAACGGTGATGCTCCAGCATATCGCTCATTCCATCTCGGCCAACAATCCTGACGCCACCCTGATCGTATTGCTGATCGACGAGCGTCCCGAGGAGGTCACGGAAATGCAACGCTCGGTACGGGGTGAAGTGGTTTCATCCACTTTCGACGAACCCGCCACCCGCCATGTCCAGGTCGCCGAAATGGTGATTGAAAAAGCCAAGCGCCTGGTGGAGCATAAGCGCGATGTCGTCATCCTGCTCGATTCCATCACCCGTCTGGCTCGTGCTTACAATACGGTGGTTCCTTCCTCGGGCAAGGTACTGACGGGGGGGGTGGATGCCAACGCCCTGCAACGACCCAAACGTTTCTTTGGCGCGGCACGCAATATTGAAGAAGGAGGATCGCTGACCATCATCGCTACTGCCTTGGTCGATACCGGATCCCGCATGGACGATGTGATCTATGAAGAGTTCAAAGGCACGGGAAACATGGAAATCCATCTTGACCGGCGCATGGCAGAAAAACGCATCTACCCGGCGCTCAATGTGAACCGTTCGGGAACCCGACGGGAAGAATTGCTCATCAAGCAGGACGTCTTGCAAAAAATCTGGGTACTGCGCAAACTGCTTTATCCCATGGACGAAATGGAAGCCATCGAATTCCTGCTCGACAAGATCAAAGCCACCAAAAACAATGCCGACTTCTTCGACTCCATGCGGCGCGGTTGACCACGCGTCAGTGACTTGCATGAAATTTTATTTTGGCGCATAATTTCGGGTTTGGTGCCGTATACTCCGGCTCACGTACAGGAACGCTCATGAAAGCTGATATTCACCCCGACTACAATGAACTCACCGTAACCTGCAGTTGCGGTAACTCTTTCGTCACCCGCTCCACGATGGGCAAGCCAGCCCTTTCCGTGGAAGTCTGCTCAGCCTGTCATCCCTTCTATACCGGTAAGCAGAAGATCGTGGATACTGCCGGACGGGTCGAGAAATTCCGTCAAAAATACGCCCGCAAGTAATCCATCCCCCCACTACTCGTCACTGAGGATTGAGGGGACACTGCAAAGGGATCACTGTGGCTTCCGGATCGTTGATCGACAGAACCCTCAATTTTGACGGGACTGCCACACCCCTCAAGATCGTGCTTTTTCTCCTCATCTGTCTCGCCTGGCTTCTTCCAGGCCTGACGGGGCATACCCCATGGAAGTACGACGAAGCGGTCAGCCAGGGAATCATCCACGGCATGCTGAATGGGGGATCCTGGTTATCCCCCACTCTGGCGGGTGAGCCCTACCTCGCCCATCCTCCCCTGTACTACTGGCTGGCCGCAATTCTGGTGCGCCTCTCCTTCCACCTCGTCCCTCCTCACGACGCGGCACGTCTGGCCAGCGGACTGTTCATGGCAGGGACCTTTACGGGAATTGCCCTGGCCGCCCGTCATCTCTACGGTCCCAGAACCCTTCGTTTGGCCATCCTGATCTTTATCGGAAGCGTGGGGTTGGTCATTCGTGCCCATGAGATGAGTACGGATTTATCCTGGTTGATGGGCGTTTCATGGGTCGTGGCCGCTCTTCCCATGGGACGGACTCAAACCGTCCGGGGGGGATTGATGGGAGGAATCGGATTCGGCGTGGCGTTTCTGTCCCAGGGCACATTGGCATTCCCCTTACTCTTACCCCTGTTGATCCTGGCCCCTGCTCTGATCCATGAATTTCGTCCGCCCCAGACGGGAGGTTTCACACTCTTCTGGGCCATGGGGGCCATCCCATTCCTGGTCATCTGGCCTATTCTTCTGGCGCTCGACCATCCCGCTACCTATGCTCTCTGGAAACCTCTGTTGTTCGGCCCTTTTCTGCATCCGGAGACATGGTTGGCCACTGATGCTTCCCCTCTTTACTATCTGGCCGTTTCCAGTTGGTTTGCCTGGCCAGCGGCGCCCCTGGCCTTGGGGGTACTGTGGACCGGAGGGAAACGGACCTGGGAAAAACCTCAGACCCGTTTTCTGTTACTAATGCTGGGGCTCTGGCTCATCGTTCTGGGTCTATGTACTTCTCCCCGTGAAGGCAATGCCTTACCCCTCCTCCTTCCTTTTACCTTGCTGGCGACAGGCGGACTGGATGGATTACGACGAGGTGCCACCAGCGCACTGGACTGGTTCGGCATGCTGACTTTCGGGCTTTTGACCACCCTGCTGTGGTTGGGTTGGATTGCCCAGATAACGGGTTGGCCTGTCGGCATCGTACGTTACCTCGATGCCCAGCTACCTGACTTTCATACGCACTTCCAGGCACTGCCTTTCGCTTTCTCCCTGTTTTTGACGCTGCTCTGGGCCTTTACCATTTTTCATTCCCATCCGTCTCCCCGGCGCGCCCTGATCAACTGGTCGGTGGGTATGACGGTTTCCTGGATGCTGGTCATGTCCCTCTGGTTGCCCTATGTGGAAGCCTCACGCAGTTATGAGGGGGTCATGCTTTCGCTGGGAAGGGCACTGCCGCGCGCCCATGGCTGCGTCATGAGCACAGGCCTGGGTGAACCCCAGCGCGGATTACTGGACGATGCTCTCGACCTTCAGACCGAACGACGCGAACTGGATCCTCATGTTCACTGTTCTCTCTGGCTGGTGCAATCCAATGGACAGAATGCCTTTTTGGTACCCCCAGGTTGGCACCTGCGCTGGAGTGCAGAACGTCCTGGAGACCGGAATGAACGATTCCTCCTCCTGACCCGCTCGGCTCGATGAGGCATACACCATTTTCTCCCGCCGTTCAAGCCCGGCGTCGGGAGACCTTGCCGCGCCCTATGTTGACCAGTGACTTGCCGGTGCTGGCGGCACGGGAAGAAATATTGTCCACCCTGTCTCGCCATCCTGTCACCATTGTCTGTGGCGAAACCGGATCGGGAAAAACCACTCAACTCCCCCAACTCTGCCTGCTTCTTGAGCGGGGGGTGAAGGGACTGATCGGCTGCACGCAGCCACGCCGTGTGGCGGCGCGCAGCGTGGCGCAACGTCTCGCCCAGGAACTGGGAACCCGCCTGGGTGAAGCCGTGGGTTATCAGGTTCGTTTCCACGAGCAGGTATCGGACCGCTCCTTCATCAAGGTCATGACCGAAGGAATTCTGTTGGCTGAAATCGCCCATGATCCTGAATTGCGTCGCTATGACACTCTGATCCTCGACGAAGTGCATGAGCGTAGTCTCAACATCGACTTTCTGATGGGCTATCTGAAATGCCTGCTCCCCCGTCGCCCCGACCTCAAAGTGGTCCTGACTTCCGCCACCCTCGAAGCGGAACGACTGTCGACCCACTTCGGCCAAGCTCCGGTCATCGAGGTATCGGGGCGAACCTGGCCGGTGGAAATCCGCTGGCGCCCCATCGAGGCACCCACCGAGGAAGAAACCGACGATGAGGAAGACCGGGACCTCCAGGCATTGCTGAATGCCGTGGATGAGTTGGGAGATCTGCATGCCCGTGGGGACATTCTGATCTTCCTGCCGGGAGAACGGGATATCCGGAAAACTGCCGAGGCTCTGCGCAAGCACCACCCTCCCCACACCGAGATCTTACCGCTCTACGCCCGTCAATCTCAAGCCGAACAGGATCGGGTTTTCCAAGCGGGTACGGGGAGACGCATCGTGTTGGCCACCAATGTGGCCGAAACTTCCCTGACCGTGCCGGGTATCCACTTTGTCATCGATACGGGATTGGCCCGCGTCAATCGCTACAGTCTGCGCACCAAGGTCACCCAGTTGCGTGTGGAAAAGATCTCTCAGGCTGCGGCCCGCCAACGTGCCGGGCGTTGTGGGCGAGTGGCGGCCGGAATCTGCATTCGACTGTATGGCGAGGTGGACTTTGCCGCACGCTCCCCCTTCACCACGCCCGAAATTCTTCGTACCTCCCTTGCCAGCGTCATCCTGCGTCTGGCCCACCTGGGATTGGGCAGTCTGGATACCCTTCCCCTGCTTGACAGCCCTACCCCACGCGCTATCGAAGAAGGTTATCGACTCCTGCATGAACTGGGGGCCATGGACGAAGCCCGCATACTCACCCGGTTGGGCCGTGAACTGGCTCCTCTCCCCCTTGACCCGCGTTTGGGTCGCATGGTTCTCGCTGCTCGTGACCTGGGTTGCCTGCGGGAAATCCTGGTCCTGGTGGCAGCCCTGAGCGTACAAGATCCGCGCATGCGCCCCTCCGATGATCGCAGCCGAGCCGATGCCCACCATGTCCAGTTCCTCCAAGCCGGTTCAGAATTCCTGGCACTTCTCCAAGTCTGGGACAAGGTACAGGAAGCCTTTCGACACCGCAAATCGAGACGCCAACTGGTGCACTTCTGCCAGCGCAATTACCTCTCTCCTGCACGGGTGCGCGAATGGCGCGAGTTACACGGTCAACTGGTGGGATTGATGGCTGAACGGCAGTGGCTGCCGAACGAAAGTCCCGCTCCGCCAGAAAATATCCACCGCGCCTTACTCTGTGGATTACTGGGCCAGATCGGCCAATGGGATCGGGAAGCGCAGAATTATCTCGGCCCACGCGGTATTCGTTTCCGGGTTCCCTCTGGAGGGCGGGGTAAGGAACGTCAGCGCTGGATCATGGCGGCCGAACTGGCAGAAACCGAAGGCATCCAGGCCCGTCTGGTGGCCCCCCTCCAACCGGAATGGATCGAAGTCGCCGCCGGACCACTGGTTCAACGCAGTTATGGTGATCCTTACTGGGACCCTCAGGGCGAACAGGTCAATGCCTACGAAAAAGTGACGCTCTATGGCTTGACCCTGGTGGCCCGTCGCCCTGTGCGGTATGGTCCCATCGCACCCCACGAGGCGCGGCGAGTCTTTATCCAGCATGGCCTCGTCGCGGGAGAATTGAAGAAACCGCCTCCTTTTCTGGTTCATAACCTGGCTACCATGGCTGAAGTACTGGCGTTGGAACATAAGGGGCGGCGCCAGGGCGTTCTGATTCCCGAAGAAGACCTCTGCGCCTTTTATGAGGATTGCTTGCCTCTCGAGGTATGGAGCGCCCAACGCCTGAATCATTGGTTGCGTGAACGGACTCCGGGCCACCCGGACCCACTGCTCATGACCCGTGAATTTCTGATGCGCCATGCCGCCGGGGACATTACCGAAATTCAGTTTCCCGATCACTTTTCCTGGGGAGGGCAGGACTGGCCTCTGACCTACCGTTTTGAGCCTGGACATCCTCTCGATGGAGTCACCCTGACCCTGCCCTTGCCCGTACTGTCCTTGTTGGACAATGCTCCGCTGGATTGGCTGGTACCTGGCCTGATCCGCGAAAAAATTACCTTTCTGCTAAAAAAACTGCCCGGTACCCTGCGTCGTACCCTGGTGCCCCTGCCCCCCACCGTCACGGCTTTCCTGGAGCGTCATGGTCCTACTCAAGGTGCACTTCTTCCTCAATTGGGTCATTTTGTTCGCCAGCGCAGCGGGCAGGCGGTATCCCCCGAGGATTGGGCCACCCCTCCTGAACACCTGAAAATGCGCCTGCTCCTGACCGATGAAGCGGGTCAGGAAATCGCCAGCGGCCGTGACCTCGACCTGCTACGGGATCAATGGAACAACCCGCTCCTTCGCACTCCGAGTTCCGAAAAAGAACCGGACTGGGTGCGAAAGGGGCTGACCCGTTGGGATTTTGAGGAACTTTCCGGTTCCCGGACACTGGCGCGCGCGGGCATCGTCCTTACGGTCTATCCTGGTCTGGTGGATCGGGGACAGACCGTGGATCTGGTGGCCTTCGACGATCAGGAAGAAGCCCTCGCCAGTACCCGGGCGGGAATCCGCCGATTGGCCCATTTGAGTCTGGCCCCGCTGCGGCTCAAAGGGTCGAATACTTTACCCGACCTCCTCACCCTCCTGCCTGAGTTTGCCCGTCTGGCCCAAAATGGGGACCCGGTCACGGCAGACACCCTCTTCGACCTGTTACTTCAGCAGGTACTGCACCAATGGTTGCCGGATGAAGGTGTTCCGCCACACACGCGCACCGAGTTCCAGCATCGTCTCCAGTTCATCAAGGGAAGCCTCAGTCAATCCCTGAAAACCCAGGTGGCCTTATTCCACGACATTTTCACGCGACACCGGAATGTGGTCCAGCGTCTGGCCCAACTGTCACGCCAACCGGACCTGGTGGGTCCCTTGAACGAACTGGAGCATCGTCGTCAACGCCTGATGAATTTCACCACGCTGCGCACCACTCCTCCCGCCAGACTGATCCATTTTCCTCGCTACTTGCACGCCATGGAAATCCGTTTGGAGAAATTGCCCCGCGATCTTGCCGGAGATATCCGCAAGAACGCCGACCTGATGCGCCTGGAACGGCGCTGGGCAGACACCCTCCGGCGGCGGGGGCCTAGTCCGGCACTGGAGGAGTTTCGCTGGCTGCTGGAAGAGTTGCATTGCGCCCTCTTTGCACAATCGCTCAAGACGCCGAACCCCGTTTCCGTACCCCGTCTTGAAAAATTCTGGGAAAACCATGGTAAATCGGGGTAACCCCCTTGCATCTCAGGGATTTTTTTTGTATCGTTGAATCGTTTCATCCACCCCGGAATACACCCATGTTTTTATCCTCTTCTGCTTTGCGCTCCTGGGTCCTCACGGGGTTCATGGCCCTCCTTGTCACCCATGTTCCGTTGGCCGAAGCACGGGTGCACCATCTGCATCGCCACCATCACGCAACCCAGGTCGATCCAGACCCCCGGCACATGGTACTTTTGTCGGTCACGGCTTTGGTCGTGGATGAACAGACCCAGAAAGTCGTTTATGCCAAAAATCCCGAATCTGCACACCCCATTGCTTCTATCACCAAGTTGATGACGGCACTGGTGGTCATTCAGAATCATCAAAATCTGGAAGAAACCTTGACGGTGAGTCAGGAAGATGTGGACACGCTGCGTTACAGTCATTCCCACCTGCGCGTGGGCACCCAGGCAACCCGTCTCGATTTCTTGCGCATGGCTTTGGTTGCTTCTGAAAACCGCGCCGCCGCTGCGCTCGCCCGGAATTTTCCTGGGGGCACCGCGGCCTTTGTTCAGCAAATGAACCTGCAAGCCCAGAAGTTGGGCATGAAAAACACTCATTTTGAAGATGCCAGCGGACTCAATGGCGCCAATGTGGCCACGGCCCAGGATCTGGCCGTGCTGGTGGGGACGGCCGTCAAGGTCCCCCTGATTCACGAGATCACCACCCGCTCCGAGATCCAGGTTCCCATCGGGCGGGGAGGACGCCTGGTCACCTTGCGCAATACCAATCCCCTGGTCGCTCATGAAGGCTGGCAAATCGGTCTATCCAAAACTGGTTTCATCAACGAAGCGGGACAATGCCTGGTCATGCAAGCAACTATCCATCAGCGTCCCACCATCATCGTCCTGCTTGATTCTCGTGGGCGTCATGCCCGCTTTTCTGATGCCAATCGGGTGCGACGTTGGCTGGAAGTGCAGGACCAGACCGCATTAGGATTGTTGTCGGCCAAACCCGTTCCAAAATCGGACGTCTCTCTCTAAACCTGGTGGGTCACCAGGCTGTGGACCTTGTATGTCCTCCGACTGCTGCAGTGCCCATAGTTCCGCATATCGCCCGTTCCTGGCCAATAGTTCGAGATGTGTCCCACGTTCCAGGATACGCCCCGCTTCCATGACCATGATCTGATCGGCATCGACGATGGTGGACAAACGATGTGCAATCACCAGGGTGGTATGGTGACGCGCCATGGAGGACAACTCTTCCTGGATTTCTCGCTCGAAGTGAGAATCGAGGGCAGAGGTGGCCTCATCGAATACCAGAATGCGCGGTGCCTTGAGCAAGGTACGGGCAATCGCGACACGTTGCTTTTCTCCGCCGGACAGTTTGAGTCCCCGTTCCCCCACCTGGGTTTCATACCCTTCAGGCAAACTTTCGATAAATGCATGGATATGAGCGGTCTGAGCACAGCGCAGAACCTCCGCGCGCGCAGCGCTGGGCTGTCCATAGGCGATATTGGCATAGATCGTATCGTTGAACAACACCGTATCCTGGGGCACGATACCGATCGCGGCACGCAAGGATTGTTGGGTAACCTGGCGGATGTCCTGACCATCGATCAGGATGCGCCCCTGTTGCACGTCATAGAATCGGAACAGAAGGCGGGACAGCGTGGACTTTCCTGCCCCGCTCGACCCAACCACCGCCACCTTTTGTCCCGCTGGAATCTCGAAATCCACCTGATGCAGAATGGCACGTCGTTCGTCATAGGCAAAATCCACCGCTTCAAAACGAACGACCCCATCGCCAACCTGCAAAGGTCGAGCATCGGGACAGTCACGAATCTCCGTTTCCACCGTCAGTAATCGAAACAGGCGATCCATGTCCGCCAAGGACTGCTTGATTTCGCGATAGACCACCCCCAGGAAGTTCAGGGGCATGTACAGTTGTAATAAAAGAGCATTGATCAACACCAGGTCCCCCACGGTCAGGCGTCCGGCAGAGACCCCCGCCGTTGCCCGCAACATCAGTGCCACTGCACCCACCCCGATGACCAGGCTCTGGATTCCATTGAGCAAGGCCAGAGAAGTTTGGCTTTTGACTGCCGCTTCTTCCCAATGAGCCAGATTCTGATCGTAGCGTTGCGCTTCCCAGGCCTCATTCCCAAAATATTTGACCGTTTCATAGTTGATCAGACTGTCGACGGCGCGCGCATTGGCCTTGGAATCCAGTTCATTCATGCGCCGCCGGAAATGGGTGCGCCATTCGGTGATCGCCACCGTCAGCACAATATAAATCCCCAATGTCACCAGGGTAATCAAGGCAAACCAGAAATCATATTTCCAGGCCAGAATACCCGCCACCATGGCCATTTCCACCAGAGTGGGAAAAATGCTGAAGAGGGTGAAGCGCAACAAACTTTCAATGCCGCGCGTACCCCGTTCAATGTCCCGTGACAACCCCCCGGTATGACGTTCCAGATGAAAGCGCAGGTTCAGGGCATGCAAATGCTGGAACACGGACAATGCAATCGAGCGAATGGCACGCTGGGTCACTTTGGCAAAGGCCCCATCCCGTAATTCGTTGAACAGGGTCGTCGAAAAGCGCAACGCCCCATAGGCCAGAACCAAAGCCACCGGCACCATCAACGCCCCCTTCCCCGGCGCAAGGCGATCAATGATCTCTTTGAGCAGCAAGGGTACGCCCACATTGGCCATCTTGGCCAACACCAGACAGGACAACGCGAAGAAAACCCTTCCCTTGAATGCCAGCAAATAGGGCATCAGCCCGCGTATGGCCCGCCAATCCCCCGCTGCAAACGCGTGGGGCGCGGAAGATGAAGCGGATGGAGGATGGGGTCTCATGGGGTGCCGGGTTCCTGAAAAAGCGTGGAAGGGGCATCACCCATCATGCGCAGCGGCACCAGGTTGCTCTGCGTGGCATCCGGTTGAGCCAATCCCAAAAAATGATTTTGGGTATAAACCCGGTAGAGCGATTCCTGCCAGAGGAGATTCCCCATAACGATCTGCCCCTGACTCAGGGCGCGCCCCTGGGCGGGGGGCAGATCGATGCGCGGCAGCCCGGTCAGCAGGCAGTCCACGGGTTGAAGACAGGCATCGCGCTGTGCTTGAGACATCCCTTCCAGACCTTCCAGAGTCGCTGCCTGGCTCAAGGAAAAGGGGCCGGTGGCCGTTCGTCGTAAACCACTCAGGTAGGCGCCACACCCCAGAGCAGTGCCGATATCCTGGACCAGTACCCGGATGTAGGTGCCTTTACTGACCCTGGTCTCGATGACCACCCGATCTTCCCGCCAGGAGAGGAGACGTATCTCATGAACCTGAATGGCACGGGGGATGCGTTCCACTTCCCGACCGGCGCGCGCCAACTGGTACAACGTCTGCCCCTGAACCTTGAGGGCCGAATGCATGGGGGGTAACTGGGTTTGAGGGCCCAGGAACCCGTCAAGCGCGGCAATCAAGGTCGTTTCATTCCCCAGAAACGGGCGCCCAGGGCTCAATACGCCTTCCCCATCCCCTGTACTGCTGGTCTGTCCCAGAGTCAGGGTGGCGTGATAAGTTTTTGGCGCATCGAGGATCCAGCCCGAATACTTGGTGGCTTCTCCCAAACAAAGGGGAAGCAATCCCGTGGCATGGGGGTCCAGAGTGCCGGTGTGTCCTGCCTTGAGTGCCCGAAAAAGATGGCGCACGCGTTGCAAGGCATGATTGCTCGACAATCCAAACGGCTTGTCAAACAGGATGACCCCGGTGAGCGCACGCCGCTGTGGGCGTTCAGGATTTTGGGAAGGCTTCATCGGCCGCCCGCGCGGCATCGATCAGGTTGGTCAGAACAAAGGCCCGATCTGCCGAAGTGTCCGCCAAAAAATGCAACTGCGGCAGGGTATGCAAAGTCAGACGGTGTCCCAGATGATGGCGCAGAAACCCGGCTCCATCACGCAACGCCTCCAGAGAACGGGTCAACACTTCATCCCCCTGGAGCGAACTGACATAAACCTTGGCATGGGCATAATCCCTCGCCACTTCCACCGCCGTGAAGGTGATCATTCCCACGCGCGGGTCCTTGAATTCACGACGAAGCAAATCAGCCAATTCTTTCTGGATTTGATCGGCCACCCGTATCTGGCGCGGGAAATGTTTCATGTCAGTCTCACAGACTCCGCACGACTTCTACGATTTCAAAGACTTCTAACTTGTCTCCGACCTGCAGATCATTATAGTTACGCAGGGACAAACCGCATTCAAATCCAGTCTTGACCTCACGGACATCGTCCTTGAAACGTTTGAGAGAGTCCAGTTCGCCCGTATGGATCACCACCTGATCCCGTAGCAATCGGACCTGTGCCCCCCGCTTGACGACGCCTTCCAGAACGTAACATCCTGCTACAGCCCCCACCCGCGAGATACGGAACACTTCGCGAATATCCACCAATCCAAGGATATTTTCCTTACGGTCAGGCGCCAACATACCGGAGAGCGCGGCTTTGACTTCATCCACCACGGTATAGATGATGTCGTAATATCGTACATCCACTCCCGCCGAAGCAATCAACTTGCGTGCTATCGTATCCGCACGTGTGTTGAAACCAATGATCACCGCCTTTGAAGCCAAGGCCAGATTGACGTCCGACTCGGTAATCCCGCCCACTGCCGCATGGACGATGTTGACCCGGACTTCTTCGTTGGACAACTTGAGCAATGATTGGGAAAGTGCTTCGTAGGAGCCCTGCACGTCGGATTTGATGATGAGCGACAAGGTCTTGATTTCGCCCTCCCCCATCTGCTCAAACATGTTTTCCAACTTTGCGGCCTGCTGACGGGCCAGTTTGACATCGCGGAACTTACCTTGACGAAACAGGGCAATTTCGCGCGCTTTACGTTCGTCATTCAGGACCATGACATCTTCACCGGCCACGGGAACTTCGGTCAATCCCTGAATTTCTACGGGAATTGAAGGTCCGGCGTTGTCCACCGGATGGCCTGCTTCGTTCAACATGGCCCGTACTCGTCCATAAGCCGCTCCAGCCAGAACCATATCTCCACGCCGTAACTGACCGGACTGCACCAGAATCGTCGCCACGGGACCGCGCCCCTTGTCGAGACGTGCTTCGATGACGATCCCTTTGGCGGGTGTATTGCGAGGGGCCTTCAGTTCCAGAACTTCGGCCTGAAGTAACACGGATTCGAGCAATTCATCGATTCCCATGCCGGATTTGGCGGAAACTGCGACAAACTGTGCATCGCCGCCGTACTCTTCGGGCAGAACCCCATGGGTGACCAACTCATTCTTGATTCGATCGAAATTTGCCTCGGGCTTGTCCATCTTGTTGACCGCTACGACCACAGGGACCTGCGCTGCCTTGGTATGGTGGATGGCCTCGATGGTTTGGGGCATGACTCCATCATCTGCCGCTACCACCAGGATCACGATGTCCGTAACCTTTGCGCCACGAGCCCTCATCGCTGTAAACGCTTCATGACCCGGCGTATCCAGAAAGGTCACCATACCACGCTGTGTTTCTACATGGTATGCCCCGATATGCTGGGTAATCCCGCCCGCTTCACCACTGGCCACGCGTGTCCGACGAATGTAGTCGAGGAGCGAGGTCTTGCCATGATCCACATGCCCCATGACGGTGACGACCGGGGCACGCGGTTCAAGGATCGCATCTTCCTGAATGGCGCCGGTTTCCGCAAGCAGGGCTTCCGGATCATCCAACTTGGCAGGTTTGGCCGTGTGGCCCAATTCCTGTACCACGATCATGGCCGTTTCCTGATCCAGCACCTGATTGATGGTGACCATCATGCCCATTTTCATCAGTGTCTTGATTACTTCGGCGGCCTTGACAGCCATTTTTTGTGCCAGCACAGCGACGCTGATGGTTTCCGGCACCAGTACTTCATGGATGATGGGCTCGGTGGGGGCCGAAAAAGCATGGGATTGGGAGGAATCCGCCTTATTCCCCTTGCCATGACGACCATGCGGTTCACGCCACCCCGTACCCCCGGTTTCTCCGCGCGTCTTGAGCGCTCGACGTTTTGCACCATCATCGGTCCAGGCCGTGGCAGGTTGTTTTTCTGTTTTCTTCGCAGGTTTACGCACACTTCCCGCATCCGTGGTCGTAGCCACCGCCACTGCGGGACGATGGAGAGTTCCCGTCTTTTCCGGACGAGTCTTTGCCACTACGGGTGCTGCTGGCTTGGCGCTGGCCGCCAAAGCCGCAACTCGGGCAGCCTCGGCCTTTTCTTCGACCTCTTTGCGCATCCTTGCCCGTTCGATTTTGTCCAGCGCATCAGCCGCTTGCCTGAGGCGCAATTCGGCCTGACGACGCGCTTCCATTTCCCGGATGGCACGCTGTTCCTCATCGATGGGCGACATACGGAGCGTCCGTTGCGACACGGGAACTTCAGCAGGAACCGGGGTGGAAACGGCTTCTTCTTCCGAAAGGACTGCCAGATCAGGAGCGGACATCTCCGAATCCATGTCCTGACTCTCTTCTTCCTTAAGGTCTTCCTCGATCTCCGGGACCAATGGCAATAAAACATTCATGTCCTGAGTTTCAGGTAACACCGGGTCCTGCACGTCTTCGGTCAATGGGACTTCTACCCTGACGTCTGCCGCCTCCTCCTCGTTCACCACGACAGAAGGAATACTGTCCAATACTTCCAGAACCTCCGGCTGATTTTCCGTCATTTCCCGTTTGATCAAAACACGTTTTTTGCGTACTTCCACCTGTATGGTGCGTGCCCTGCCCGTCGTGTTGTCTGCCTTACGAATTTCACTGGTCTGACGCCGGGTCAGAGTAATCCGTGTATTTGACTCTGCGCGACCATGCTGCTCGCGCAGATGTTCCAGTAAAACTGCCTTGTCTCGTTCGGTCAGCGTGTCTTGCGCCGTTTTTTGAATACCCGCCGCTTGTAATTGATCGAGCAACGCCGAGGGCGTCATTTTTAATTCTATAGCCAGATCCGTCACGGTGGAGTGCGTCATGGTTGATGTCTCCTGATTACTCAAACAGCGGAGCGCGCGCCGCCATGATCAAGGCACTGGCGCGTTCTTGCGTCAGTCCCGTCAATTCTTCCAGTTCATCCACCGCCAGATCTGCCAGATCCTGCACCGTATGAATTCCCTTTGAAGCCAATAGAACCGCAGTTTCAGGATCCATTCCTGCCATGTGTCTCAAGTCTTCCACTGCATGTTCAACCTTTTCTTCTGTGGCAATCGCTTCTGTCAGTAAAGCATTGCGCGCCCGACTCCGCAACTCATTCACTGTCCCTTCGTCAAATGCTGCAATCGCCAGCATCTCCAGTTTGGGTACATAAGCGACTTCCTCCAAACTGGAAAACCCCTCTTGAATCAGAATGTCCGCCACCTCTTCATCCACATCCAGACGCGCCACAAACAAATTGCGCAAGCGCAGGGTTTCCACTTCATCTTTTTCCTGGGCCTGATCTTCGGTCATGATGTTGAGAGACCAACCCGTCAATTCCGAGGCCAATCGAACATTCTGTCCATTCCGACCAATCGCCTGCGCCAGATGGTCTTCGTCCACCACCACGTCCATGCTGTGGGACTCTTCATCTACACGGATGGAATTGACCTCCGCAGGAGCCAGAGCATTGATCACAAACTGGGCAGGGTCTTCCGACCATAAAATGATGTCGACTCGTTCACCGCCTAATTCCGAAATCACGGCTTGCACCCGTGATCCCCGCATCCCCACACAGGTTCCAATAGGATCGATACGTCGATCCCGGGAATGCACGGCAATCTTGGCACGGATACCGGGATCACGGGCTGCGGCCTTGATCTCCAACAAACCCTCCTCGATTTCCGGCACTTCCAGTTCAAACAATTTGACCAGGAATTCCGGAACCACGCGCGATAATATCACCTGAGGACCCCGTCCTCCCCGCTCGACCCGGAGCAAATAGGCGCGCACTCGATCCCCGATACGCAAATTCTCTCGTTGAATCAACTGATCGCGCGGCAACAGGGCTTCGACCCGACCGGATTCCACGATGTAATTCCCTCGTTCCTGGCGTTTGACCAGGCCACTGACCAGATTGTCCTGTCGTTGCAGGAAATCGGCCAGAATCTGTTCCCGTTCCGCATCCCGAATTTTCTGAAAAATCACTTGCTTGGCAGCTTGGGCTCCAATGCGACCAAACTCGATGGGTTCCAAAGGGGTCTCGATGATCTCACCGGCTTGTGCCTCCGGATTGTTTGCCCGTACTTGAGACAGAGGCAATTCCTGAAATTCGGACAGCCACTCATGATCCTCCACGACACGCCAGCGCCGATAGGATTGGAAATCGCCGGTATGACGATCGATGCTGACCCGCACATCGATATCTTCCTCCCCATGTTTCTTGCGGGTGGCTGATGCCAGAGCCTGTTCCAGTGCCACAAATACGATCTCGGGAGAAACATTTTTCTCCCGCGCCAACGCATCGACCAACAACAGTACTTCCTTGCTCATTCTGTTCTCTCCACTCACAATTCCGGTACGAGACGGGCACGTTCGATATCCTCGCGCGCCATGTCCAACAACCTCGCCGGGGTTGCCAAAGTAAGGGTCTGTTCAGTCACTGCTTCAAGACGCCCCGAAAAATTTCTCTGACCTGCAAGAGGAATACGCAATTTAATCTTGACTTCGCGCCCTAAAAACCGTTCGAAATCGGCGGTTTTATTCAACGGTCGGTCCAAACCGGGTGAAGATACCTCGAGCCGTTCATAGGGTACCTCTTCCACACCGAACAGACGGGTCAGCTGATGACTGACCGTAGCGCAATCCTCAACACCAATCCCATTGGGATGATCGATGAAAACACGCAACAAACCTCGCCCTGCGCGTTCGAGTTCCACAAACTCATAGCCCAGGCCCGTCACAGTCTTATCCACCAATCCCATGAGGTCCATGTTCGTTCGGTAACCTATTCCCTGAAATCATACAAATAAAAAAAGGGCCCGAGGCCCGCTGCAGAGACACCATCCTACTCAATCACGGAGATTATAAAGGATTTTTTATCCACTTGTCCAGAAATTCAACCCCCCAGCGCACTCCGAATCCCGTCACCTCCGTCGCCACTGCACCCAACCCCTCAGGATGGATCGAAGCGGAGAGATCCACATGAACCCAAGGCACCTGCGCCGTAAAGCGCGACAAAAAGCGGGTGGCAAGAATATGGTCGGCTTCACCCTCCAAAGTACACTGTTTGACATCGGCCACTGCACTTTCCAAAGCCTCGTCATAGTCCTCATCCTGAGGAAACACCCATACGCGTTCCCCACTGCACTTTCCTGCCTCTTCCGCCAGGCGGGAAAGTGCCTCCGATGTGGTGAATAGCCCGCTGTACCGGCTTCCCAATGCGGTATGCATACTTCCGGTCAACGTGGCAAAGTCCACGATCAAGTCGGGATTCTGCCGCGCCGCCAGCGTCAGGGTATCGGCCAAAACCATCCGTCCTTCCGCATCGGTATGAACCACTTCAAGAGTAGTCCCTTCCAAGGTCGTCACGACTTCGTTCTGACGGTAGGCCCGAGGACCCACCGAATTCTGGGCAATCGCCAACCAGGCATCCACGATCAGCGGCAACTGGAGGCGGGCAACGGCCTGCATGAGGCCCAGGACCACAGCGGAACCGTTCATATCCCCATGCATGCCCTGCATGTAGCGTGCCGGTTTGAGATTGAGGCCACCGGTATCGAAACAGATGCCCTTTCCCACCAAAGCCACCCGTCGGGTGGCTTGTGGATGAGACCAGGTCAAATGAACAATCGCCGCATCGGCTTCTGCGCTACCCTGTGCCACTGCCAAAAATGCTCCTGCCCCCAAGGTCTGTAAACGTTCCACCCCATATTCTTCCCAATCCCAATGCTCTTCCACTGCCCGTTGCCGGACGAATTCGCGATAGTTTGCCGGGGTCAACCGATTCGGAGGCAGAACCGTCAAGGCTCGTGTCAAGGTATTGGCAAGCGCCAAAGAAATCGGACGCATGGAAGTGCCTAAGGAGGGCATTGAGCCGAGCAAAAACCACGCTTTCACCCCACTCCAGGCAGTGCGTTGTGCACTTGGCAAAGATCGACTATTGAGCGTTAGCGTATAGAGGATTTCTTCCTGCTCGGAAGAGGATTCCTGCCCACTGAACCAAACCGCCAGATGGTTAGGTTTCTCCTCGAGTAGCGGGTGGAGAGCCCGGCGCAATCGGGTATGCCGCTCAAAGTTCCTGGACGCCCCTGCCAACCATACCCAGGAGACAAGAACACCGTCCGGCATCATAGCCACATGAGGGTCGAATCCTTTCTTCCCTTTTTCATGACGCGTGCAAACTTCTGACTGAACACGCCGTTGACACAGTGCATTCAAAGTCTCCTGGCACGGACCGGTACCTCCGTCCTCAGGCGCAGCAGGCAGCACGACCAAAACATGAAACACTCCCTGACCCACCCACTCCGTTGGGGTCCATGCCGCCACCGTAAACCGAGGGATGTCGGTCAATCCATTCAATTCGGGAAGTATGGAGAGATTGGCTGGCGGTGGGACGTGAGGCAAGCGCATGGCAGACGACCACAGGATTCGGATGATCGCCAATGGTATCATGAGCGCATCCTTGACAAGAGGTTCCATCGTGCAGCCATATCTCGATCTCATTCGCACAGTTCTGGCCCAGGGGGCATGGCAGTCCAACCGTACGGGTATCCGCACCCTGAGTCTGCCGGGGGCCATGTTGCGCTTTGACCTGACCCAGGGATTCCCTGCCCTGACCACTCGCAAACTGGCCTTCCGTTCCGCCATGGGAGAATTGGTGGGGTTTTTGCGAGGTTATCGCAATGCAGAAAACTTTCGCGCTCTAGGATGCCGGGTATGGGACCAGAACGCCAATGATAACGCCGCCTGGCTCAACAATCCTTTCCGCCAGGGAATCGATGATTTGGGACCTCTTTATGGCGTTCAATGGCGTGCCTGGCCAGCCTACAAGGAAATCGATCTGACCCATCCGCACCATCAAGCTCAGACGCAACGCGCCCAGGCTCAGGGCTTCCAGCCTCTGTGTACCCTGCCCGATCCGGCAGGACATCCCCGCCTCCTGCTCTACAAGGCTATCGATCAGTTACGCTACTGTCTCGATACGCTCATATCCGATCCAAGCAGCCGTCGCATCCTGTTCCATGGCTGGAACTGGGCTCAACTGGACGAGATGGCTCTCCCTCCATGCCATCTGCTCTATCAGTTTCTGGCCAACCCGGAAACCCGGGAACTCTCCCTTTGTCTATATATCCGCAGTAATGATCTGGGATTGGGAGCCCCCTTCAATCTGGCTGAGGGGGCGGCTCTGTTGACCCTGATGGCTCATCTGAGCGGATACCGCCCGCGCTGGTTTACCTATTTCATCGGAGATGCACATATCTATGAAAATCATCTGCCCATGCTGGAAACCCAGTTGAAACGAACGCCCTACCCCGCCCCCCGCCTCTGTCTCTCCCCACGGATTCCCGCCTATGCCGAAACGGGGCAGTACGCGCCCGAATGGTTGGAGCAAATTCAACCTGAAGATTTCATACTGGAAGCATACCAGCATCATCCTTCCTTGACGGCACCCATGGCTGTTTGATCCGGATTTTCTGCATCACCTGTTCCGGTGATAGCCAGAACGTCCTCGAACCATTATGCTTTTGTCCCATTGGCCGCATCTTTCCTCTTTGGACATCTGTCATGATCCCGCCCACCCAGCGTAACTCCGTTCTGATCGTCGAGGACGAACCTATCACCCGCGATCGTCTGGTTGAGGCCATCAGTGCTCATCCACTTCTTCAAGTCATTGCAGCCACTGGGTCACTGCGTGCAGGACAGGAAGCCTTTCTTGCACACCCCCCGCGCGTCGCACTGATCGATCTCGGGCTTCCCGATGGCTCGGGACTCGACTTGATTCGTCAGATCCACGACAGCCAGAGCCTGACGGAGTCCTTAGTCCTGACTGTTTTCGGTGATGAACAGCATGTGGTGAGTGCGCTCAAGGCGGGGGCGCGCGGCTACCTTCTCAAAGACAGTTCCTTCACGACCATCGCCGATAATCTACTGATGCTGATCGATGGCGGAAGCCCCATCAACCCCAAGGTTGCCCGATTCCTTCTCAGTCAGTTTGGAGAGTGGGAAAAGTCCGCTCCTGCAACTCCGCAGATAACCCTGACAGAACGAGAAAAGGATATCCTCAACCTGATCACCAAGGGGTATAAACGTAACGAGATAGCTTCCTTGCTCAACATCAGCAACAACACCGTCGGCACCCACATACGTCGGATTTATGAAAAACTTTCAGTACACTCGAATATCGAAGCCGCTCAGGAAGCGGTTCAACTGGGTCTCATCACGAACGGGAGATGACCCGGTTCCGACGCAGATGTCCGGAAAGTCCTGCACAAGCTTCTTCTCCTGGGCCTCTCTTTTTGGTCTCTTTTTCGTCATAAGTCTTCTGCTGCCTGATGCCAAAGCAGAGACGCTTCGGTTGGATCGTGGGGAGTTTGTCTTCGATCAAAGCCGGACTCCCCCAACTCAGCCACAATCCCACTGGACGCCCGTCAAATTACCGGACAACTGGGATATGAGTCACCCTTTCACCGGAGGCCTCGGGTGGTATCGGTTTTCCTTCACGCTCGATCACTCACCCAGTGATCTTTGGGCCGTCTATCTCCCGCGCTTGAGCGTCAATGCCCAGGTATTCGTCAATGGACAACTGGTCGGCTCAGGAGGACGCTTTATCGAACCCATCAGCCATAACAGTTATCGCCCTTTATTCTTCAGTTTTCCAGGTCTTCTTCTACATGCCGGGGAGAACCGGATCGCATTGAATCTCCTTGGCTTTGCCCAGGAAGAATCTGGTCTGAGCCCTTTCGAGATAGGCCCCGTCACCGCATTGAAACCTGCTTACAATTTCCAGCATTTTCGCGAGGTCATCGTTCCCACCATCTCCTTTACCCTGCTCCTGCTGCTCTCTTTCATATTGTTCATCATCTGGTTGAGACGACGCCAGGAAACTCTTTACCTCATGTTCGCACTATGCGGGGGATTCAGCACCCTCTACACAGCCATTTTCTTCATTCAGGAAGTCCCCTGGTTGGCTCACCATCAATGGTTATGGATGGAACTGACCGCTGCCATGTGGTACGTTTATTGCCTCATGCTCCTGATTCACCGTTTCGTCAAGGTTCAGCGTCATTCTATCGAAAAGTTTTTTCTGATTTATACGATCGTGGGACCGCTCCTGATCTTCTTTCTCCCCTCACCCCATTTGTTTCGAGCGTTTGGTATATTGGGTCTGGGATATTGCGCGGTTTCCTTGTATATTTTGTTCACCATTTATCAGTATCGTCATCAATGCCTGCCCAGCGAAACCTGGCTCCTGTTCTTTTCCATTCTGTTTTCTGCCTTGACGGGGTACCATGACCTGGCCTATATGCTCTACTCCAGGCATGAAATTCCAGTCTTCATCTTTTATTGGGGTTCCACCGTTCTGGGAATCGCCATCGCATTTCTCCTGCTCCTGCGCTTTGACCGCTCATTGGTTTTATTTGAAACCCTGAATCGCGACCTGAATTCATTGGTGGCAGAAAAGAGTCGGACTTTGGCGCAAAGTTATCAGGAACGCCAGACTCTGGAAATGCGTCAGGCTGTATTTGGCGAAAGAGAGCGCATCATGCGCGACTTGCACGACGGACTGGGTGGATATCTGGTCAGTGCCATGGTTCAAGCCGAACGTCATCCGCCTCAATTACGCACCCTTCAGCAGACCTTGCGCTCTGCTCTTGAAGATTTACGCCTCATGATCGATTCTCTGGATGGAGATCCCACGGATCTCGCAACCCAGATGGGAAGTCTGCGCGAACGCCTGGAATCCCTCATGGAATCCAGTGGAGCCGTTTTGCACTGGCAGGTGGAGGATTCACCCAGATTGCCTTCACCCAGCACCTCCAACACATTGCAGTTGATGCGCATGGTTCAGGAAATCTTCACGAATATTGCTAAACACAGTCATGCCTGCCATGTTTTTTTCAGTGTCGGTGCCCACCATTTGGAAGTTCGCGACGATGGGGAGGGTTTTGATGTCTCGACCACGCGTTCGGGGCGCGGATTGCCTCACCTCTACAGCCGCGCCCAACAATTGGGCATTACCCTGAACATCTCTTCCTCTTCTTCGGGAACGACCCTCCAGCTCACCTGGTAACGCCAGATTTTTCCTCGAGTTCCGGATCTTTTTGTCTATTATTGATAATGATTCTTATTTGCTATATGATAACAAATATCATTTACAAATATTGCTAACAAGGAACATGTGCCATGCACGGGAAATTTCACACAAAGCCGCTCATCTCGGGACTGTTTCATGCCTCCCTGCTGACGGCCTTGCCGGGAACCCTGTGGGCTTACGATCTGGGCTCGGTGTCCAGCGGCGCGGGCAACAGCAACGAAGCCATCCCGCCCGCCGAGTCGGCGCCGGCCAATGCCCCCACTCAGGGATCCTTGACGGCCACCGAACCTCAGTCCGTGATCAACCGCAACTACATCGACAACACCCAGACCGGGGCCTCCAGTTATGTGGACAACGCCGCCATCGCGCCCGGGGTCTGGGCCTATAGTCCCAACGGCCCCGGAGGAAATGAGAACCCCTCCCTAACCCTGCGCTCCTTCGTTGATGGACAATACAACGTCACCTTTGACGGGATCCCCTTCGTCGATGGAGCCAACTTCACACACCATGTAAACAGTTATTTCCTGGCTCAGGACACAGGGGAAGTGACGGTGGATCGAGGCCCGGGACGGGCCAGCACGGTGGGGGATGCCACCTATGGGGGGACCATTGCGGTTCGCTCCAACGATCCTCTGGGGGACCCGACGGCGACGGTACGGAGCCAGATCGGCAGTTTCAACTCGCGCCTGGTGGGGTTTCAGTATGACACGGGGGTGATGCAGAACTACGGGGATGCCAGCGGGTTCATCGACTACAACCACTATCAGACTGATGGCGCTTTGACCAACGCCAATGAACGACGTGGCAACGTCTTTGCCAAATTCATCAAGCCCCTCAGTGAAGATACCGCCATCACGGTGGTAGTCATGCAAAACCATACCTACCAGAATGATTCACCCGGAGCCACCGCGCCACAGATCGCCCAATATGGTTCTCACTACGGGTTGAACCAGAATCCCTTGAGCAGCGCCTACGTCGGGTATAACAACGACAACTTCTCTTCAAATTTCGATTACATCGGTCTGCAAACCCGCTTCGGCGACTGGAAGATCGACGACAAGGTATATACCACGACCTATGCCCACGATGCCATGAACGGGTACAACCCCAATGGCACAACGGCCACAGTCCAGGGGGCATACCCTGGAGGCATTCTGATGGGCGGCGCAAATCCGGGAAACCAGAACATTGCCGGATTGATCGGAATGACCACCTATACTTCCTATGGAAACATCCTTCGGGCAACCCGCGCCATCGGGGACGACGACCTGAATTTTGGCCTGTGGATCGAGCGCCAGTTGCGTCAGTCCTGGATCAACAATGTGGATCTTTCCACTGGAGGCACTGGTTCCGTTGTCAACCTACCGGGCATTTCCAATGGAGGAAACCAGGCGGAAACCAGTTCCATGAACACCATCCAACCCTATGTGGAATACGTCTGGCGACTCAACGGCAAGTGGTCCATCACCCCGGGGCTCAAGTTGAACGATTTCAACCGGACCTACAATTCGGCCTTTGACACCACGGTGGGAGGCGCCTTTGCCTACTCTCATAGTTGGGCTGCCGTATTGCCCTCTTTGGATGCCCATTACTACGTGACAGATAATTGGTCGGCCTATGGACAAGCAGCAGAGGGTTTCGTGGCGCCTTTGCTGTTCGGATCCTTCTACAACCCGAACCAGCCTATCCAGCCCAACACGTCGGCGGGTCTGGCGTATCTCGCCCCGGAAAAAACCATGAACTACCAGTTGGGGACGGTCTTCAAGAGCAGCAAGTTGACGGCTTCGGCGGATGTCTACTACATCACCAACAATAACCAATCACAGCAAATCGGGGTAGGAAATCTGATCACCATCCAGAACATCGGGGCGGTGCATTACCAGGGGGTGGAGGGAGAAGCGACCTACAACCTCGGTTCCGGGTTCAATGCCTATGGCAATTATTCCTGGAATGGTTACACCAGCGCCCGCCCAATTTTCAATGCCCCTTCCAATACCGCGGCCCTGGGCATGCTCTACGAACACGACAAAATCAATGCGTCTGTCATTGCCAAAGAAATCGGATCCCGCTGGGGTGGCACGGACATCAACGGAAATGATACGCACTTTGGCAGTTACACCACGGTCAATCTGGCCACCGGGTACAACTTTGGTTCTCTGGGCTGGGCCAAGGACGCCAAACTGGAGTTCCAACTGGATGATCTGTTCAACCGTACCGATACGGTGGCTTTTGCCGGGAATACCCAGGGAGGAAACGCCCTGTTCTGGACCTTGCCGGGACGGATTTTTAGTATCAACTTCAGTGCAAGCATATAAAAGGAGACGACATCATGACGATGCAAGGAATTGAAGCTGCAGCACAAAGTTCGGGGGGCATGCTGTATTTGATGGCGCTGTTGCTGCTGGTGGCCTTGACGGTCATCATCGAAAGGGGTTGGTATCTGTGGCGGATTCTGACCCAGGGGACCCAACTGATCAAGGAAGTGAACGGGGTGCACAAGGTATCGAAGGAAGCCTTCGAGGCCCTGGTGGTCCAACATCCGGATCTGCCCCATGCCAAGGTTCTGGAAGCGGCGCTTCAGCACGATCTGGAGCATGATTTCGACCGAATTTCCGACAAACTGGAAGAATCCGTCATGCGCGAGGCGCCCCATGTGGACCGTTTTCTGTGGGTGCTGGACACCATCGTGACCCTGGCTCCCCTGATGGGTTTGCTCGGGACCATCATCGGCATGTTCAATGCTTTCCAGGTGCTGGGGGATGTAGCCAATTCACCTACCAAGGTCACCGGCGGGGTGGCGGAAGCCCTGCTGGCGACGGCCTGCGGATTGTTCATCGCCATTCTGGGGCTGGTGGCTCTGAACGGGTTGAACAACCGGGTACGGGTGATCATGCACCAGTTGGAGACTCTCAAGATGATGTTGCTCAATCGACTCTATCCCCATTACCACGAGTCCTATGAAGAGCAGAAACGGGTGTTGGCCGATGTTCGCGCCCGCACGGCGGCTTGACGGGGGGGTGAGCGATGGCTTTGAATTACTTTGAAACGAAACGTGCTCGTATCGAGATCATCCCGATGATCGACATCATGTTTTTTTTGTTGGTATTTTTCATCATGATCACGTTGCACATGATTCCCTCCACCGGGGTGGCGTCCAAGATGCCCAAGAGTTCCACGACAACGGCTCTGGAACCGCCCAAGGTGCTGGTGAACGTGGATGACGAGGGGGACATCACCGTGGACGGTCAGAAGTTGACGGCCGATGCCCTGACGGTGCGGCTCAAGGCGCAGGGGGATCCGGACAAGGTGGTGGTGACCATTGCGGGCGAGAAAACGACTTCGCTCCAGTCCATGATGAAGGTGATGGATGCCTGCCGTCAGGCCGGTGTTACCCAGATCGGGCTGGCTGCCCGCCAGAGTGAGAACCGGTGATGAATCTTCTGCGTGCATTCATCCTGGCCTCTCTTCTCGAAGGCATGATGATACTGATTTTCTTATATGGTCTCGGTCAAAAAGTCGAAACGGTGGAAAAACCCCCGGTCACCCTGATTCAGTTGACCCAGGCACCGGAGTCGCCCAGGACGGTGCCTCCCCCACCCACGCCCAAGCCGCCGCCACCCAAACCGGAAGTCCATCATACGGTGGCACGCCAGGAACCCACGCCGGTCCCCACACCGGCGTCCGCGCCCCCCCCGGTTGCGCCGACTCCGGTTGCACCGACCCCTCCTGTGCCTCCGGCCCCACCTCAGAAAATGGCCGAGGCCACGCCAGCGCTGCCCCAACATCTGAGCCCTGCAGAGATTTCCCCTACCTTTGCCGACAAGGTACGCTCAGCGGTGCAAGGTGCGGTGGTCTTCCCCATGGCGGCGCGGGCCGCCCATTTATCCGGGCAGACCAAAGTGACCTTTGATTACAAGGATGGTGTGGTGTCCAGCGCCGGTGTGCTGACCACGAGTGGCAACCGGATTCTCGACAAGGCGGCTTTGGCTGCCGTTCGCGTCGCCCATTTCCCGGCAGCCACTGCCGAGTATGCAGGAAGAGTCCTGACCTTCGAGATCTGGGTAAAATTTTTGGGCCTGGATGAACATGAATGAGGGTACCGACCGCTTTTGAATCGTCACAAAAACAGAATACCTGTCACCGCAGCAAACAAAAGAAAAGGGAGAGACAGGACATGAAACTCGCGCCAGATTTGACGGTCCCGGGCCATCCGTAAGGCAATCAGATTGGCCATCGAACCGACAAACAGCCCGAATCCTCCTGCATTGACCCCATAAGCCAGCGTTTTTAGAGAGTTTGTTTCGGGTGCCATAAAGAGAGTTGCGGGCACATTACTCATGATTTGCGACAACATGATCCCCCATAAGAACAGGATGACATGAGATGACCCATGCCCCCAGCCCGGCAATCGATCCGGATTGAAAAAGGAACTCAATAGTCCGGTATCGACGAAGAATAACGTAAACGTCACCAATAAACCCCAATCAAGAGAACGCAACAGGAGCGGACGAAAAATTCCCAGCCCGAGCGCCAGAGCCAATGCCCAGACGGGATGCCCGGTTTCCACCAAGCCCAGAAAAGGGAGATAAAGCCCCAGGCTGATCCAAAAGAGCCCCCGTAACACCGGGATCCTGTTGTCCTCGAGATGAAGGACGATGGGGTGCCGCGAACTGCCCAACTCCACCAGAAGAGACAGTCCTGCCAGCAGAACCAGCCCCCAGGGCACCATCATTTCAATGAATTCCAGGAAAGATGAGTGGCTCAATTGCCAGAGATAGATATTCTGCGGGTTCCCTATGGGAGACAGCAGGGACCCCCCGTTGACCCCCAATGCCTCGAAGACGATCAGTCGACGCCAGGAGACCGGTGCCAGTTGTCGCAAAGCCAGGGTGAGCGGAACCACGATGAAAAGTGCGATATCGTTGGTCAGGAAGGTGGAAAGGAAGATGGAAGCCCAGGTCAACCAGCGCGCCAAGGATCGTTCACTGTGAACCCGATCCAGCAAATGTCGCCCCAATTTTGACAAAATTCCACTCTGCTCGATTCCTTGCGTCAGGAGCATCAGTCCACCCAGAACGCATAGAGTCGGAAGGTGGATGCGGTGCACTGCTCCAGCCCATGCGCCGGGGTGAAGAAATCCCATCAATATCCCGAGAGCAAGCAGGAGTTGGAGCAAGGGTTCCTTCAACCAGGGGAAGTTCACGCGCGTTTTTGCCGCGCCGGCGACCGGACCGGTCCTGTCAGAGAGTGGAGGTACCACGTCGAATGCAAGGCGGGTAAAGCCTGCGGCAGGGCATCAGAGACGAATTGCCCACAAAAACAGTGTGTTTTTTGCGCCAATCTGTCCAATTTCTGTTCTTCATAAGAATCCAGGGAAGAATGCCAAAATAAAACAGCACCAGCCAAAGGATGGTTCAGTGCCTGTAACAGGGCCCAATGCTTGGCTTCATAAGATTTGACCGGGATATTGACCACGCGCCGGTCGGACAACACGGGATAAAACCGCAACAGGATATCTTCCTCGAAGGGTGTATCAACCAAAAAAACCCATTGATGCCGTGCCAGACACCGTTGTATCAAGGAAATACAGGTCTCCAACTCCGTCACGCTGCCCGTCGTGGGAAGCAAGTGCAAACCACCAGTCACCTCCAGGAACCTCGCATGCTCTTCCCTTGCCCGACTTTCTGCATGGGGTTCATGTTTCGCTCGGTATCCCAAGTTTTCCAGTACGGTCCACATGATATTTCTCTCCTTGATCAACGGTACGCTCTAGGCACGGATTAGTCCAACCATCACTCCCTCGATATGCAGGGCACGTTTTTTCAGGTTCACTTCAATGACCGGATAGTCAGGATTGTCTGGATGCAGTTCCACCCGTTCGCCCTGACGATAAAATCTTTTTATTGTCACTTCATCCTCTAATCGGGCCACCACGATCTGTCCATTCTGTGCAATGAGGGTATGATGCACCGCAACCAGATCTCCTTCCAGAATTCCCGCATTGCGCATGCTTTCTCCTTGCACGCGCAGCAGGTAATGCGCCACAGGTCGAAACAGTTCAGGAGCGATTGGCTCATAGGATTCGATATGTGCCACAGCCAGTATGGGTTGTCCTGCCGCCACCTTGCCGATGAGTGGTAACCCGCTGGGTTCCTTTGGTTCCTCGACCAATCGGATCCCCCGTGAAACGCCCTGAACCAGTTCGATTGCCCCTTTACGTTCCAATGCACGCAAATGCGACTCCGCCGCATTGGGGGAACGAAATCCCATGGCGGCACAGAGCGCAAGGCGGGTTGGCGGAATGCCGTGATCCGCCATATACTGACGAATCCAGAGAAGAATTTCCTGTTGACGTAGGGTAAGTTCCTGCATGGGTTGGCACTCTGTTCAAAGCAAGTAACTGTAATTATATACAGTTACAAGGGTTATGCAACTCAAAGTTTTATTCCATGTCATTTTCACGGAAGATACATCATGCTAACCGTTGAGTTACCGCATCCTGCGCTCTTTCTTGGGCACGGCAATCCCATGCATGCCCTGGATCACGCTCCCATCACCGATCAATGGCGTGCCTTGGGCAGTCAATTACCCCGCCCACAAGGGATTGTGGTCTTTTCCGCCCATTGGGGCCTCAAACATTGTGCCGTTACAGCCATGCCTCGACCCCGTACGATCCATGACTTTGGCGGTTTCCCGCGCGCCCTTTATCAGGTTCAATACCCCTGTCCGGGCAGTCCGCAACTGGCCAATCGTGTCCGCACTCTTTTGTCTCCCCTGCCTGTCCACGCAGATCACGAATGGGGATTGGATCACGGGACATGGTCTCTTCTTTTGCACCTGTATCCTGATGCAGATATTCCCGTGATTCAAGTGGCGCTCGATTTGAGCCAGTCTCCAGGCTTCCACTACGAACTGGGCAAACTCCTGGCCCCCTTGCGCCAAGAGGGCGTTCTCCTGCTGGGAAGCGGCAATATCGTTCATCATCTTGGGGCCGCCCTGTGGGAAGAAACAGCGCCCCCCCATCCCTGGGCCGAAAATTTTGATGACTGGGTCGTGGAACGCATCAGGACGCATGACCATGAACCTTTACTCATATGGAATCAGTGGCCGACAGAAGGACATCTGTCCGTCCCCACTCCGGAACATTTTCTACCCCTGCTCCCCATTCTGGGTTCATTTCAGTCCACGGACCAGGTCTCTTTTCCTGTCCGCCACATCGAAATGGGGGCCATCAGCATGACCGGCGTCCTTCTTTCGCCCACTGAATGGCCCATGCCCGATCCAGGAATCAATCAGGAATGAAACGGAGTACCGCACTGTTGATGCAATAGCGCTTGCCTGTGGGAGGGGGACCATCGTCGAAAACATGTCCAAGGTGAATTCCGGAACTGGCGCTCAACACCTCGATACGCTGCATGCCGTGGCTATCGTCTTCACGCATGATCAGGGCACCAGGCACTGGATCAAAGAAACTGGGCCATCCGGTATGGCTTCCAAACTTGGCATTGCTCCGGAACAAGGGTTGGCCGGTAACAGGGTCCACATAGGTACCTGGGACGGCGGTGTCAAGGAATGATCCTGTGAATGCAGGCTCCGTTTTTCCTTCAAAGGCAATGGCCTGCTGCTCAGGAGTCAATGTCAAGTGGCCCAGCCAATTCCAGAATGCGTGCTGATCTCCATTGAATCCCGTAAACCGACTGATTTCCTGACCATTTTGGAACAATACACTGGTGGGGCTGGCCCACACGGCACTTTTTAGATACCAGCCCACCGGAGCATGAGGAGAAAGCGTACGCGCCACCGGAATGGAAGATTTCCAATGTTTCAGTATCTGAGCCTCAAACTGCCGACAGTAATCGCAATCTGCCCCCTCAAAGACAACCAGTTGAGTGGCTGATAGGGATTTTCCATCGAGAAGCACAGGATCTGTGTGGCGCTGTGATTTCTCCGGTTGACCAGGAAAAATCACCCCGGTTTCACCCAATCCACAATAACCTCCGGGGTGTTTCTGAAGGTAGCGCTGATGATATTCCTCCGCCCGGTAAAAATGTTCCAACGGGGCCAATTCAGTGGTTATGGCAGGATATCCTGCGGCAGTCAGGGCAGACTGATACGTTTTCATCACGGACAATGCTTCATTTCGTTGATCGGAATGGGTATAAAAAATGATGCTCCGATAGTTGGGACCCTCATCGTTCCCTTGGCGATTTCCTTGAGTAGGGTCATGATTCTCGAAAAAAGCGATCAGAATCTGGCGAGTGGAAATGATCTGGGGGTCGTAATCCACTTCCACCACCTCTGCATGGACCTGATTCTTTCCTTCTCTGGCTTCCTTCAGTACCGTTTGATAGGTTGGATTGACTGTTTCCCCCCCCGCATAACCCGCTTCGGTATGCACCACGCCCGGAAGCGCAGCCAGACGCTTTTCTGCCCCCCAGAAACAGCCCATCCCCAAGACCAGACGGGAAAGAGGGGGCGTAACCGAAGATTGTCCGGAAACCGGATTCAGACTCATTGCGATCACCATGAACAATAAATAAACGAAACATGAACCTTTCCCCGAATCCATTGTAGCCGAGTTCCCGGTCCTAAACCGGTAACTTCCTCTCACCTGTCGGAAAAGGCCATGCATTTCTTTCACTCTCTTTCCCCGACCTCCCCCTGGATGGGCACATCCATGAAAGAGATCCTGTTCTCCGACCCATCAACCATCCAGCACGCAAGCCCCAAGCCGCAATCTGTTAGAATATGGCGTCGCCCGGATGGTGAAACTGGTAGACACAAGGGACTTAAAATCCCTCGGCCATT
>JAKBLB010000042.1 GCA_021832305.1 Pseudomonadota bacterium | reverse complement strand
TGTTTCGTAACGGTGACAAACCCATGGTATCGTAACAGTCACTAAATATCAAGGCTTCCAGTGTTGAACGACCTCACATGGTTCAGGGAAACGTCCACGGACGACTTTCTCGCGCATTACTTCGTGGTGAGGGTGGTTGTCCTGACCCCAGGCAACAGTGCCAGATCCCGCGCCCGCCTGATGGGCTCTCTGGCTGTCCACAATCGCGCAGGCGCTCATGTGGACACTTGGGCAAGCCCAAGATGCCAGAGAAGCCCACAGGCTCCCCACGAGGCCGACAAAGCCTTCCTGACGCGCTTCGCTTGCCAAGAGCCTTAGATAAAATCCTTCCCCAGAAAACCACAGGCCATCGAGAGATTGACTGAACCCACCCTTGATTTTCATTACTGGGTTTGGGAGAGGGGAACCGCCCGAAGGGTGGGGAGAGGGCGAAGCCTTCTCACGGGGGGGCGACTTCGCGAGGCCGTAGGCCGAGGATGGGGGGGCGGTAGCCCCCGCGAAGGGATCTTTCCCAAGTTTATGACCTGCGATGGACTTATCCACAGCCTGTGGATTTTTTCTGCGTTAAAGATTTTATAAGTTAAAAAACGCGCGCGCGCGTTACGGTTTTTCAAACCCCCGCCGTTACTGGCTTTGCGGGGTGTTCGCGTGGGTGAAACACCGTGCCTGGCGTGGGTGAAACACCGTGCCCATCCACAGCAAAACGTGGGTGAAACACCGTGCCCATCCACAGCAAAACGTGGGTGAAACACCGTGCCATGCGGTGGGCGAAATCACGATAGCGCAGAGGCGTGGGTGAAACACCGACATGAAGCGTGTACACGTCTCCTGCCTCCGTTGCCCGGTGTCATGGTCGACCAACGATGCTGTCCAGCAACCGCTTGGCGTCCTTGGTGTGGAACGTCACAGTATCGTTGTGTAGGACAAGGCGGTACTCGGGCAGGCTGTTGTCGGCCTCAATGGCCCGCACTGCCCGCCGGAACTCGCGCAAGGTGGACTTGCTGCCGGCTTTGGCTTGAAGTAACTCAAGGCCGATCTTCCATTGCGCTTGGTGGCCGCAGTGCTTGCGGGCCAACTCGTACAGTCGCCGCGCTAGAGGTTTACGCAGCCGGAAATAGTCCGGGTGGATGGTTAGAACTTCAAGCGCCTGGACGGCGTTATAAAGCCACCCGGACAGAGTAATCTCGACAGCAATCATGCGCTCGTCGTTCTGCGACTTCTCCACGATCCTGACGCGATCAAGGATGCCGAAGTTATCAGTCACACGCTGGCCGCCCGTCCTGATGTCCGTCTTGATACGCGTGCCGGCCAAGCGGTCGAAAGACTCCTGCAAGCGGCGATAGTCGTCACCGCCAACTCCTCGATTGGTTGTTACCAAGTAGTCGTAGACCGTGAAGCGCACGGTGCGGTTTTTCGCATCGTCACGTCCTCGGTTCAGCCCTTCGGTCATCTGTGACACCACATAGATTAGTACGTCCTTGTCGTGCATCGTGGCGCGGCCGAGCACGGACGGCGTGACCTTTACGGACTTGTCGCCGTCACGGCTCGTCCACTCCCAAATGCTCAGGTCCGGCTTGGTTGCCATGGTGAAGATCGGCGCTTCCATGCTCGCACCGTCATCCTTCAATGCGTAGTCGAACAGGTCAGCCAGGAAGAAATCGCGGTTCGGGTGGCGAACCTTGACCAGCCCGCCTTGCGCCTGATTGTCAACTGCTGGCTCGACTGCGCGAGACTCGACGCTGGCTTGGTCGATGGGTGTAGTAGCATCATCAAACCGCAATTCGCCTTGCGCCGCCTGCTCGACGCTATTCCGCGCTCGCACGGCTTGGTCGAGGCTAGCCAGTGCTGCGGCCAGAGCATCGTCCAGTAGCACTGGCCCGTTGCTGCGATCTCCTCGGGCGGGTTTGGTCGACATGGCGAGAACCTTTGGCAACTAATGCAGAATGCACCGTTACGATTGACCGTATTTCTGTAAAAGCAACTCGCGTACTTCGTCGGCGATCTTGGTGCCGCGCATTGCGCATTGCGCTTTGATCGAGCGATGTAGGCTTTCGGGCAGGTCGATGGTGAGGCGCTTCACCAACTCCGGCACATTACCATTGCTACGGCTCTCCACCCAGGCATCGGCGGCTGGTGTTGGTTTGCCGGTCGGTTTGATACCAATCGAAATCTTCTTCGTCATCGTGCGAACTCCATTAACTCGGCCGTCATGGCTTCAATCTCGGCCGCTGCCGGTCCTTCCTTGTCTATCTCATGCACAGCCAACCCCTGGGCCGCTGCCTCGGCGAAAATCACGCGCTGGGTAATGCTGGCGGCCAGCACCTGCAACTGGTACGCGGCCAAGGCCTCGCCAACATCACGCCCAATTGCTGTATTTGCGATTTTACGATTTACCACAAATACGGCTTTCAGGTTTTCTTTATATACGCGAGCCTCATCAATCAACTTCACCACTTCGTCAGCCGCCCAAATGTCGTATGGCGAAGGCTGCACCGGGATCAAAACCACATCGGCGGCCATAATGGCCGATCTGGCCAACTCGGTAACGCGCGGCGGGCCGTCAATGATGATGTAGTCGTAGCCGTGGCCGATCTGGCCGATTTCCTTGTGAACGGTCGACCTGGGCAAGCCGACTACGGAAAACAGCGGCTCGCTCTGTCGAGCTGCTGCCCAATCTAGGGCGCTGCCCTGTGGGTCGGCGTCAATCAAAAGAACGCGCGATCCGGTACGGGACAGGCTGGCTGCCAAGTTGACGCTAAGCGTCGTTTTCCCTACTCCGCCCTTCTGGTTCAAGATTCCTAAAATCATGTTTTCCCCCTTTTCCGCATTACCGTATTTGTAATTTTACAGAAAAGCGTAAACACGTCAACCATCCGACCGCGAGAATCTTGTCGCTTTAGCCATGTGGAGGTTTAGTACGCCAGATCTTGCGCATCGAGCGCGCGGTAAGTCGATTCGTGCCGCGGCGATCCAGACCTTGCTGGGGACGGTACGGATGAATGGCCTGGATCTCTATGCGTGGCTCAATGGCACCCTGGAGAAATTGCCGACTTGGCCAAACTCCCGATTGGACGAATTGCTTCCACTGGTCGATCCGGTGACAATTGACAACCACCCAACCCGCAGGTGCTTCCCAAACCTGATTAGGGTAAAAGGGCTTGTCGCTTGTACGCTTACAACTGTGGACGATAACGCGTTCCAATCTCTAATCCTTTCACCCACCGTCCCAATTTCAGATCAGCACTTCCAACCCATTGCGTTCAATGACTGAAAGCAATCGTACTGCTGCACCGCTGGGCTTTTTATCGCCGTTTTCCCACTTCTGCACTGTAGAAATGCTGGCATTGGTGTAGGCGGCAAACACAGCCTGACTAATATTCAGACGTTCCCGCAAACGCTTGATCATTTCGGCTGTGTAGGCCGGCAGGGGCTGACATTGCGCCTCGAAGTCACGCAATGTCTGTTTGCTGACTGTGCCGATTTCATGTAAACCACGCATTGTTTCCAAGGCCTCGTTAATCATTCGACTCATGTTTTACCTCCATCAGTTCATTGGCCATCAACGCTAATTCAATCTGCTCATGACTGAGCTCAAGCAGATGACACGCAAGACTTTGATAGATAACTCGCTCACGCTGGGTAATGTTATCGCGGTCACTTTTCTCAAATCCGAAAAGAAAATACAGCGTGCCGACGAAACGCGTAGCCAAAAGCGTACGAGTACTACCGCTCTTACCTCGTCCAGGAACGCAATTCGTTGCTTGAATAGATTGCCGCCAAGATCGGCATCAACCAGACCCCGCTCCATATTGGCAACAACGGACAACAAAGCAGTGTCGGTTATCCCAAACTTTACTAGCCCAGCGATCAAAAACCTTCGTCTTAAAAATCCTCATGGTCAATTGTATCACTTAGTGAAACACTATATGCTTCTCATGAATCCATCAACCTTAAGGTACGGCGGGTGGTTCGTTCTTTATTACGCATACCTGATTTTACCTCCATCAACCACGTATTATGGATATTCAAAAAATCTTGTTAGCGGCGAACCCATATCCACGACCGTCATTATATTGAACACGATCAGCAACCCCGTTCTTGTCAAACGAGACATTAAGCGACTTGGTTTCGGTTGTCGTGGCTATCCCGGCAAGACGAGCGTGGGAATACAGGTACATCAACTCGGTATCGCCGGGAACCTTGGCCATCGGGTAAACGGCGTTTCCGGCAGGATTTCCAAGCAAAGCGATGACCTGTGCCTTGGTTGTCACGCCTTGCTTGATCTGAGGCACCTTGTCTTCATCAAAATCTGTAGAGTCGTCGGGGAGTGTGCTGTCATAAACCTGACCAATCAGCACGTTATTGTTGAAGAAATAGTGCTGGGTGTGGCGTTGGATCGTCATTCCAATAAAATCAGCGCCTTTGGAATACATGAACGTCATGACACGAATCTCTTTTCCGGTGTCGTTATCCTTGAAGATTGCTTCGGTTGGCTTGTGTTCTTGATCCGATGCGGTCAGAACATCCTGCCACGTTGATTTTCCAACGGCAATTTTCTGTGCGTCAGGCTTGACAAAATCGGTTGGCGCACACCCTGTCAGAAGGGCGGTAGCAGCAAGGACTGACAATGCGAGTGATTTTTTTAACATTTTTTCTTTCCTTGATTTTCCTCAAAAAACCCATGCCGTTCGTGAGGTTGGCATGGGTGGCTTGCGATTAGAACAACCCGGCAAGCGAATGTTCGAGTTGGCTTTGTAATGTCGGCAATGCTTCAGCGAACTCAAGATTGACTTGATCTGCGGTACTCAATACACGGGTACGACTGTAAGTGAAGTTGCTGATGGTTTGCGAATTCTGGGTTATTCCACCACTTGAACCTTGCTGAAGATTTTGTGTGGATGTCGTCGTTACCACATTGGCTGACCGTTCTCCCAACTGGACATCGGTGATCAGGGAATAGGTCACGTCCTTGACCAATGCGTTCCCTGCCATTTCTACCAAACCGCCTGCCAGCCCCGCACCAACGATACCTCTAGCCCCGTGGTTCATGCTTGCGGCCAACGCTGCCGCACCAATTGCGCCACCATACCCTGCCAGAAGGGACTGTTGCGCTTCCACCGGATCGATTTTCCCGGCTTGCAGGATGTTGACCTGCAATATGTAGTGGGCCTTGTCAAAAGGTATTGTTTGATAACCATGTTGCACAAGTTGAGCATTGAGGCCGCGAATCATTGTGTTGGTGTCTATCTGCTGATCCGAAGTGTTCTTGATCTGGACATAGACGGTTTTTTCGGAGTCGGCAACAGGATTCAAAAAGATCGTGTTGGACATTTTTGTTGTGACATCGAGATTGCGGTGTTCTATGGCAGTTTGCGTCGCCGCGCAACCAGAAAGCGCCACTGATACAACCACAACGCTGACAACGATTTTTTTGTTTATCTTTACGTTCATTTCTCTTTCCCCTAAAAAAGCCCACGCCTGATCAGGCATGGGCAGGTTATACAGGCATTGCCTGATTAAAAGTGATAGGCCGCGCCCAGTGTAATCAGGTT
>JAKBLB010000020.1 GCA_021832305.1 Pseudomonadota bacterium | reverse complement strand
GGGATTCATGGCCCCCACCAGTTGAAAGCGGGCAGGATAGATGACCTTATGTGCCGCCCGGGATACCGCAACCTGACCCGACTCCAGTGGTTCTCGCAGCATATCCAGCAAATGCGTCGGGAACTCGCCCAACTCATCCAGGTGCAATGTTCCCCCATGAGCCAGGGAAACTTCCCCAGGGTGGAGGTGAGTCCCATGTCCTCCCCCCATCAATGCAGCCGTCGTCACGGAATGATGTGGATGGCGGAAGGGACGAACGCGCCAAAGAGAAGGGTCGACGGTTTCACGATGTGCGGCCCGAATGGCAGCCAGGGCCAATGCTTCCGTTTCTGTCATGGGTGTACAAATGCCCGGCAGACAACGTGCCAATAGAGATTTCCCGACTCCCGGAGGTCCCACCAACAACAGGTGATGACGCCCTCCTGCGGCAATTTCCAATACCCTTTTTGCCTGACTCTGTCCACGGATCTGTGCCAGATCGATTTCCGGCATGACCGCAGCAGGCATTTCCTGAGGCATCAGATGGATAGGCGGCAATAGGGAACTGCCGGTCAAATGATCCCATGCCTCACGCAGGTGGGTGGCTCCATATACCCCGGCAGGATAGCCATGCACCGCCTCTGGGGCCGAAGCCCGTGCCACCATCAACCAATGTCCTGCCTGCGCCACCGCCACCGCCATGGGTAAAGCTCCATGAATGGCGCACAGGTCGCCGTTCAATCCCAGCTCCCCGGCAAATTCCCAGTTTTCAAGCAAGAGGTGGGGCAAATGATGGGAAGCGGCCAGAATCCCTATGGCAATGGGCAAATCGTAACGGCTGGAATGCTTGGGAAGTTCGGCGGGGGCCAAGTTGACCGTCACCCTCTGGAGGGGAAAACCGAAACCGCAGTGGTTCAAAGCCGCACGTACCCGATCCCGACTCTCGCGCACCTCTGCCTCTGGCAACCCCACCAGGTTGAACTGGGGCAATCCGCCGGACAAATGGACTTCCACCCTCACCAGCGGGGTTTCTGCGCCCCACAAGGCCCGACTGTAGACGCAGGTAAAAGCCATGATCGCCCTTTAGAAAGGATCATGATGCCCCATGACGTTGTGCAGCTCGCTTTCAAAAAGCGCAAGACGATCCGCCACTTCCGCTGAGACACATAAACTTCTCCTCTGCCAGAAACCGATTCCCTGGAAAGAGAACCGTCCCCTCAGAGCATACCCAGGGTGAGCAATACGGACTCACTCATCCGTTCCCGTGTCCAGGGAGGGTCCCATACCAATTCCACGTGGGCCGAATCGATACCCGGTACCTCCCTCATTCGTTGCTCCACTTCTCCCGGAAAGGTTTGAGCAACGGGACAGCCCGGCGCGGTCAAGGTCATCCGGACGTCCACATGCGCCTGTTGGGGGTCGATGGTCAAACCATAAATCAACCCCAGATCGTAAATGTTGACGGGAATTTCGGGATCGAAGACGGTACGCAAAGCGGCAATGACCATTTCCTCCAACTCGTCCCGAGAAAATTCGGGAGTCGGTGCGGGTTTTGGCACGTCACTGGCCTCCATCCCCGGGAAACCCGCCGCAATGGCCTCTTCCACCGGAATGAGCGGGGGTTCGGGAGAAGGTTGGCGGCCCACGGAGATATAGCGCCTGGTTGTCCCTTCGGACGGCTCGGGTTGAGGTTGAGGCTCTTTCTGATTCAGCCATTCAATCGCTGACATGATGATCTACTCCGTCGAAACCGGTTGATCGGCCTGATGCAGCGCTGCATTCAGGGTATGCCAAGCCAGGGTGGCACATTTCACCCGTGCCGGAAATTCGCTCACCCCCGCCAGAACGGCTAATTTGCCCATCTCCACGGTATAGGGTTCCCCTTTGACCATGCGGTGAAAACCTTCGAACAACTCCGCCACCTCGGCTTCGCGACGCCCCTTGAGCGCCTCGGTCATGAGGGATGCGGAAGCCGTGGAAATGGCGCAACCAGAGCCTTCAAAACGGGCTTCCTGGATGATGCCATCCTCGACTTTCAGGTTGAGGGACAACTTGTCCCCACACAATGCATTAAAACCATCGGCATGACGATTGGCCCCCGGCAAAGGACCAAAATTACGGGGATGGCGGTTATGATCAAAGATCACTTCCTGATACAGATCACGCAAATCACTCATGGGACCCTCTCAACTCAGGAACAGTTTTTGCACCCGTTCAATCGCCTGGAACAGGCGCTCGACTTCCTCCAGGGTGTTATACAAGGCAAAGGATGCCCGTGCCGTGGCAGGCAGGCTGAAAAAATCCATCACCGGCATGGCGCAATGATGGCCGCTGCGAATCGCCACCCCTTCGTTGTCCAGGATGGTTCCAATATCATGAGGATGGATTCCTTCGAGCACGAAAGAAAGGATGCTGGCCTTGCCCGGTGCCGTTCCGATGATCCGCAGGCCCTTGACCTGTTGAGCGCGCTCCGTCGCTTCCTGGAGCAACCAGTCTTCATGGGCCGCGATGTTCTCCAGTCCCACGGACCGGACAAAATCGATGGCTGCCCCCAGTCCGATGGCTCCGGAAATATGGGGCGTCCCGGCCTCGAACTTGTAAGGTATCTGGTTGTAAGTGGTTTTCTCGAAGGTGACCTGCAAGATCATGTCCCCCCCGCCCTGATAGGGGGGCATCGCCGTGAGCAGGTCTTTTTTTCCGTACAGGACACCGATCCCCGTGGGACCATACAACTTGTGCCCGGAAAACACAAAGAAATCACACCCCAAAGCCACCATGTTCACGGCCACATGGGCCACCGCCTGAGCCCCGTCCACCAGCACCCTGGCACCCACTGCATGGGCCTTGCGAATGATCTCGGCCACAGGATTCACGGTCCCTAGCGCATTGGACACCAGGGTGACGGCCACCAAACGGGTACGCTCCGTGAGCAAGCGATCCACCTGATCCATCAACAAAACCCCACGCTCATCCATGGGGATGACCTTGAGTCGCGCCCCCGTCATTTCACAGAGCATTTGCCAAGGCACGATGTTGGCATGGTGCTCCATCGCACTGATCAGGATTTCATCGCCGGCCCCGAGATGGGTACGACCCCACGTCTGAGCCACCAGATTGATGGCCTCCGTTGCCCCACGGGTGAAGACGATCTCTTCGACATGCGCTGCCCCCAGAAACGCGCGAATCTTTTCGCGGGCGCCTTCAAAGGCTTCACTCGCTTCCTGACTGAGCGCATGCACCCCGCGATGGATATTGGCATTGAAATGTTCGAAATAATACCGTTCAGCATCCAGCACCGCGAGAGGCTTTTGAGTTGTGGCGGCGTTATCCAGGTATACCAAAGGTTTCCCATGGACTTTCCGCTCCAGAATGGGAAATTGGCGACGCCAGAGATGAGGGTCAAGCATGGTCACTCTCCCCAACCGTGCCGCTCAACAAGCGCCGAACCTCTTCGCGCACCCCGACGTGGGGAATGGCTTCGGCAATTTCCAGGGTAAAGGCTTGAATCAACAGGGTACGGGCCAAATCTGCAGCAATCCCGCGCGCGCGCAGATAGAACCATTGCTCCTCGTCCAGTTGTCCCACGGTAGTGCCATGGCCGCATTTCACGTCATCTGCAAATATTTCCAACTGGGGTTTGGTGTTGACTTCAGCCTTGTCCGACAGCAACAAGTTGTGGTTCGACTGGCGTGAGGATGTTTTCTGGGCGTCCAGTGCCACCCGAACCCGCCCATTGAACACGGCTTTGCCCGTACCCTCCAGCACGCCCTTGAAACACTCGTCGCTGGTACAGTGCGGCGAATCATGTTCGATACTGGTGTGGAAATCCTGCAGGGAACGGTCCGCCACCCGATACACGCCTTTGAGAACACATTCGGCGTGAGGCTCGATCAAGCGCAGGGTAAGGTCATTGCGTCCCAGCGCGCCAGACAAGGCAAAGGAGAAAATTTGCAGGCGACTACCGGCGCGCTGGAGCGCATGCAACGCGGCCGTATGGTATGACAGGAGACCTTCCTGTTGCACCTTCACCAGAGTCAAGCGCGCCCGGGGCGCCAGTTCGATGGCCGTCGCCCAATTGCTGTGGGTCGGCTGATCGGTGCTCCCCTCGCAATGTTCCCGCAGGGTCAACTCGCTGTTTTCTCCCAACTCGAGCAACACGGCCCCATGGCTCATGCGTTGCCCCGTCCGACTCACTTTCACCAGATGCAGGGGGGCCTCCAGCGCACACCCTGCATCCACCGTAATCCACACGCCCTCCGTAAAAAGAGCGCCGTTGAGTGCGCCGAAAGCCGTCAGTGCACGGGCTGGCGCCATTTTACGCACAAACTGTTCCCGCTCCGGCGCATCGAGATCAGACCAAAAACGCAGGTGAACTCCCTTGGGAAGTCCGTCAATCATGGATTGATCCGGTTGAAACGCACCATCCACAAAAACCAGGCGGGGCGCGGGTATCCCTTTCAGCGTCAAACTCGGCAGGCCCCCCTTTACCTCTTCCACGAATTCGACCGAATTTTGCAGGGACAACTTCTCCAATCCCGACAACGTGGTGTACTTCCAGTCTTCGAGACGGGTCGTCGGCCACCCCAGTGCCTCGAACCGGGTCCACTCGGCCTGACGCCGGCCCCGCTCGGCCACTTCCGTCTCCAGAGTCGCTTGCGCCTCAAAACTGGCGCGGCATTGGGTAAGGAATGGGTTCATGGGGCAACCACTCCCTCGTTCGTCGCATCCCCGACCCAGGCATAACCTTCCCGTTCCAACTCCAAAGCCAATTCGGGACCGCCGGAACGCTGGATGCGACCATCGGACAACACATGCACGAAGTCCGGTTTGATGTAATCCAGCAGGCGCTGGTAGTGAGTCACCAGAATCATGGCGCGATCTGGGCTCCGCAAACTGTTGACCCCATGGGACACGACTTTCAAGGCATCGATGTCCAGACCCGAATCGGTTTCGTCGAGAATGGCCAAACTGGGTTCCAAAACCACCATCTGGAGAATTTCGTTACGCTTTTTCTCACCACCGGAAAAACCTTCATTGACGGCGCGATAAAGCATCGACTCGTTCATCTCCATCAACTTCATCTTGTCCTTGACCAGGGCCAGAAAATCCATGGCGTCCAATTCGGGTAATCCGCGATGCTTGCGCTGGGCATTGAGCGCAGCCTTGAGCAGATAGACATTGCCCACCCCGGGAATTTCCACCGGGTACTGAAAAGCCAGAAAAATTCCCTCTCGTGCCCGTTCTTCCACCGCCAGTGCCAGCAAATCCTTGCCCTGATAGGTCACACTGCCGCCCGTGACGGTCGCATTCTCCCGTCCCGCCAGCACATTGGACAGGGTACTCTTCCCTGAACCGTTCGGTCCCATGATGGCGTGCACCTCACCCGCCTTCACGTCCAGGTTGATTCCCTTCAAAATCGGCTTGTCGCCGACCGATGCCTGTAGATTCCTGATGCTTAACATAGTGTTTCCGTCGTTCCGAAATGATTGAATTTGGCCTGAGTCCCTGGGGCAAATCTCAGCCCACGCTGCCCTCGAGACTGACCCCGAGCAGTTTCTGTGCCTCGACTGCGAACTCCATGGGCAATTCCTTGAAGACTTCCTTGCAAAATCCATTGACGATCATGGATACGGCATCTTCGGCCGACAGGCCGCGCTGCCGGCAAAAAAACAGTTGGTCCTCACCGATCCGTGAGGTGGAAGCCTCATGCTCTACCGTTGCCGTATTGTTCTTGACTTCAATATAGGGGAAGGTATGGGCCTGGCAACGATCTCCCAACAGCAGGGAATCACATTGCGTATGGTTACGCGCGCCCGTGGCCGAACGGGCCATGCGCACCAATCCGCGGTAGGCCTGTTGTCCAAACCCTGCGGAAATCCCCTTGGACACGATGGTACTGCGGGTATTCCTGCCGATGTGGATCATCTTGGTCCCCGTATCCGCCTGTTGTCGATGATTGGTCAAGGCCACGGAATAGAATTCACCCACGGAATCCTCGCCACGCAAAATCACGCTGGGATATTTCCAGGTAATGGCCGATCCGGTTTCCACCTGTGTCCAGGAAATATGGGAACGCGTGCCTCGACAATCACCCCGTTTGGTGACGAAGTTGTAGATTCCTCCACGCCCCTCCTTGTCTCCCGGATACCAGTTCTGTACCGTGGAGTACTTGATTTTTGCATCTTCCAGCGCCACCAGTTCCACCACGGCGGCATGCAACTGGTTTTCATCACGCATGGGCGCAGTACAGCCTTCCAGATAACTCACGGAGGCACCTTGATCCGCGATGATCAGTGTGCGTTCGAACTGCCCGGTATTTTTGGCATTGATGCGAAAATAGGTGGACAATTCCATGGGACACCGCACGCCCGGCGGGATATAGACAAAGGAACCATCACTGAACACTGCCGAATTCAAGGCAGCATAAAAGTTATCCTGAACGGGCACCACCGTGCCCAGATACTGCTTGATCAAGTCGGGATGATGCTGCACCGCTTCGGAAAAAGAGCAGAAAATAATCCCGACTTCAGCCAACTTGTCCTTGAAGGTGGTCGCCACCGAAACACTATCGAATACCGCATCCACCGCCACCCCTGCCAGGATGGCCCGCTCATGCAGAGGGATGCCCAATTTTTCGTAGGTCTTGAGCAATTCCGGGTCTACTTCGTCCAGACTTTTGGGTCCATCCTTCTGTGACTTGGGGGCAGAGTAGTAGATGATGTCCTGGTAATCGATGGGAGGATAATGAACACTGGCCCAGGTGGGCGGAGTCATTTTGAGCCAGCGACGATAAGCCTCGAGACGCCACTCCAGAAGAAATTCCGGTTCGTTCTTGCGTGCAGAGATCAGGCGTACGGTGTCCTCGGACAGCCCTTTGGGAATTTCATCCGATTCGATGGAGGTTTCAAATCCATGCCGGTATTCCAGTGAAATCAGACCTTCCAAGGTATCGGGAACGGAGTTCATGATTCAGACTCTCTGTAAATCGGCTCGGGATGCCGGTAAGTGGATAGGATGAACGGCGGGCAGACGCATTTCCGCCAGGGTCACCTGTGCCAGTGCATCGTGCACGGCTTGGTTGATGCGCTGCCAGTTGGTCTTGATGGCACAGGAAATGGAACGCTGACAATCGCCTGGCTGCTGTGCGGTTCCGCAGTCGGTCAATCCAACCGGACCTTCCAGAGCGGTCACCACATCGACCATGGAGATCTGGTCGGGGCGACGCGCCAACAGATACCCGCCCTTGGTTCCGCGCTGTGAATCGAGCAGATTGCCGTGTACCAGGGTTTTGAGCAATTTGGTCGTGGTGGGCAAAGGCACGCCCACGGCCTGGGATACTTCCTGGGCCGTAAACAGGCGCGCCTCATCCTGCGCCATATGGGTCAGAATGAGGATGCCATAATCTGTCAATTTACCGATGCGAATCATACCATTTCCCCGATTGGACCAAGGAAACCTCCCTGAATACAGTACCATTATAGTACCCTTTATGGAACCATGCAACTACAGAACTTTCTCAATTGATTTCCGAACAATTTTCTCGGCGTTTCACCCCTGATGGCTTTCCCGTTCCTTTGGCCGATCTGATGCACTATCCCAGACGCACTGATAGAATGGACCGGCTAAACCTTAGGAATGAGCCCATGGTGCCCCATCTGACGACCGCCCTCACGGGCCCCCTGCTGACTCTGGAAAAACAGATTCTCGATGCAATGCCGCTCATCGAACATTGGTTCAGGCACCAATGGCAGGAACACTCCGCCCCTTTTTATGCCTCCGTGGATCTGCGCAATGCCGGGTATAAACTGGCACCAGTGGATACCAACCTGTTTCCTGCCGGCTTCAACAACCTGAATAAGTCATTTGATGCCCTATGCGTCCAGGCTGCCATGAGCGCAGTGGAGAAAATCTGCCCGGATACCCGCCAGTTCCTGCTCATTCCGGAAAATCACACACGCAATCCCTATTACCTGCAAAATGTCTCGTCCCTGAAATCGATTCTTCAGCGCGCAGGGTTCATGGTACGCATTGGCAGCCTGCTACCCGAACTGACCCAACCCACCGAGGTGCCTTTGCCCCAGGGAGGCTTCCTGCTGCTGGAACCCGTCCGACGCCAAGGCGCCCGTCTGGTTCTGGAGAACTTTGACCCCTGCGCCATTCTGCTCAACAATGATCTGTCCGGCGGCGTTCCCGACCTGCTCCAGAATCTTTCGCAAGCCGTAGTTCCGCCGCCGTGGGCAGGCTGGAGCACCCGCCGAAAATCCCTTCACTTTACCGCCTACCGTCAGGTTGCCGAAGAATTTTGCCGCTTGATTCAAATCGATCCGTGGTTCGTCGACCCCTATTTCAGTCATCGTGCCGGAGTGGATTTCTCGCAAGGGATCGGTCTGGAAGAAGTCCAGTCCCAGGTTGCCGACTTGCTCCAAAAAATTCGTCAGAAATACCGGGAATACGGCATCCAGGAAAATCCTTTCGTGATTCTCAAGGCAGATGCGGGAACCTATGGGATGGGAGTCATGACCATCAAGGACCCCAAGGAATTGAATCAACTCAATCGTCGCCAACGCAACAAAATGTCCGTCATCAAGGAAGGCCAGGAAGTCCATGAGGTGTTGCTGCAGGAAGGGGTGCCTACCTTCGAGACCGTCAAGGATGCCGTTGCGGAACCCGTGGTCTACATGATAGACCATTTCGTGGTGGGGGGATTTTATCGGGTCCATACCGAACGGGGCATCGATGAAAACCTCAATGCCCCTGGAGCCCATTTCGTTCCCCTGGCCTTCCAGACGCCAGCCATGTCTGCGGACTGTACCCATCAACCGGACGCCCCGCACAACCGTTTCTACACCTATGGAGTTGTCGCCCGTCTGGCACTGTTGGCTGCCGCGCGCGAGTTGGAAATGATGGCGCCCCGCTTCTCCTCCTGACTTCACCCACGGACCTTGCCCCATGGATCTGGCCTTTCTCATCGACCCCCTGGAACAACTCAAGCCCGAGAAGGATTCGAGCATTGAAATCATGCGTGCCGCCGACCAACGGGGACACCGCCTCTTTGCCATCGAACCCACCGGACTGCAACTCGATCAGGGTTGGGTCCAGGGTTGGACCCTTCCCCTTGACTATGTGGCCTCTCAAGGAATCCCGGTCTCACGGCACGGCGCAGCTTCTTTCCGTAAACTGTGCGATTTTTCTGCGGTGCTGATGCGCAAGGATCCCCCGGTGGATTCCGAATACCTTTTTGCCACCCATCTTCTGGACATGGCGGAAGGGCAGGGCGCACGGGTTTTCAACCGGCCTCAGGCCCTGCGCGATTACAACGAGAAGTTGGCCACTGCTCTTTTTCCCCATCTCTGCCCCCCCACACTGGTGGCCCGCACCCAGGACGCTTTTCGGACCTTCTTGAAACGCCACCGGGACATCATCCTGAAACCCCTGGACGGTATGGGCGGACGCGAGATCTTCCGTGTGAAAGAGCAGGACCCCAATGTGGCCGTCATTCTGGAAACCCTGACCCGCAACGAAACGCGCACCATCATGGCCCAACAATTTCTTCCCGCCATTCAGGAAGGGGACAAGCGCGTCCTGATGGTGCAGGGGGAACCCTTGCCCTATTGCCTTGCCCGTCTGCCCGCCCAGGGAGAAACCCGGGGCAATCTGGCGGCGGGCGGACGGGGAATAGCCCGGCCGCTCGACCCCTCGGATCAGCGCATTGCCGAAGAAGTGGGACCCTTTCTGCGCAAAGCCGGCGTATTATTGGCGGGTCTCGACATCATCGGTACCCACCTGACTGAAATCAATCTCACCAGTCCCACCTGCTTCCGTGAAATCCGGGATCAAACCGGCTTTGACGGTGCACTGCGAGTCATCGAGGCCCTGGAAAGCGCCTGCTGACAGAGTTGATCCACCAGGCTGTCGAAGGAAATTCCCTGTGCCGCCGCTGCCTGCGGAACCAGACTCATCGCAGTCAGACCCGGCAGGGTATTGACTTCCAGACACCATAACCGCCCCTCCGCATCGAGACGGAAGTCTGCTCGACTGTAACCCTGTAACTTGAGTGTGCGGTGGGCCAGAAGAGACAGGCGCTGGACCTCGGACGTCTGGGCTGGCGAGAGGTCGGCAGGAAAAACTTCCCGTGCGCCTCCCGGCTGGTACTTGGCCTCGTAGTCGAAAATGTTTCCCTTTTGCAGGACGATCTCTCCCACCGTCAACGCCTGACAGCCCAACACCGGTCCGGTCAACTCACGCCCTGGAACGAAACGTTCCACCATGACTTCGTCGTCATGCTGAAATGCCAGCGCCAATGCTCCTGGCAATTCTTCCGGCGTGTATACGACCGACAGGCCCACCGTCGAACCTTGCTTGCTGGGTTTGACCACGACCGGCCAGCCCAGCACCCCTTCGATCTCCTCAGGCGCCACAGGTGCCATCAACCAGTCCGGCGTAGGGACTCCAGCTTCCCGAAGCAAGCGCTTACTCACGTCCTTGTCCATGGCCAGTGCACTCCCCAACACGCCGCTGCCGGTATAAGGAATACCGGTCATTTCCAGTAACCCCTGGATCCGCCCGTCCTCCCCAGCGCCCCCGTGAAGCGCCAAAAACCACAGATCCGGAAAAAAATCCTCCGGCAGTGTCAGCCAGGAAGGGATACCTCGCGACAGCGCCCGTTCCCCGGAGTGACGGGTACCGACCCGTTGAGCCAATAATTCCCTTTCTTGCGCCGGCGTCAGCCAACCCTGAGCCGTGTCCACCACCCGGACCCACTGCCCCCGGCGCCGCAATGCTTCCACCACCTGCACGGCGCTGGCAATGGCAATATCGCGTTCGGCGCTCACGCCCCCCGTCAACACGGCAATGGCGAGTGAATCGCCGCGTACGGATGTATCAACCACTGTTACGCAATCCTGCCGCCACCCCATTGATGGTCAAATAAATGGCGCGTTTCACGTCTTCTCCTTCCTCTCCCGCACGGAAAGAACGCAGCAGATCTACTTGAAGGTGGTTGAGCGGATCCATGTAGGGGCGTCGTTCGCGAATACTCCGGGCCAGTGTTGGATTCGACTCCAGGAACTCTTTCTGCCCGGTGATTTCGCGCAAAGCATGGGTCGTCAATTCAAACTCCGTACGAATCTCGTGGAAAACTGCCTCGCGCAATGCTTCGTCACTGACCAGGCGGGCGTAGCGTTGGGCAATGACCAGATCGGTCTTGGCCAGGACCATGTCCATGTTGGAAAGCAGGGCCTGCAGGAATGGCCAGGTACGGTACATGCGGCGCAGGTACTCCCACCCTTCAGCATGAGCCGTACAAAAACGCGCCGCCGCACTGCCAAACCCATACCACCCCGGCAGGATCATGCGCGACTGAGCCCAACTGAATACCCAGGGAATGGCGCGCAAATCCTCGATTCTCTGGGTTTTACGACGTGCTGCCGGACGACTGCCGATATTGAGTTCGGCAATTTCACTGACGGGTGTCGCCTCCCGGAAAAAACTTTCAAATCCCGGCGTCTCATACACCAAGGCACGATAGCGTTCAAAGGCATAGACTGACAATTCTTCCATCAGCGTATAGAACTGCTCCCGTCCTTGCAGGTCTCGATCCCGATCCAGCAAGGTGGCTTCCAGCGTGGCTGCCACCAGGGTTTCAAGATTGCGTCGTCCGATGCCAGGATCAGAATACTTGCTGGCAATGACTTCACCTTGTTCCGTCACACGGATCTGGGCATTCACGCTGTCGGCGGGTTGCGCCAGAATCGCATAATAACTGGGCCCGCCGCCGCGTCCCACCGAGCCACCCCGTCCATGGAACAAACGCAACTCGATCTCATGACGGGAAAAAATCTCCACCAGAATCTTTTCTGCCTTGTAGAGTTCCCAGTTGGCCGTCAAAAATCCGCCATCCTTGTTGCTGTCGGAGTATCCCAGCATGACTTCCTGGGTACGCTGACGACTGTCCAGCAACTTCTGATAGACGGGCAAGGAAAATAACCGCTCCATGATCTCGCCACAGCCGCGCAAATCGGAAATGGTCTCAAACAACGGAATGATGTTCATGCCCAATCGGGGGTTCTCTCCGGGCAGCAGCAAGCCCGCTTCCTTGAGAATCAGGGCTACCTCGAGCAAATCGCTGACGCTGTCGGTTTTCGAGATGATGTAGTTGGGCAAGGCCTGCGGACCGAGCGAACGATGAATTTCTCGAGTCACGTCAAAAACATCCAGTTCACGTTGCACCGCTTCGCTAAACCGGGAAACGTGGGAACGTAACAGACGGGGACTTTCCAGTTCGCGCACCAGCACATCCATCCGTTCGGATTCGCTCAGCGCGAGATAGTCCACCCCCACGCCTCCCTGAGTCAACAATTCTGCCACCGTGTGGGCATGAAACTCGGAATGCTGGCGCAAATCCAGGGGGGCCAGATGAAACCCGAAGGACGAAATGGCGCGAATCAACAAACTCAGGCGCCCATCGGCCAGCAAACCGGAACCATGGCCCACCAGTGAAGTTTTCAACAGTTCCAGATCCGCAGAAAATTCTTCCACCGACTCGTAGGGATCTGCCTCGTCCACCTCTTCGTTCTGACTAAAACACCCCAGACGCAAGGCGGTCTGGAACAGACGCGCATGAATATGCGTGAGGGCGCGTCGATAGGGTTCTTCGAGACGACTGTCGGTACGTTCCGGCGAACGCTCGGCCAATGCCATGACTTCCGGCGACACCTGAACCAGACGAAAGGAAAGAGACAACTCGCCGCGCAGGGTCATCAACTGGGTCAGGTAAAACTCCATGACCACGGCGCTATGACGACACATAGCATGTTGGGTGACTTCTGCGGTCACGAAGGGATTTCCATCGCGGTCCCCTCCAATCCAACTACCCATGCGCAAAAAGGAGGGAAAGTCCCGAGCAATGCTGGCGTATTCCGGATCTTTCTCCAGGGCCGCAGCCACTTGGGACTCGAGACGCGGCACCTCGCGCAGAAAAGTGTAACGATAATAAGACAATCCATTCTCGATTTCGTCATGGACGCGCAATTTGAAGGTGCGCAATTCATTGGTTTGCCACAAGGTCAAAACCGCCCGGCGCAGGGCAGTATCATTGGCTTCCTTTTCTTCAGGAGTCAGGGCGATGCGGGTCCGTTCTTCCAGCCGGTTGGCGATCAACAGATGGCAATCGAGCACGCTCTTGCGTTGTACTTCCGTGGGATGCGCTGTCAGGACTGGGGAAATGATGGCCCGCTCAAAAAATCTTCTCACCGTGGCCGCATCTACATTGGCCCGCTTGAGACGTTGCAAAGCCAACGCGATGCTGCCCTCGCGAGGCGGAGCACCGGCTTGGGAATAGGCCATGCGGCGCCGGTTATGGTGCAGGTCTTCCGCAATATTGCACAGATGAGAGAAATAACTGAAAGCACGCACCACTGCAATGGTGTCCTCCGGACTCAACCCATCCAGACCGTGTTCCAGTTGGATCCGCGCCCTGTCGTCTCCGGTGCGACGATAGCGAATGGCAGTCTGGCGGATTCCCTCGATCAACTGAAAAATGACTTCGCCTTCCTGATGGCGCAAGGTATCGCCCAGAATTCTGCCCAGAAAGCGAATATCGTCGCGCAAAGGCAAGTCCTTGTCCAAACTGGAGGAAGAAGTCATGTCCGACCTCCGTTCAAGGCATCCTTCATGCTAGAATTCCACATCTCGGATGCACTCATTGTGTTCTTCATCATGCCCTCTCCAGAAATCATCATCGCCACTCGTGAAAGCCGGTTAGCCCTGTGGCAAGCCGAACATATCCAGCAACAAATGGCAGGATTATATCCCCTTGCGCACTTCTCGTTGCTGGGAATGACCACCACGGGTGATCAAATCCTTGATCGTACCCTCTCTGCCGTGGGAGGAAAAGGGCTTTTCGTCAAGGAATTGGAATTGGCCATGCTGGAGGGGCGAGCTCACATGGCCGTGCATTCCATGAAAGATGTCCCGATGAGCCGTCCCGATGAACTCGTCCTGCGGGTGGCAGGACCGCGCGAAGACCCGCGCGATGCCTTTGTCTCCAATCATCATGAAAACCTCGCCGCCTTACCGGCCGGTGCCATCGTGGGGACCGCCAGTCTGCGGCGCGAATGCCAGATCCGTGCCCGCTTCCCCCACCTCGACATCCGCCCGCTGCGCGGCAATCTGGACACCCGTCTGCGCAAACTCGACCAAGGTCAGTACCAAGCCATCATATTGGCGGCGGCAGGTCTGCGCCGCCTGGGTTTGACGGAACGTATTCGCTCGCTCATCGACACGACGGACAGCCTTCCTGCCGTAGGGCAGGGTGCACTGGGCCTGGAATTTCGAGCCGACCATCCGACCCTGGGAAACTGGATCGGCGCCATGGTGGATCCGGCCACCGAAGCCTGTGTCTTTGCCGAACGCACCGTCTCCTGCCGTCTGGCAGGCAGTTGCGATGTCCCGCTGGGCGCCTTTGCCGAGGCAGAAGGCGATGTCCTGACCCTGCGCGCCTTCGTGGGCAATCCGGCCGGCACGCGCATTGTCCGTGCCTGCCAAAGCGCCCCACTATCCCGGTACAAAATGCTCGGGGATGCGGTGGCCAAAGACCTGCTCGATCAGGGAGCGGCAGACATTTTGAACGCCTGTCGAGCCTGAAACCATGCCGACCGGGTTGCTGATCACCCGTCCCCGCGCCGAAGCCGCTCGCCTAGCAGAACGTCTGAATTCGCTTGGAATTCACTCCTGGGTCTATCCAACCATCGGCATCACTCCCCTGACACCCACGGCAGAATCCCTGTCCTGGGCGGCTCAGGCAGAACTATGGATTTTTGTCAGCGCCAATGCCGTGCATGCAGGCTGGACATTTCTTGCGCCCCTCTACACAGCAACCCTTCGTTTGGCTGCGGTCGGTCTGGCCACGGCACGACGCCTGCAGGAAGCCAGCGGAACCCCTGTACTCTGCCCGGAGCAAGGCTCCGATAGCGAAGCTTTGCTGGCACTCCCCCTGTTCCAGAGGATGGATCACCGGAAAATCGCCATCATACGGGGACGCGGAGGACGGGAATGGCTGAGAGAAGCCCTGGAACAGAGAGGAGCCCAGGTAGGCTACATCGAATGCTACGTCCGCCAGGTACCCCAAAGCAACCCCGAAACATTGGATGAGGCTTTGCAGGCCGGTGCTTCCATCTCGGTGCAAAGCACTGAATCCCTCCATAATCTGTGGGCCATGGCCTCGCCAGCGCAACGGGAAATCCTGGCAACCCGGCCCTTCATCGTTAGTCATCCACGCATCGCCACGGCGCTACGCGCGCTCGGACTCCCCCATCCCGTGGTACTCTCTCCCGGGGATGATGCATTGATTGCCCATTACCAGCAAAAGGGGCATTCCCATGGTTAACGAGCAGCCTGCCCCCAAAAAGTCCTACTTACCCGGACGCCTGACCCTCCTGATCATCCTTCTGGGACTGGCAGGGCTGGTCTTCTATCAACGCAACCAGTTGCTGGATCTGCGTCAGGATTTGAGCAAAAGATTGTCCCAAACGGATCATTTGTCTCAGCAAGTGCAAAATCTTGCTCAACAAGCCAACGAAACCAGCCGTGAAACCAGTACCCGTCTGGCCGTGCTCGAGTCACGATTTTCCGACACCCAAAACCAGCAGGTGGAACTGGCAGCGCTCTATCAAGACCTCATGCGCCACCGCGACGACTGGATTCTGGCCGAGGTGGAACAACTGGTCATCATCGCCAACCAGCAACTGGAATTGACGGGTAATGTCCAATCGGCCCTGGCCGCTCTGGAAGCCGCCGACCTCCGACTCCAGCGTCTGGATAAACCTGCCTTGACACATCTCAGGGAAAACCTGAAACAGGACATGGATCACCTGCGTGCGCTCCCTTATGTTGATACCAACGGGATCACCCTGCGACTGGATTCACTGATCCAGCAGGTCGATGGTTTGGCACTGGCCTCGGATACCCGGCCCAGACCCCCGCCGCTTCCGAAGGATGCGCAGACCAGTTGGGTGGAACGACTGACCCAGGACCTACTGCTGGAATTGAACAATGCCATCCGGATTCGCCGCATGGATACGCCTGAACTTCCCCTGCTCACGCCCGAACAAACCTATTTTCTGCGTGAAAATCTGAAATTACGTCTCTTCGCTGCACGCATCGATGTGCTGGCCCGCAATGAGGTACGCTTTCGCAGTGAACTCTCCGAGGCTCAGCATTGGCTTCAACGCTACTTCGATACATCGAACCCTGCGGTCAAAAATTTTCAGTCCAATATCCAACTCCTGACCACGGCGCCGGTCAGCGTCCCTCTGCCCGATATCAGCGCCACACTGGCTGCGGTACATGCCGCCAGGGGAGGAAATCCATGAGGATACTGATCGGATTTCTTCTTCTTTTCACGCTCGCCACGCTTCTTGCCCTGTCTTTCAACATCACGGCAGGCTATGTGTTGATCGTTCAGTCCCCGTGGCGCATCGAGATTTCCCTGTCGGTATTTGTCCTGGGTCTGGTACTGATTCTTCTGGTACTCAATCTGGGAGGCCACATGTTCTTCAAAATCTGGCAACTTCCCAAACAGATCCGCAACTACCATCTCCGCCGCTCGAGAACACGCGCGCGCGGCGCCCTGTATCAAGGGCTGACCGCCTATTTCTCGGGCCACCCGGAGAAAGCCGAAAAAATGGCCACGGTCGCCCTCAAGGGCAAGGAAGCACGATCTCTGTGCCTGATGCTGGCCGCTCTATCCGCCCATGAAGCACACCACTTCGAAGCCAGGGATCGTTACCTGGGTCTGGCACAGGAAGAAGGCCCGGAAACCCTGTCCATGCTTGCATCGATCCGTTCCAGAATGGGGCTCCCAGCGAATGCCAAAGACTCTTCAAGTCCCTGAGGGCACGAAAGGATCGGAATAAAATTCGTTTTCCGGCAAGCCACGACTTTCGGTAAAGGCTTTGAATCCTGCCTCCACCATGCGCGATGCGCCACAGGCATAGACTTGATAGCGGGACAGGTCCGAAAAATCATCCAGAATGGCCTGATGGACAAACCCGGTCCGCCCGATCCACTGATCTTCCGGCAAAGGTGCAGACAATACCGGAACAAAAGTGAAGTGAGGCATTTCCTCCTCCCAGGTGCGCACGATGTCCCGTTGATACAAGTCCACGGCGCTTTGCACCCCCCAGTACAGCACCATGGGACGGGTCATGCCTTTATGGCGCGCGTACTCGATCATCCCCTTGATGGGCGCGAAACCCGTGGCTCCCGCCATGAAAATGATCGGCTTTTCCGAATCCTCCCGCAAGACGAAGGCCCCCAGGGGTCCTTCGAAACGCAAAATGCCCCGTTCCTTCAATTCGTTGAATACGAACCCGGAAAAATTCCCCCCCGGATAATGGCGGATATGCAACTCCAGCAAGGCAGCGTCATGAGGTGAATTGGCCAGGGAAAAACTGCGCCGCTTTCCATCCTTGAGTAAAAAGTCGATATATTGACCTGCCATGAATTCGAATTTTTCATTGGCGGGCAACTTGAGTTTGAGCACCACCACATCATGGTTGGGACGTTCGATGGCTTCCACCCGGCAAGGCAACTTCTTGATCTGCATGTCTGTAAAACCACTCACTTCACGCGCCTCGATGACCACATCCCCGGTGGGACGCGCACAACAGAAGAGCGCTTTTCCGTGTGCCTTGTCCTCCTCGCTCAAAGCGCTGGCCTGATAGTCGCCATAGTCCACCTGTCCCTCCAGAACCTTTCCCTTGCAACTGCCACAGGCACCACTGCGGCACCCGTAGGGTAAACCAACGCCTTCGCGCAGGGCGGCCTGCAGCAGGGTTTCTTCATCGTTCACCTGGAACTGGCGACCGCTGGGTTGGACTGTGACTTGGAATGACATGACCTTTCTCGCGTAAATGACGTTACAATGACCTGATGAATTCTTGCCTGATCATCGGCGCGGGTAACGTGGCGCGTCGCATCCTTCCCTTATTGAAGGGGCTGGGCCCTGTGTTTACCCTATGCCGAAGAACAGAGGCGTTTCCCCAGTGGCGCACACTGGGTGCCGTGCCGCTTCTGGGCGACCTGGATCACCCTCATACCCTGCAACGGCTCACAGGACTGGCACACACCATACTCCACTTCGCCCCACCCGGATCGACAGGGCGGGACGATGCGCGCACCCGGCACCTGCTTGCCGCGCTCGGACGGGGTACCAGTCTACCACAGCGGCTTGTCTACATCAGCACCACAGGCGTCTACGGTTCTTCAGCGGGAGCCTGGCTGGACGAAACCAGCCCGGTCCACCCCCATACCACCCGTGCCCGGCGTCGGGTCGATGCCGAAACCCAGTTGCGCGCTTTCGGTCGCCGCACGGGTTGTCGCGTAATCATCCTGCGTGCGCCCGGCATCTATGGCGAACGTCGTTTACCCCTTGAGCGACTTCAGAAGGGCCTTCCCCTACCTCTGGAAAACCCTTGGACCAATCACATCCACGAACTGGATCTGGCACGTTCCGTGGTTGCTGCCTGTACCTTGGGAAAATCGCAACGCGTGTACAATGTGGTGGACGATCAACCCCTAACGGTGGGAGACTTTTATCGATGCCTGGCTCAACACCATCACCTACCGCTCCCCACTTTTCTCCCGCTCAGTGAATTGGAAAAAACCCTCGACCCCTTCAACCTCAGTTTTTTGAAGGAATCCCGACGCATTCACAACCAGCGTATCAAGCAGGAGTTACGTCTGGACTGGCGTTATCCCAGTGTGCGCTCATTTTTGAAATGAGTAGTGATTTTCGTTAAATTTCTGGACATTTTCTGTGATTTCGAGGCAAAATCGCGACATGAAAAAAATTCTCGTCGTGCACGGTCCAAACCTTAATGCGCTGGGAACCCGCGAGCCCGCGGTTTACGGCAGTTTGACCCTGGCCGATCTGGATGCCCGTCTGCGCACCCTGGGAAGCGCGCGTGGAATATCCGTGGACTGTTTTCAAAGCAACTGGGAAGGGGCGCTGATCGACCGTATCCACGATGCCCGCGTCGACGGGACTCAAGCCATTCTCATCAACCCTGGGGGGTTGACCCACACCAGCGTGTCTTTGCGCGACGCCCTGACTGCCGTGGACCTCCCTTTTATCGAAGTACACCTGTCGAACATTCATGCCCGGGAACCCTTTCGCCACCATTCCTACCTGTCGGCTATCGCGGTGGGAGTCATCTGCGGATTGGGGATACGGGGATATGAACTGGCCCTCGACTATTTCATGAACAAGGCGTAACCCCATGGACCTGAGAAAATTAAAGAAACTGATTGATTTGGTAGAAGAGTCTGGCATCAGCGAACTGGAGATCACCGAAGGAGAGGAAAAAGTCCGCATCGCCAAATTTAGCAGTTCGGCTCCCCAATATGCCTTTCACCCATCGTATGCCCCACCCCCAGTCCCCCATACCCCGACCGAAACCGTGCTCGCTCCCGTTATCTCGGCCACTCCCGAGAGCGAAGGCCATGTGGTGAAATCGCCCATGGTCGGAACCTTCTACCGCTCTCCTTCCCCAGGGGCTCCAGCATTTGCCGAAATCGGTCAAAGCATCAACGAAGGACAAACCCTGTGCATCATCGAAGCCATGAAATTGCTGAATGAAATCGAGTCGGATGTCACGGGCTTCGTCAAGCATATTCTTGTGGAAAACGGACAACCCATCGAATACGGACAGCCTCTCTTCGTCATCGCCACGGCCTGAAAGGAAGACCCCCATGTTTGAAAAGATTCTGATCGCCAATCGCGGTGAGATTGCCCTGCGCATATTGAGGGCCTGCCGCGAGTTGGGTATCAAAACCGTTGCCGTTCATTCGGAAGCCGATGCCGATGCCAAAGCAGTGGTGTTGGCCGATGAATCGGTTTGCATCGGTCCCGCATCCTCCCAACTCAGTTATCTCAACATCCCGGCCATCATCGCTGCAGCCGAAGTCACCGGTGCCGAAGCCATTCACCCCGGATACGGATTTCTGTCGGAAAATGCGGACTTTGCTGAACGGGTGGAAAACAGCGGCTTTGTGTTTATCGGCCCCAGAGCGGAAACCATTCGCCTGATGGGTGACAAAATCAGCGCCAAGGCCGCCATGAAAGCCGCAGGGGTCCCTGTCGTCCCGGGTTCGGAAGGACAATTGCCCACCGACCCCAGGGAACTCAAGGCACTGGCCGCATCGATCGGGTATCCGGTCCTGATCAAGGCTTCGGCAGGTGGGGGGGGGCGCGGCATGCGCGTGGTGGAGCGCGAGGAAGACCTGCTCGGCTTCCTCGACCTGACACGCAACGAAGCACGCACCGCCTTTGGCAACGACACGGTTTACATGGAAAAATACCTGTCCCAACCCCGGCACGTGGAAATTCAGGTCTTGTCCGACAAGTTCGGCAATGCTTTTTACCTGGGAGAACGGGACTGCTCCATGCAACGCCGTCACCAGAAGATCATCGAAGAAGCCCCTGCGCCCGGTATTCCCGCCACTCTGCGCCAGAAAATCGGGGAAAGTTGTGCAGCAGCCTGCCGACGTATCCACTATCTGGGAGCAGGTACTTTTGAATTTCTTTATGAGAATGGCGAATTTTATTTCATTGAAATGAATACCCGGGTTCAGGTGGAACACCCGGTCACCGAACTGATCACAGGCATTGATATCGTGCAGGAACAGATTCGCATTGCCGCCGGTGAAAAGTTGGCCTGGAAGCAAAAAGACCTCCATTTGCGCGGCCATGCCATCGAATGCCGAATCAATGCCGAAGATCCCTTCACCTTCATCCCTTCCCCAGGACGCATTACGCAATACCATGCGCCCGGGGGCCCCGGGGTGCGCGTGGACTCCCATATCTACCAGAATTACTTCGTCCCGCCTCACTACGATTCATTGATTGGCAAGGTACTGACCCACGGCGCCACCCGCGACCAAGCCTTGGCACGCATGCGCATCGCTTTATCCGAAATGGTGGTAGAAGGCATCAGGACCAATATCCCCTTACATCAAAAATTGCTTCAGGATGAGGCCTTCCTGATGGGGGGTACCAGTATTCACTACCTGGAAGAAAAGTTGTCTCGGGAAAAACAAGGGTAAGGGTCATGAGTTGGACTTGTCTGACCCTCCATACCGACCGGGATCATGCTGAACTCTGGTCCGATGCGCTCAGTGCGCAGGGGGCGCTGGCCGTGACCTTGTCCTCCCAGGCCACCGGCGCTGAAGAAGTTCCCGTATTTGGGGAACCCGGCTGTCCGGAAATGGCCCTTTGGCCCCACTGCCAGATCGAGGTACTTCTGCCCACGGAGTGGGATGCTTCCTCCTGGCTGGAACAGGTCAGCACCTCCCTCGCCCAACCCATTCCCCCCCACTGCAGCGAGGTCGTGGCAGACCAGGACTGGGTACGCCTCACCCAAAACCAGTTTGACCCCATCCCAGCCGCGCCCGGACTATGGATCGTACCTACCTGGCATGAGCCCCCCGATCCCAGCGCCCTCAACCTGCGCCTCGACCCCGGACAGGCTTTCGGGACGGGCAGTCACCCCACCACCCGCCTATGTCTGGAATGGCTGGCCACCCACCCCCCGCGCATGCAACGGGTGTTGGACTATGGCTGCGGTTCAGGAATTCTGACCATTGCAGCAGCATTGCTGGGCGCGCCCCATCCCGTTGGCGTGGATATCGACCCCATCGCCGTACAAACGGCCCGCGACAATGCGACTTTGAATGGAGTGAGCGCATCCTTTTACGAACCGGACTCCTTTCCGGATTCCCCACCCTTCGATGGGCTGATCGCCAACATTCTGACCAATCCATTGGTGGTTCTGGCCCCGTTGCTCCTGAACCAACTCAAAACAGGCGGTTGGTTGACCCTGTCCGGCATTCTGTCTTCCCAAGTGGAACGGGTGCAGAATGCCTATGCACCGGATTGTCTCCTTTCGATCGTAGGGGAGCGGGAGGGGTGGGTCTGTCTCGGCGGTGTGAAGCAGGTATACTGACGTCTCTCTGAATTCCCCTGGAGTGACCATGCACCCCCCCAATGACCGTCGCTATAGCGCTACCCATCAATGGGTCCAACCCACCCCTGAAGGAACTCTGGCCATCGGAATCACGGATTTTGCTCAAGACCAGCTGGGTGACCTGATGTTCGTGGAACTTGCAAGCGTGGGGCGTATCCTGAGGGCCGGGGAATCCTGCGCAACCCTCGAATCCGTCAAAACCGCTTCCGACGTAGCCTCCCCTGTCAGCGGTACCGTGCATGCGGTCAATGATGCCCTGAAGGACCACCCAGAAGTTCTCAATGCCGAACCCTACGACCATTGGCTGGTAAAAATCACGCCCCACCATGCGGAGGATTACACCCGACTGCTGACGGCTGAGGATTATCAAAACAGCGTGTAACTCGATTTACGCTATCATTTCCCATTACCCCACCCACAAGGAGAATCCCATGACCACCGTAACTCTAGGCGGACTCCCCGTCACCGTTGCCGGCCAGATACCTCTGACCGGACAGATTGCCCCCGATTTTTCATTGGCCGCACAGGATCTGAGCGATCGCACCTTGAACGACTATGCAGGCAAACGCAAGATTCTCAATATCGTCCCCAGCCTCGACACCCCCACCTGCGCCACCTCGACGCGCAAGTTCAATGAGAAGGCAGCCACTTTGAACAATACGGTCATCCTGGTCATCTCTGCAGATTTGCCCTTTGCCATGGCGCGGTTTTGCGCTGCCGAAGGCATCAAGAATGTCGAGATCCTGTCCACTTTCCGTAACCATCATTTTCATCAGACGTATGGCGTGGACATCACCGACGGCCCGCTGCGCGGTCTGACCGCTCGGGCCGTGGTGGTTCTGGATGAAAAAAATCGGGTTCTGCATACCGAACTGGTCGCTGACATCAAGGACGAACCCAATTACAGCGCCGCCCTGGCTTCCCTGAACTGAGCGTCCATGAGTATTCTTCTCTGCGGTTCGTTGGCCTATGACACCATCATGGTATTCCCCGATCATTTCAAGAACCATATCCTGCCAGATCGCATCCATCAGTTGAGCGTTGCCTTTCTGGTGCCGGAAATGCGCCGGGAGTTTGGGGGAACCGCAGGGAACATCGCCTACAACCTGCATCTCCTGGGAGAAATCCCTTCCATCCTGGCCACCGTGGGCGAAGACTTCCTTCCCTATCAAACCCGTCTCGAACGTCTTGGATTCGATCTGCGGGGGGTTCGACTCATTCCCGGTAGTTACACGGCACAGGCCTTCATCACCACAGACCTGGACGACAACCAGATCACCGCTTTTCACCCCGGGGCCATGGGCGCTTCTCACACCCACACCATCGACACGGTCCCCGGCATCACGATGGGCGTTATTTCGCCCGATGGACGAGAAGGCATGCTCCAGCATGCCCGACAATTCCATGAAGCCCGAATCCCTTTCCTGTTCGATCCCGGCCAGGGGCTCCCACTCTTCAGCGGACCGGAACTGCTCGAGTTTCTGGAACAGGCCACCTGGCTGGCGGTCAATGACTATGAAGCACAGTTGATGGCCAACAAAACCGGTCTTCCCTTCGAACAGTTGGCCACTCGCGTAGATGCCGCCATCATGACCCAAGGGTCTCAAGGATCACGCATCTTTGCCGGAAACGAAATCATCCCCATCCCCGCTGTCCCGACGGATCAGGTACTGGACCCCACAGGGTGCGGAGACGCCTACCGGGCGGGGCTGATGTACGGGTTGAGTCATCACTGGAACTGGGATCGCACGGGGCGTCTGGCTTCCTTGCTGGGTTCCTTGAAGATTGCCTGTCGGGGTGGTCAGAATCATACCGTCACACGCGCCCAAATCGATGAAAAACTCCAGGAGAAATTCGGCTTTTCTCTTGATTCATGAGCATGCCCCTGCGCATTCTGGGATTGCTCGGACATATCCTGCGCGGCGTACTGACCACGGCCCTGGTTCTGCCCTGGTGTTCCCGAGCCCGACGCCATCGTCTCATCCGCCAGTGGTCCCGTACGCTGCTCCAACTTTTGCGCCTGACCGTTCAGATACGGGGAGCCTGGCCTGATGGCCCGGGGCCCTATCTGCTGACCTCGAATCATATCTCCTGGGCGGACATCTTCGTCATCCACTCCGTCCATCCCGTACGCTTCATTTCCAAATCTGAAGTACGCCATTGGCCTATTTTTGGGTGGTTGGCTGCCCGGACGGGAACCCTGTTCCTGAGCCGGTCTTCCCGCCGACAAACTCTGGAGATGGGAAAAGCGATGACTCAGGTCTTGCAGGCGGGCGATGATCTCGGATTTTTTCCCGAATCCACCACCAGTGACGGCACGACCATCCTTCCCTTCAAAACTTCTCTTCTGCAGTCTCCTCTGGATTGTCAGGCCACGCTATTACCCGTCGCCCTGCGCTATTCCGTGCCGCAGGGACACAGTGAATCCGCGTACCCATTCATTGGAGACATGACCTTCATGGAATCTCTGGTGCGGGTTTTGAAGAGTCCGCCCAGTCAGGTCACACTGTTTCTGGGTACCTCCCACAAGGCCTCCGAACTGGGTGCCGACCGACGTCAACTGGCGCTGCAGTTGCATGCACTCACCCAACGACTGCATGAGTCAATGTAACGGGCGAACGGGCATACCCGCCACCTGAAAAATCACCCCATCTTCCAGTCTGAGCGCGGTCAACGGCCCACCCCACAAACAGCCCGTATCCAACCCCTGCACATCGGCACTGCAATGCAGTCCCAACGCCGACCAATGGCCACAGAGCAGGCGCTGCCCTGCGCTGCGCCGCCGGGGTACGGCAAACCAGGGCAGAAAACCGGGAGGAATCCCCTTCAACGGGCCTTTGTAACCAAACTCCATCACACCCTCGCAGGAACAGATGCGTAACCGGGTCATGCCGTTGATGATCGTGCGCCAACGTTCCACTCCCGTAAGCGTATCGTGCCAACCCGTCGGGGTATTGCCGTACATCACCTTCAGAAAATCACCATATTGCGCCCCCTGCAGAACCTCTTCCACTTCCCTGGCCAGGGACGCAGCCTGTTCCACGGTCCACTGCGGGAGTAGTCCCGCATGAATCAGGGTTACCCCCTGATCTTGATGAAGCAAAGGACGGCAGCGTATCCAGCGCAATAATTCCTCCCGGTCAGGCGCTTCGAGAATGGCGTTGAGGGTATCTCCGGGACGCAGGTGGGTTGCGCCTTCCGCCACGCACAGCAAATGCAGGTCGTGGTTGCCCATCACGACCGTCGCTCGATCTCCCAAGGATTTGATCAGACGCAGCGACTCGAGCGAATGGGGGCCACGATTGACCACATCGCCGACAAACCACAACTGATCCCGTTTTCTCAGCGGCAAGGTGGAAAGCAGACGTTCCAGGGGTTCCAAACACCCTTGAAGGTCCCCGATCACATACACGCTCATGGAGCGGGTGCGGGCGGCGGCGCGGCGCTGGAAGACGGATTCCCGTTTGCGGGGGGTGAAGGGGGTGGAAGAGCCATGGCCACTTCCCCTACCGGTTTGATGCGCGCTTCCACGGCGGCCTCGTTTTGTTGTGCCGCAGAAGGTACGGAATCAGAACACCCCCCCAGCATCCCTGCGGTCAACAGCATTGCCCCCATCACAAACTTCTCCATCCCGAATCCTCCCCGATGTTTTCCATGCTCATTCTACCCCCACCTACACAGTTGAATCGTGACGATGTGATAATTCCTTCCCACAATTCGACAAATTTCACGATCTCGCGCGACCCTCCCGGCCGTTGGAAATTTCACATTTTTTTCCAACCTCTGGCCCTCAAAGTCAATATCTGGTAATTTCGGAGGTTGGACCCTTGGCACATGTATCTTCCCTATGACCTCACTCCCGATTTTACTGCGACACACCGGATCCCGGTGGTTCTTCGCCCTGTCCATCCTCTGTCTCCAGGGGTGTTCTCCGGAACTTCCGTCACACGCCCAACCCGGAACGATCACCCCCACTGTCTTCAATACACGGTCTCCTGCGCCTCATACCCCGCCCAACCATGGATTTTCTGCTCTGGTTACCTTCGGAGACAGTCTCTCCGACATGGGGACTTATACTGTTCTGGCGGAACGAACCTATGGTCTGGGAACATCTTTCAATATTCCGTTCACCGGTCTACCCTACCCGGCAGGGGGACAATTTACCGTCAATGGCGCAGTTACGGGAAATTGGGTAGGTGACTTGGCTCAACGGCTCAACCTCGAAATCACCCCAAATCTGGTTGGTTACGGCGGTGCCCCCGGCAGTCGATACCTCACGCCCAAGGGCGGATTCTCTCGCACGCCGGTATTTTGCCCGTTCGGTTCCCGGACAGAACGCCGTTCAGCTTTTTGTTTGGACTTTGCCGAAGGAGGGGCCATGGTCAGCAACCCCACGGGAATCGACCACGATCAGGGGGCCTTGACCCTGCCGCTGACGCAACAGGTCTCCCAGTATCTGCATCAGTTCCAGCGCTTTCGGCCCGATCAGTTGGTCACCGTGTTTGGTGGAAACAATGACGTGCTGTTGGCCTTCACCCAATTCCTGGGTAATATCACAGAAAACGTCCAGCAAAGGGTAGCCAGTGCAAAGCAGGGCGATCAGACCATGGGTCCGGTTCGTCAACAGGAGATCGCGACTCAGGCTCTGGGCCAGGAATATCACACAGCACTCATCCATGCTCAGAATCAAATAGATCAAGCGGCCGATGATCTGGCCAGGGTCACCCTGCGGATTGTCGAACACGGTGCCCAGTATGTACTGGTTTATACACTCCCGGATTCTGCCGATACCCCCTTTGGGCGCGGCCTTCCTTACACCCTGAAAGGATTTCCCCAACCCCCACCGGCCGGATATGTCTGTCACCCCTCGGAGGCACTGGCTCCGTGCAACATTCTGTCCCTGCTGGTAAATCGATTCAACCAGCGCATCCTTGACGACTTACAGGGCAAACCTGTCAAGATATTCGACAGTCATCACTTATTCAAGGAACTTCTCACCCATCCGGAAACCCATGGCTTCACTCATGTCACCATTCCCTGGTGTACCCGCACGGTCCCCTCATCCCTTTTATGCAACCTTGACACACCCAACGAAACGGCAGGGGCGACGATCCAGAATCTTCCTTCCTGGTTATTTGCCGACGACATTCACCCCACACCAGCAGGCTATCAGGTACTGGCAGATCAAACCTGGGCTGAGATAAAGAATTTGGGCTGGATTGCCCAACCCTCTGCGGCAATGACTCAGAATGCGTTCAGTTTTCCGGCACAGCGAAACTCAATACCAACCCCATGACCGCAATCAGGGCATTCAGATAAATACCGGTGTTGACCGCGTAACCTTTGGGAATTTCCACTGGCTTCAAGGTGATCAACACTTTTCGGTACTGCACAATAGCCACCAGCGCCGTCAGAGAACCCAGCAGAATGAATGCGATTCCCACCCAGTGGGAAGCGCTCACCGGGCGAACGGGCACATGCTGCACCACCAGAAGACGCATGAACAAACCGAACCTTTCGATCATGAACCCAAACCCCATGAGCGTCAGACTGGTACGATTCCACGACAGAAGCGTGCGTTCGGCTGCAAAAAAAACGCGTGGGTCATTCAAGTCTGACATTCATACCTCTGCTCAGGCCATGCGTTGCCCCTCATCAACCCGGTGATCATTGACAAAAGTTATCTTGTCGCACCGTGCTGACGCGCTTCTTCTTCATAGAGTTTGGCCAAAATGGTGGAATCCTCTTCTCCGTGGCCTTTGTCACGCGCCCACTCGAAGGCGCTCCGCGCAGCTTTATGAAGGTGACAAGGGACGCCATGACTTTCGAACTGATCGATTTCGTAAGACAGGTCCTTGATCATCTGATTGACCTTGACGCGCACCGTATAGTCGCCATCGATCATGAAACGGGCTTCACGCAATCCCCGTGGGGCAAAAGGTGCGGTGGTAGCCTTGATGGCCAACCGTCGCTCCACATCCATATGACCGACTTTCATCAAGGCCACCATCTCGGCCGCAGCAATGTATTCGATACCCAACTTGCCATTGATCATCAACTTTTCGGAAATCCCGTCGAGCGGACCCCCCGCATGATTGATTTTACTGCCCATGGCCAGCAACAGCGGCTGAATCCGGACCATTGCGGCATCCGACGCTCCTACAGTGAAGATCAGCGTACGATTGTCAGCCTCGGGCAGAGACCCGGACATGGGCGCAGAGACGAATTCAATACCCCGAGCCGCGCAAGCATCGGCCAATTTTTTTTCATGCCCCAAAGTCAGGGTGGCGCATTCCAGAGCAATGGACCCCACTTGCATGTTGGGAAGGGCACCGGTTTGAGGATCGAGCCACACATCAGCAGAGGCAGCGTCATCCCATACCATGGTGATGACGAATTCAGCATGGGTCACAGCCTCCGCTGGAGTTGCGGCTTGCCGGGCGCCCAATTTCACGATTGGCAGGCAGGCAGAGGCTTCAATATTCCAGACTGTCACAGAATAGCCTGCGGCAATCAGTGAAGTCGCCATGCGTGAGCCCATGGCGCCCATACCCAGTACGGCGACCTGTTGGGACTGAGAAGAAGGGGATGGAGTATTCACGGTAATATCTTTCCTGTGTCCGGGTTAAAATCAGGGTTTAAATGCTAAAAAGATTCGGGGAAGTTAAAAAGCAAATATTGTACGCATCAGATACGAGTTATTTTAACAGCCTAATCTCACATCCGTTTTTTTGTGGAGTTTGATCCATTGATGAGCAGGATACTACACCACTTCATTATACCCTTGGGTCTGCTTTGCCTCTGGATTGATCCCGTCAGAGCCGAGGAACCGCCGCCCGTGCCCGTATCGCCTCCCACCCTGACCCCGATCCATCATCTGGTGATTCTTTACGACGAAAACATTTCCTTCGATCACTATTTTGGCGCTTACCCCAAGGCACTCAATCCTCCGGGCTCACCCCACTTCCTTGCCAAACCTCATACACCCAAGGTCAACGGCTTCGATTCCCTGCCACCCAACCCCAGTCCCCGCCCCTTTCGTCTGGATCGGAGTCAGGCGGTCACAGCCGACCAGTCCCATGCCTATACGGACGAGCAGGAAGCTTTCCACCACGGGCACATGGATCACTTTATCGAATCCACCGGAAACGGACTGGCCCATACCCCCGGCGTGCTGGGTAGCCCCTCCACGGTGATGGGCTATTACGACGGCAATACCGTTACTGCCCTGTGGAACTACGCACAACACTATGCATTGAGTGACGCCACCTTTACGGACACCTTCGGACCCTCCACCCCTGGCGCGCTGGAAGTGGTGGCAGGGCAAACCCACGGCACAATTCCGGTTTTTTCCCAACACTTTCCTTCGTTACCCACCAGTATTCTCTTGCCGGATGGTCGAGGTATGTTCACCCTGATCGGCGATGCCGATCCGGAAGAGGATGTTTGTTCGCGTTCACCGCTCAGAATCCGCATGGCGGGTCCCAATATCGGCGAATTGCTGGACCGGCGAAATATTTCCTGGGGAAATTTCATGGGAGGCTTCGACCTGAATCGTGTCAACCCGAATGGCAGTTCGGGCTGTACCCGAACCAGTACCACGCTCACCGGTTCTGTGGTGCGCGATTATCTGCCTCATCACAACGGATTTCAGTACTACCCTTCCACGGCCAACCCCTTTCACACCCGCCCGACCTCTCTGTCCACCATTGGTCATGCAACCCTGCCGGACGGCGTGACGCCGGAACCGGCGCATCATCAGTATGACCTGGAAGATTTCTTTGGTGCAGTCAAGGCAGGAAATTTCCCGGCCATCAGTTTTCTCAAAGCCCCGGCCTTTCAAGATGGTCATGCCGGTTACTCCAACCCTTTGGATGAACAACGGTTCATCGTGCGCGTGCTCAATTTCCTTCAAAGTCGTCCCGAATGGAAAGAGACCGCTGTCATCCTGACCTATGACGATTCCGACGGATGGTATGACCATGCGTTCTCACCCATCCTTCATTCTTCCCACGATCCCCAGGCCGACACCCTGAGCAGTGCGGGGCATTGTGGTTCATCAGGAGACACCCCCCTCGGCATCGAGGGTCACCCCGTCAATGGCCGCTGTGGCCCTGGTCCGCGCATTCCCTTGCTGGTCCTGTCCCCCTGGGCGAGGGCCAACTGGGTAGACCATACGCCCTTGACCCAGACCTCACTTCTTCGCTTCATCGAAGATAATTGGTTGCACGAGACACGCTTGGGCCAGGGTTCTTTCGACAAGGATGCGGGAAACCTGATGCCCCTCTTCGATTTCACCCGTCCAACGCCGCTTCCCCCTCTTTTTCTGGACCCTGATTCGGGACTTCCTCTCGCGCTTCCCCCCCATCCATGACCTCTGATCTCCCTGAAAAAAGATTCCTGATCCTCTGTACCCTGCGCATCGGAGACGTTCTACTCACGACGCCGCTCATACGATCCCTGCGCAAAGCGTACCCGGACAGTCGAATCGGCGTACTGGTGTTGAAAGGGATGGCCAATGTACTGGAAGGCAACCCGGATATCGATGAAATCATCGAAAGTCCACACCGAACCACCCTGTGGAACCGCCTCAAGGAATGGCATGGGCTCTGGCGTCGTTATACCCATGCCCTGAGCCCGGTCTCTTCAGATCGGGCGCGGTTCCATGCCTTTTTGGCGGCCCCTATCCGTTTGGGCTTCATCAATGCCCATACCTCATCCTTTTCTCGCCGTTTGCTCACCCATGCGCTCTTGTTCGATGACGAAACACTGCACACCATCCCTCATAACCTGAGATTATTGGAACCCCTGGGCATTCCTCCCGACTGCACCGTGGTGCCCCCCACCGCCGGGGGGTCCATCCCCGTTCAGTTGAACGGAAAAAAGTACGCCGTAGTCCATCCCTATCCAAAATTTACTTATAAATCCTGGCCGCTTGAGAACTGGATCCACTTGGTCCAGGAAATTGAAAAGAAATCCATGCTCGTCGTACTCACCGGCAGCCACGCTCCAGATGAGCGGACAGTGGTTCGGGAAATTGCACGACGCACCACCGCTCTCGATCTGTCAGGAACCCTATCCCTGGCTGAAACCGCCGATCTCATCAAAAAAGCACAATTTTTTGTGGGGCCGGATACAGGGATCACACACCTGGCTGCTGCGACGGGCATCCCCACACTGACTCTCTTCGGCCCCACCAATCCGGTCAAGTGGGGCCCCTGGCCTGCAACCCAGGACTGTGCACAGCAACCCTGGCACCGCCAAGGAAGCCAACATCAAGGGAATGTCTGGATCATCCAGGGATCAGGGCCTTGCGTGCCCTGCCACCAAGAGGGATGTGACCGCCATGCCCACAGCAAAAGCCTGTGTCTGGAAACCTTACCGGTCAATGCCGTTCTGGACGTCATTCAGACCTTGGCACTTGCGCCTTGATCAAAGAATTCAGCGTATCTACCCGAGTTTCCAGAAGCCGTGAAATTCGGTCTCGAACCCCGTAAGAAATCACAACCCTCTGACCTTTGGTGGCGATCCCGGCACAAAACTCCACTCCCTTCACTTCAAACTGAAAAGCCTCTGAGCGTTGCAGCAAATTAAAATTCTCGTCGAAGCGCAACAGATAATGGTCAAACAGAACTTTCTTGAGTTGATAGTCTGAATCTCGGGTGACGTGCTTCATCAGCAGTTTTTTAAGGAGGGGCGCTTTTCTGCGGTGATGCGTCACGGCAAGCCAGCCGTCTTCCCAAGGAATGACCTGGGAAGAACCTGACAAGGGTGACGTGCTTCATCAGCAGTTTTTTAAGGAGGGGCGCTTTTCTGCGGTGATGCGTCACGGCAAGCCAGCCGTCTTCCCAAGGAATGACCTGGGAAGAACCTGACAAGAGGGAGCCCCGGATCGGTGCAATCCGGGACTTGGGGTTCACCCCCAACTTTTCCGCCGCCGGACGCAGTTCACCCCCTGAATAAACGTAAACCTCCAGGGGTTGGGTCGAATAGAACAAGTAGAGTTCATCCTCCCGAACGCAGGGCATCCAGTTTTTTTCCCGGTCATGGCAATGGGGGGAGGGAAGTACTACCGGGTCTGCCCATTCACCCTCCCTGATCCTGGCAAGTATCATGGTGTTATAAAAACTTTCGTTCTCCCGCCGAAATCCACTGAACAATCCCCATAACTCTCCTTTCCAAAGAAAGAGTCGTCCATCTTCCAAGCCATTCCTGGCAGATGGACAGGTTTGCCGGATTTTCTGGTCATCCAGTTTACGGGTGGACTTCAGCGTAAAATCATCCGCATAGTGAAGCAACCAGTTTTCACTGCTCAGGCATTCCTGTTGAGTTCCATGATAGGGTAGGGGATCGAGGGCTCGCACCAGCACCCACCAACCCTCTTCCCCGGCCACAATGGACGGATTACAAAAAGCCAGGGAAGTTGGAAGATGAACCTCCTGCATCCTCACCATCATGTCTGGACACTCAATCAGTTTCATAGCGAAATCAATACACCTCCCAGCAAAACGATGCTGTATCCCTCTGTAAAATCAACCAAAAATGAATTATAAAGGCAGCCAAAAGCAAAGAGGATCCCAACCCCACGCAATACTTGTCCGGATAGTCCCGGTTGGCGGCCGGCGCGCAGATAAAACATGAAAAAAGCCACGATGGCCAGCAAACCGGGCATGCCAAACTGAACTGCCCACATCAGGTACTCATCATGAAAATTGGAAGTCGCCAATCGGTTGACCGGGGTAGTCTCGTTTTTGGCCAATTCCTGTGTCAAGGTCAGAACCGATCCGGTTCCCGACCCCAGCCAGGGATGCTTCAGAAATAAAAGGACCCCTTTATGCCAGAACTCCACCCGCTCCCCTTGCGACGTATCTGCGCCAGTCCGATGGGATTGCCGGACCTCCTGAAGCACGGTGCCCAGCATCGTTGAAGGGTTCATCAGACTCCACAGGGTACTGCCCAGCACAATTCCGATGATGAGCATCAGCACCCAACGCTCCTGAAACTTTGCCCTTTGTCCGGAATGAGGATAGCCATTGAAGACCAACCGCTCCGGCCCCACAGCCTTCTTGTCTCGTGTAAACCACCATTCACCCAACAACCACAGTGCAATCACGGGAAGCATCGCCTTACCGGTTCTCCCCACCATCACGAAAGCCACATTACCGGCAGCAAGCAGGGCCATTCCCCAATATAAAAATCGTCTCTTTCCTCTTGCTTGCCAACCCAGGGCACTGGCAATGACGACCAGGACGCAAAACAACAAGCCCTGGGTAATGTGCTGGCGAAAAACTGCATCCCCAGGACTGGGCATGCCGGCCACATAGATCGGGTCACTGATATGCGTCAACCTCAGGTACTCAGTCCATGACAGGAACACATTGATCAGCAACGCACCGCACAATACGTTCAGTCCTCGAACCCGGTCTTTTTCCTCCTGGAAAAAAGGCATCAACAAGGGAATGAATAAGAGTTTATGGTAACGATTGAGTACGTTGAGGGCCTCATGATGAGGTCCCAGGGAATGCGCTATCCCCAACCCGACGATCAGGAGCATGATCAATGCCGTCAGTGACATGGGGTGTCTCAATAACTGTGGAACCGCCCGCCACCATTCCACGGAAAGAAGGGCCATCAACAGAACGAGGTAGCCAAAGAAATTGACCCCGCCCACCGCAAAGGGAAGAGACGCCAGCATTCCGTAGACACACCAGCGAATGGGTGAAGCGAAAGAAAATCGTTTCACGCTTGATACTCCGATACACATAAGAAAACTTCCTGACGAAATATCATGCCACTCCCCCCGTTTCAGTGTTTCTTTGCAGGATGACGTCCACTGCCTGGCGGGTTCCCAAGGGGGGTAGGGCAGAACGAGGCATCCTATCCTGTACCCAGTCCCGCTGCAAACGGACCAGTAACGCCTCCAAAGCGCCACTCTGATCCACCTCGATGGCATAGCCCCCATGCTTTTCGATCAAATCCATCAACTGGGGATTCAGGTGAACGAGGCCGATC
>JAKBLB010000041.1 GCA_021832305.1 Pseudomonadota bacterium | reverse complement strand
TGAATACCCCGCTGGAACACGATACTTATGTCGACCTGGAAGAGGCCCTCGACAAAGCCAACCATTATTCGACGCTGGGCGCCCGTCAGGCGTATGCCAAGGGACAGCGCGCCACCCTGGGCAAGGCATTGCGGCATGGATGCTGGGCGTTTTTTCGAACCTTCATTCTGCGCCGCAGTTTTCTGGATGGAGGACAGGGCTTTTTGTTGGCCGTATCCAATGCCCACGCGACCTTTTACCGGTATGCCAAACTTTGGTGCCTGGACCGACCGGAGTGCCGGACTTTTCCTGCGGATCAGTGATCCAGGACTTGCAGGTGCTGTAACTTGGCGTAGTGTCCATTCCGGTCCATCAGTTCCCGGTGGGTTCCTTGCTCCACGATATGCCCCTGATCCAGCACAACGATGAGATCGGCTTTTTCAATCGTGGAAAGACGATGCGCAATGACCAGGGTAGTGCGTTGTTCCATCAGGGTATCGAGGGCCGCCTGGACGGCACGCTCGGATTCGCTGTCGAGGGCTGAAGTGGCTTCGTCCAGAATCAGGACCGGGGCATTTTTGAGGAGGGCGCGGGCGATGGCGATACGCTGACGCTGTCCACCGGACAGACGTGCCCCGTTTTCTCCCAACAGGGTTTGAAATCCCTCGGGCAACTGTTCGATGAACTCCAGGGCATGGGCTGCGCGCGCAACCTCGCGCAACCGTTCCAGCGGGGTTCCGCGCAAGGGGCCGTAACCGATGTTGTGGGCCACGGTATCGTTGAACAGGACCACTTCCTGGGTGACGAGCGCCAGGTTGCTGCGCAGACTGGCCAGGGTCAAGTCTGCAATGGGATATCCATCCAGAAGGATGCGTCCTGACGTGGGGTTGTGAAAGCGGGGCACCAGACTGGCCAACGTACTTTTTCCACTCCCTGAAGCGCCCACCAGGGCAACGGTTTGGCCGGCCCGTATCTCCAGACTGAAGGAGTCGAGGGCCAGACGATGACCGCGCGGATAGGCAAAACACACCTGCTCAAAGTATAAGTGGCCCTGGGCATGTTCCAGTACCTGGGTCCCTTCATCTCTCTCAGCGGGTCGATCAATCAGGGCAAAGACGCTCTCAGCGGCAGCCAGGCCGCGCTGCAGGGATTCGCTCAAATCGGAGAGGCGCTTGATGGGGGCCAATAGCATGATCATGGCCGTGATAAAGGAGACAAAGCCGCCCACCGTGGTTTGATCGGCCCCTGCCTGCCAGGTAGCCATCCCGATGATGAGAGCGATGGCCAGGGCCGCAAAGAATTGGACGATGGGAACATTGGCCGCACTGGCCGCCGCTTGCTTCATGCTCAGGCGCCGCACCCAATTGCTGGTTTCATGGAAACGGTCGGTTTCGATGGGGATTCCCCCAAACACCTTGATGACCTTCTGGCACTGGATCGACTCATCCAGCACGCTGGTGAGATTGCCCATGGCACTCATGGTGTCGCGATTGATATGGCGCAGGCGCAGGTTGACTTTCCGGACGACCCAGGCGATGGGCGGGGCCACCAGCAGGGTGACACTGGTGAGTTGCCAGTTCAGGTAAATCAACCAGCCCATCAGGCCCACAACCACGAAACTGTCCGTGACCAGATTGGTCAGCACGGTCGTGCTGGCCTGCATGACCTGATTGGCGTCATACACCAGTTTGGAGATCAGTTCTCCGGTACTGTGGTCATCGAAATAACGAGCAGGCAGGTGGAGCAAGCGCTCGAACATTTGTTGACGCAGGTCCATGACCACTTTGTTGCCGACCCAGTTCATGGCGAACTTGGCGATAAAATTGGCAACACCTCGAACCAGGAACAGTCCCATCAGCATGAGCGGAACCCAATGCATCCAGTGCGGGTCCTTGTGCACGAAACTTTTGTCGAGCATGGGTTTGAGCAGGGCCGGCAGGAACGGTTCGGTGGCCGCAGTAAGGATCATGGCCCCGACGGCACTGGAAAATTCCCAACGATAGGGGCGCACATGGCGCATCAGGCGGGAATAGAGGGAGGCGGTCCCAGGCAGAAGGCGCATGGTGTGGTGAAGTCGGTCCTAAAACCCTAATTATGCGCCACCAGAGCCAAAGTGACTACCGTAGCGCTTTCTACCAACTCCACCAGCGCACCCGCCGTATCCCCGGTGGTGCCCTGAATTCGCTCCATGAGTTTTTGGTGCCACCAGTAACCGGCGATCCCGGCCACCAGGACGGCGCCCAGACCGGGGCGTCCGAAGCCAATCAAAACACTGGCCAGCGTCATGATGCAGACTCCCCAGACCGGGGTGCGCGGCATGTATTGGGAGAGGGCTTCTCCCATCCCGCCGGGGCGAACGTAGGGGGTCGTCAGGAACAGCAGGCATAGGGCGGTGCGGCCCAGGAGCGGGGGCAGCAGCAGAAAACCTGGGGCAATGCGCGCATCCAGCGTGATCAGGGCCATGGCTTTGACCAGTAACACGAGGACCACGCTGACCACGGCAAAAGAGCCGCAGCGAGGGTCTTTCATGAGTTCCAGGATGCGGCCCCGGTCCCCTCGGCCACCCCCAAAGGCATCTACCGAATCGGCCAGTCCATCCAGGTGCAGTGCCCCGGTGAGTCCGACCCACAGGACCAGGATCAGCGCACCGGATAAATTGGAGGAAACCCCCAGATAAGAAGTGAGCGCACACATTCCGGCCAATAGAGCGCCGATGATGGCGCCCACGGCAGGATAAAAAAGGAGGGACTGTCCCAGCTCCTGAGGGGTCGGGGTAGGACCGGCGGGTAGGGGCAGGCGGGTCAGGAATTGCAGGGCCAGGCCAAAGGTTCGCAGGGGTTTCACGCAGGGTGAGACTCATTTTTTGTCCAGTCGTTCACGGCATGCAAAGAGCCGTGGGGGACCGGGTAGGTCAAAAAATCGCTGCGCCGGGTTCGGTTCAGTCGATGATGCAACAGACGGATGACTCCGCCATGGGTAACCAGCAGAACGGTTTGACCTGCGTACTGCTGCATCGATTCGATCCAGCCGGCTTCGACACGCTGGCAGAAATGATCGAGCGTTTCCCCTTCGGGGGGAGGCTGCTGCCAGGGGTCACGCCAGAATGCCGCCAATGTTTGAGGGTCTTTACGGATCAATTCTGCGGCTGTGTGTCCCTCCCAACCCCCGAAATCCAGTTCGCTGAAACGTTCATCCACCGTCAGAGGGACCTGCAGACGGGTGGCCAGATTTTCGGCAAAGTGCCGGCAACGCTGACGGGGAGAGCATACGATCCGGTTTCCGCGCCAGGAGGCCACGGCTTGTTCCATTTGTTGCCACCCCAGATCGGTCAGCGGATCATCCAGGCGTCCCCGAAAACCCCCATGTCCGGTGTCTCCGTGGCGTAGAAGATGGGAGATCACAACTTCTCCGAAACTGACGCTTCGGCAAAGGTGGCCATCTCCTCATGGAGCGCACAGGCCAGACGCAGCAGGGGGATGGCGCTGGCGGCGCCACTGCCTTCGCCCAGGCGCAGACCGAGGGACAAGAGCGGGTGGGCGTCCAGTGCTTCAAGAACGGCGTGATGCCCGGGCTCGGACGACCGGTGGCCATACAAAAACCAACGCGCTACCCCGGGATTCATGCGTTCTGCCACGAGGGCGGCCACACTGCTGATGAACCCGTCCACCAGCACGGGCAGACCCCGCTGGGCAGCGGTACAGTAGGCGCCGGTGAGGGCGGCAATTTCGAATCCTCCCAGGTATTTCAGGATGGCGTAGGGAGATGTGAGCGCACGCTCATGTTTCAACAGGCTTTGGGCAATGACCTCGATCTTGTGGGATACCCCCGCCGCAGCCAATCCGGTGCCGGGGCCCGCCAGTCGCTGCGGGGGAAGGCCGAGCAGGACACAGGCCATGGCAGTGGCGGAAGTCGTGTTGCCGATGCCCATTTCTCCGCCGATGAAGAGGTCTGCGCCAGTCTGCAGTGCGGCTTCGACACGGGCCCGTCCGGCGGCCAGAGCTGCATGGCATTGGGATTCGGTCATGGCGGGCACATGAAGGAAATTGGCGGTGCCGGGCCCCAACCCCAGATGATGCACGCCAGGCACTTGCGTCAGGTTCTGAACCGTGCCCAGATCGATGACTTCGAGGGATGCGCCCAAAGTTCGGGCCAGCACGCTGATGGCTGCGCCGCCCCGGGCAAAGTTCTTGATCATTTCACCCGTGACGGCCTGGGGGAAGGCGGAGATATTTTCCTCGGTGATGCCGTGGTCACCTGCGAAGATGCTGATCCATACCTGCTTCATGTGTGGACGTTCCCGCCCTTGGGCGGCGGCCAGGAAACAGGCCAATTCCTCCAATTGGCCGAGAGAGCCGGGGGGTTTGGTCAGTTGTGCCTGGCGCTGGTGCGCTGCCAGACGCGCGACTTCATCCAGTGGATGAGGAGGAAGGGTCAACCAGTCAGGAATCATGGGCGTCCTTTCAAAAAAATGGGGAGTCCGGCGACCATCAGCAGAACCGGGTCGCAGAGAGTCGCCAGGGCCTGATGCAGGCGACCGGCCTGATCGCAGAAACGGCGGGTCAATTCTCCGAGCGGGACGACGCCCAATCCGGTTTCGTTGCTGACCAGGATCAGGGTGCCGGGCAAGGATGGAAGGAGCGCCAGGAGGGCGTCCTGTTCACGCTGGGCGCACTGCGGGTCGGAATCGAACAGCAGGTTGGTCAACCACAGCGTCAAACAGTCTACCAGGATGAGGCCCTCGGGACGGGCATGGGCGAGCAGGGTCCTTGCCAAAGCCACCGGTTCTTCGACCACTTGCCAATGGGCCGGGCGGGTCGAACGGTGAAGAGCAATGCGTGCGCGCATTTCCTCATCCTCGATTCGGGCAGTGGCAAGATAGGTGACCGGACGGGCGCTGTGTTTGGCCCACTGTTCGGCCTGAGCGCTTTTACCGGAACGGACGCCGCCGAGAATCAGGACTCGCTGTGGTGCCTCAGCGCTCATCCACACCGTCCAGAGCTTCCACCAGATCCCGGATCAAGTGGGAAAATTCGCTGGTCATCAGGGTGAAATCATTATCGAAGGCTTCTTCACCGGCGTTTGAACTTTCGCTCAGAATGTCGTGCGGGGACAGGCGTCTCAGTTGCAGGGCTTCGTCCAGCACGAAGGAGATTTTCTGCCCCCAGGTCAGGGCAAGACGGGAAACTTCCTTGCCCCCTTGCACGTGCTGCCGGATCTCTGCGCCTTCCAGGGAGTGGTGGGCATAGCGCACTTTCATGCGCTCATCCTGGCGGGCGCGCAACTCGCAATCCTGGTCGATGGTGAAAACCGCAGGAAGCGTGTCTTCCACCAGCCATTGAGTCATGGCCGTGACCGGAGACAAACGGGTGCGCAGGGGGGCAGCACTGAACTCCACGCCACATTTCCGCAAGGTCTCCAGCACTTCCTCGGCACGTCCGGGATTGGCGCTGTCCACCGCCAGCCACTGGTTTTGCGGGTCGATCCAGGCATAGGTTCTGCGTTGTACGGAAAAGGCGCGGGGGAGCAATTCATCCGTCACTTCTTCCTTGATATCCTTCATCTGTTTACGACCCGGTTTATAGCCACGGGTATGTTCGAATTCCTCGGCGCGCTGGCGTGCCTGTTGGGCAATCACGGAGGCGGGCAGGAGTTTTTTTTCGATGCCCAGACAAATCAGCAGATGGGGCGGCAGGGTATAAACGAAGTCTTCGTCATTGGGGGGGAGCCAGCCGTTGCGCTGCAGGTCACTTCCCGTGCAGGACTGAAGGGGGCGGTGCGACAATCGCTCACTCAGTGACTCGGCCGAATCCTTCCAGTCGCCGAGGCGATAAAGCACAAGATTCTTGAACCACATGGTCAATCCCCATAAAGGATGGAATTCTACCAGAAGGACGGTGGGACCCTCACAGGGGCGAGGGATCTTCCGGGGGACTCTCCAGTTCCAGTGCGGCTTTTGTCACCAGTTCCTCAGGCAGGTGCGCCTGGATGGATACCCCCAGACGTTCGAATTCACGCGCCTGAGCAATCAAATTGCCTTTGCCCGTATGGAGTTGGCCATAGGCTTTGTCGTAGACGGTGCGGGCTTTTTCCAATTCCTTGCCGACCTGTTCCATGCTGGTGACGAAGCCCACCAGTTTTTTATAGACCCGGCTGGCCCGTTCTGCCAGTTCTGCCGTATGGGCATTCTGTTCTTCGAAACGCCACAGTTGGCGGACGATATTGAGACTGGTCA